>CAMZNJ010000032.1 GCA_947313825.1 uncultured Deferribacteraceae bacterium | reverse complement strand
CCTAGAGGGTGGCTACACCATGCTCGACGTTGATGCAGCTCTAACTGCGGCACTAATCGACGTTGGCTTAGGTGCAACCCTCGAAAGTACTGGTGGGGATGCGGCTGCTATGAATGAGATTAACGATAACCTCATTCGTTTCATCGACGCCCCAGGGGTTGCTAGTGTAGATAAGGTTGCTGGTACCCTGATTATGCAAACTGGTACCATTGGAGACGAATCACGACTCTCCTTTGTTGGTGGCGAAAACATCGTCAACGCATTCGGTTTATCTCAGGTTATTGAATCCCGTGAAGCAGTGATGGAAGTTCAGATTTATGAGGCTCACACAGGTTTATACCTTGGCTCAGAGCGTACAACTGAATCCCGTGTTAACTCCCTATTAAACGGCGTAATGCTTGATATCGGTTCCACCGTTGGTACTAAAGCTAGTTGGGATGCAAACACTAGCACAGTTAAGTTCGACCCTGTTGGCAGCGTTGATACCCAATACCTCCACTTGGTTGACAACCGTACTGAGCTCCAAATCGGTGCTAACGCTGGTCAAACCATGAACGTTTCTGTTGCACAAATGGACGTAAAAGCTCTTCGCATCGATAACGCATACGTTTACGACGAAGTTGTTGCTGAAAAAGCTATCGTTAAGTTTGACAACGCTCTCAACGATGTGAACAGTGCCCGTGCCTCCATCGGTGCTCAGATGAGTCGCTTGCAGTACACAAGCACAAACTTGGACACAATGCGTGAAAACCTTGTTGCGGCTAACTCCCGTATGATCGATGCAGATATTGCTGCTGAGACCACCGAGTTTACACGTAACCAAGTGTTGCAGCAGGCAGCAACAGCCATGCTAGCACAAGCAAAATCATTGCCTCAAGCCGCTTTAGCCCTGCTTCAGTAATATGAAGCTAGGTATGAAAATTGAGGGGGGAGAGCACTAGCCTTAGTAATCTCCTTTCCGTGTTATACAGAGTGGGGGTTGAGCCTGTTTAGGAGGTTCAGCCCCCATTTTTTGCACGTATTTGTTACGGGGAATTGTTACGGAAAATTGTTACGGAAAATTGTTACGGGAAAGGTATTTTTCAGGGGGAGATATGATTTATACAGTAACGCTGTCGCCAACCATGGACTACTACATTCACACGGAAACCATAAGTGTGGGGGAGATTAACAGAACCGTTGAAAAGGGTATCTACCCTGGCGGGAAAGGGGTAAACTGCAGTCAGATGCTGACACGTATGGGTGTGGGCAACATTGCCACAGGGTTTGTTGGCGGCGTAATGGCAGAAACGTTTATTCGTGCATTGGATGCCACGGGGGTAGAACATGACTTCATCGCTGTGGACAAAAATATGGTACGCCTTAATATCAAGGTACAGCATGGGGATGAAGCTGGCATGGGTGATGCTACGCTGGAAACAGACTTTAATCAGCAGTACGACAAGGTATTCTCCCATGGTGAAGTCCGCCAAATTACGGACTACCTTGCAAGCATGCTCAACAGTGGCGATACAGTTGTTTTGGCTGGGTCGGCACCTGTTAATCAGCCTCAAATCTATGCAGAGATAATTGAGGGGGTACGCTCCCGCATTGCTCATACTAATGGTGAGAATGTTTACTTCATTGTGGACACTTCTGGCGAGGCACTTAGGTATTCCTTGGACGCCAAACCTTTTTTGGTGAAGCCCAACAAAGAGGAGCTAGCTGAGGTAATGCTTTTGCTTACGGGTTCGTCTGAGCCTGTGGAAAGCGTGTCGGATGTTATTGCGTGTAGCAGGGAGCTTCAACGTGCGGGTGCCGTCAATGTTGTTGCCACCATGGGGTCGGAGGGAGCGGTACACGTAGGTTATCGTGGTCGTGCGAGCTTAGCACACCCTGTTGAGAGCGATTATGGTGTTGTGAACACTGTTGGTGCTGGTGATTCATTTGTTGCTGGTTTTGCTTTTTATGTGGATGCCTTTACGATGACGTTAAATGATGAGGCTCGAGGTAATCTGTTTTCGGATGATGGTGCTTGGAGTGCTGCTGTTCCTGAGGCTTTCCGCGTTGGTTCTGAGTGGGGTTCAGCGACGGCACGTTCTATGGGTTTGGCTGATGCTGGCATGGTTAGTGCCATGAAGGTGAAGATT
>CAMZNJ010000031.1 GCA_947313825.1 uncultured Deferribacteraceae bacterium | reverse complement strand
CCAGCCAAGCCACAGTGCCTTTACTCTAAAAAGCAATTCAATAAAAAGGATAGTACCGCCACACTACATATATTGTAGGTGGGGCACAAAACCAACAAACCTAGCCATACAAGGGGGCGAGCTCCTTAGCGACCAAGTTTTAAAAGACATGCTCTCGCCACTGAATAAACAGCTTACCACACAAGCCGAGCCTGTGCAATAGTTTTTTCACAGTTAAACCAATAATACTTTAGATTACTGGTTTAACTGTATCCGTAATGTAAACAATTCCGCTCTTATGTCCGGGTACTGCACCTTTGATAAGGAGTAGGTTTTGTTCGGGGATAACTTTCATAACTTCTAGGCGTTGAGTAACAACTTTTTTGCCACCCATGCGACCGGGCATCCCTTGGTTTTTGAGTGTTTTACCGGGGTATTCGCACATCCCGATTGAGCCACCTGAGCGGTGAAACTGTGAACCGTGTGATGCTGGTCCGCCGGCAAAGTTGTGGCGTTTCATAACACCTTGGAAGCCTTTACCTATGCTTGTGCCAGCAACATCAACTAGCTCTTTTTCGGCGAATTGACTCACATCAACACTAGCACCAGCTTCGTATCCGGAGACATCTTCTAGTCGGAACTCTTTCAAATGACGCATAACGTTAATGCCTGCTTTTTTGAAGTGTCCTGTCCTAGGTTTGTTTTTTCTCTGTGTTTTTGTTTCTTCATAAAAACCGAGTTGAACAGCATCGTACCCATCAGTTTCAACTGTTTTTTTCTGAATAACTTTGCACGGACCAGCCTCAACAACAGTAACAGGAACAAGGAGACCATCTTCGGAGTATATCTGTGTCATACCCACTTTCCTAGCAATAATACCTTTTTTCATTTTGCAACGACCTCTCTTCTTACAGTTTAATCTCAACGTCAACACCTGCAGCTAGTTCAAGCTTCATTAGGGCGTCGATTGTTTGAGGGTTGTAATCTACTATTTCGAGGAGGCGTTTGTGTGTACGAACTTCAAAGTGCTCCCTCGATTTACTATTAACATGGGGCGAACGTAGTGGAGCAAACCTCTCCACCCTAGTGGGTAGAGGGATAGGTCCAACAACGCTTGCACCGGTACGCTTGGCAGCATTGTCGATATCTTTGACAGCTTTATCAACAACAAAGTGATCGAATGCTTTAAGCTTGATTCGTATTTTTTCGTTTGTAGCCATATGACTCACCTTTTTCTTACTTTATTTTAGTCTAAGATCTCACTAACAACGCCGGCACCAACTGTACGTCCACCTTCGCGAATAGCGAAACGCAAACCTTGCTCCATGGCAATAGGGTTGATGAGCTCAACGGTGCAACGTATGTTGT
>CAMZNJ010000030.1 GCA_947313825.1 uncultured Deferribacteraceae bacterium | reverse complement strand
AAGACCTGCGCTCAAAAAAGAAGGGTTACTGACTCGCGACTCTAGAATGGTCGAACGTAAGAAAACTGGGCAACCTAAAGCCCGCAAGAAGGATCAGTACTCCAAGCGTTAAGCGTTGGACAATTTGGGACGCAATTACGCGACTCAAGTGGCCAGTATGTACTACAATACTCATATTTGCTGAGTATTGTGGTGTGTGCTGGCTTTTTTTGTGTGCGTTGCTGGTGCTGACGTTGGGGGACGCTGTGCAATGTTGGGGACGCTGTGCAACGCTGGTGCTGTGCTCGGCTGATGCTGACGCTGACGTTGGGGAACGCTGTGCAACGCTGGAGCTGACGCTGACGTTGGGGACGCTGTGCAACGCTGGTGCTGTGCTCGGCTGGAGCTGACGCTGACGTTGGGGACGCTGTGCAATGTTGGGGACGCTGTGCAACGCTGACGTTGGGGACGCTGACGCTACGGCGTTGCGACACCCTCTTCATGAAGGTTACCGTCGGCACCCTCCTGCATATCGTCAAACCCGAGTTCACCTTCTTGGTATATGTCGATGTTGTCCACACCTATTGTGCTTGCGTTGAAAAGGGGTAGCTCCGCCCCTATTAGTTCGTCGGATGTGATTGAGAAGTTGAAGTTGATTTCCCCTTGGGCATCGGCTTCGTGTATGATTGTGGGCAGTATGTTTGCGGCACGGTATGTTGTTGGTGCTGATGGAATGTTGTTGTTTGAGAGCAGGTAGATTTCCATTGTTTTGGCGTGTCCCTGTGGTATTTTCACAGGTATTTTAGTTGTTGTAATGTTGTAGCAGAAAACCTGTTTGTCGCTGAGTTGTGGTTGCAGGTCGGTATACCGTTTAGAGATATTCATGTTTTTAGCATTTTGCGAAAAGGGGTTTGGGTTATTGATTGGTCGCACAATAATTTTTGAAATATTTGAGTTATCGATGTTGTTGAGGTTGATGTTTAGGACAATAGTGTTGTTGTCTTTGACATTGTGTGTTATCCCTTGGATTTGCGGTATGTTTGGCGATGCAAAGAGGTTGATTGGTATGGATGTGCTGTTGTTCCCTTGTGTGTATATTTTGACGTGGTATTCGTGGTTATTTTTGAGGTTATCCATGGTGATTTCGCCACTAGTACTGTTTGGTATAAGTTGTTGTTGGTATGTTTGCAGTCCCCCGAGCGTTAGTAGTTCGACAACGATGCTGTCGCCGTCGTTAAATAGTGGTGGGTTGTCGTAGGTAATTTTAATTTTGCCGCTGCCGACCGTACCTTTAGCTTGTTCGAGGCTTACGTTGAGTACATTGTATTTGGGTGGTTTGATGTACCCTGTTGAGATATTTTGCGTAAGTATGAATTTTCTGACAGGCAATAGGTGTTCGGGTTGTGTTGTTAGGAAGGCGTGTACGCCGAGGTTGTATTCGTTTATGATGGCTGGTCGTAGTATTCCGTATTTGGTTGATGTTCCTTGTGCTACTTGCGAAGTGTAGTCGCCAAATACTTGTAGATCTCTGATGACGAGTAGGTTGTATTTTTTGAGTTCTTTTAAGAAGGAGTAGAGTTTGTGTCCGCTTTCGGTGGGGACAAACTTGCTAGCCATATCCACCATGAAGAAGTCGTCGAGGGTTTCGGGTGGCGTCGACATGCGTAGTTTGATACCTCTTACGTAGTCGGGAATCTCTTTGTCGTCGTTATTGTTGTAGAGTTGTTTTAGGGTGTATTCGTTGCGGTTGTAGTTGTTTTCGGTTGTGATGGAGTAGCTGTAGATGAAGAGTGGGTTTTGGGCACCAGCGTTTATGAGTTTGTTGTGTTCGCCATCTATTTCTGTTCGATTTAGGTTGTACCCTTTGGGCATGTAGACGACGTTGTTTGTGGATTTTGCTTGTTCGAGTACGTCGTAGACTTTGTCGATTTTCACGCGTTTGGGGTTGTAGGCGAGCACCATGACAGCCCTGCCCATGAGTGCTCCAATGTAGTCCACGAGCTGAGTAGGTGGGTATTCGTAATTAGCGGTACATTTTTCGACAGCGTTGAGGGTTAGCCTTGAGATGTTCATGTTGGGGCATGTTGAGGTGGAATCTTGGTTGTTGAAATCCGTATAAACAAGGGGGTAACCGTCGCGAGTAAGTTCAATATTGAGGGGGAGGAATGTGAGTCCGTTGCCAATGGCTTCGCCAACAATACCTAGGGCACCACGATGATCGTTATCGGCTTGAACTTCAGGGGTTTGGCTGTAACTGATGAAAATATCGGATATATTATTCGGGTTTTTTAGAGCATCAAGGAAGTAGTTGGAATTGAGTGATTTACGATACACGGATGTGGTTGCAATATCACTACGACTAGATTTTTTCAGACCAGCACCGTAGTAGGAGTACCACTGAAGATGAAGGGACTCAAAACCAGGGGAAACGGGTATGGTGAAATTAATGGGGGACTGCTTGCCATCACCTTTAAGCAAAATATTTGTGGTTTGTGGATCGCCATTCTCCCAAAAAAATATTTTGTA
>CAMZNJ010000029.1 GCA_947313825.1 uncultured Deferribacteraceae bacterium | reverse complement strand
TATTGTCTCCAAGCATCAACATGGGTAAGCTGTTCGCTTCGTCTCCACCACTACTATCTTCTCCGCAAGCAACAACGCCCATAGCTAACATCGCTAGCATCGCCACAATTAAAATACTCTTCATACCTTTGGTCATAACCGACCTCCTAAAATTATTTTAAGTACTTATTTCTGATAAATACTTGTTATCAATTCATTAAATATGATTGTAACACCTATTTTTCGATTTCTCAAGTAGTATTTTATACAATGCGTATCCCGTCTGCTATAGGCATCTGCTTCATCGAGTGGTAAATCATAGGGAAGAGATATTGCGATTTAGCCCTTTATCTGCTATACTTTCCCCTAAAGATCTAGAAATCAGATTTCGGGGAGGTCGAGAGCCATGAGCCATCGCCCAACTATTAGTATCATTGTGCCTGTGTACAATATGGAGCAGTACCTCAAGGAGTGCCTCGACAGTGCTTTACGGCAAACATTCACCGACTTCGAGCTCATTGCTGTGGATGACAAATCTACCGACAACTCTTTGTCGATATTACGCGAGTACGCTACCCACGACCCTCGAATAAAAATAATCGAGCACGATGTTAACAAAAATGTTGGAATGACTAGGAATACTGGCTTGAAGTCCGCCTCTGGCAGGTACTTCCTATTTATTGACCCCGACGACTACTACCATACCGACGATGCCCTTCAGATTCTCATGGATACCGCCACCTCTACAAATGCATGTATTGTGCAATTCCCCTTCTTGCGCCTTATCGATAATAAGTTTGAACCAAGGTATACTCCGAGATACTACGAGTATGTTGGTAAGGATATTCTGCAGTCTTTTCAGGAATATGACGTAGCTGTTAGCAAGTCATTTTCGTGGGACAAAATGTACAAAGCAGAGCTGTTTGTGGCGAATAATATTACTTTTCCTACGGGTCTCATGGAGGATCAAGTCGCAACAACTCAGCTTCTTTACTATGCCCAGAAGATTGTTCTCATAGCACAACCACTAATCGTATACCGTATTCGCCCCGACTCCCTAATGCGAAAGGCTTACACTAGGGAGGAGCTACGCGGTGTTGTTGTTAATACGTTTATGATATTTGATTTTTTAACATCCAAGGGCAATGACGGCGAGTACGATAGTGTTTTAAAAGTTCACACCCTCTCTTATGCTTTGCATCTGCAAATGGCTCTGGAGCATATCAACGAGTCCCCTGAAGCCCAACTGAAAATACTTGCCGACATCGCCGCCATTACATCCCCCCATAAAGCTCTTCTCGACCACCTATTTGACTACACATCCCCCGACAGCTGGCATTTTCATGCCATGCGTATTATTGGGAAAACACCGAATATTGACCGCAAAGTTGCCGACTACGTCTATAATCTTCATAATGTTTCCCGCAAGTCGTATCGTCGATCCTACGGTTTTTATATGGCTCTTTCCAAAAGTCAAATCACACGCCCTATTGCCCTCGCGTACCGCGAGATATTTATCACCCCTAAACGCATAAAACTCATCAAGTACATGGGGTTCAGGTAGGACGCTTAGGTACTGATACCCTCGCCGCCTGTTGGCGTGCTCGCGAATTGACAACACTGTTCCTACAACTTACCGAATTCTGCACGTACTGTATGGCAAACGAGGGTAACGCCTTGCAACGGAAACATACCGTTTCATCATGTGGCTTCGCCTTGCATAGGTGCTGCGTGCAGGGGCATGGCAGAGAAAAATTGCCCAAAAAAAGACTCAAAGAAAGGAAGATAAAGAGAGATGATGAAACATGTGAGAGAAACGCACGTCAATGAAAATAGATATGGATATGAAGTTTACGAAGGAAACAAGCATGCCAAGAAAATGGCAAACACTCTACTAACGTAAGAAGGAAATACGCACGTCAACGAAAATGGCTATGGGTATGAAGTTTACAAGGGGAACGCATCTGAAAAAAAGGAAAGGCTGTAAAGAGAGAGGTTCTGTTAAAAAGAAATGAAACATGTGAGAGAAACGCACGTCAATGAAAATAGATATGAAGCTTACAAGGGGAACGCATCTGAAAAAAAGGAAAGGCTGTAAAGAGAGAGGTTCTACAAAAAAGAAAAGGGAACGCATCTGACAAGAAAATGACAAACACTCTACTAACGTAAGAATGAAAAGGGAATTGAGAGAACTATAAAGAGCCTAATCGAAACATTCTAACTAAGCAGAATGTCCAACGAATGATTTGTAACTTTCCTTAAAAAGGAGGTGATCCAGCCACACCTTCCGGTACGGCTACCTTGTTACGACTTCACCCTAGTCACCAATTCTGCCGTCGACGGCTGCCTCCCAAAAGGGTTAGCACACCGGCTTCGGGCAAAACCGACTCCCATGGTGTGACGGGCGGTGTGTACAAGGCCCGAGAACGTATTCACCGCAGTTTTGCTGACCTGCGATTACTAGCGATTCCAGCTTCATGCAGTCGAGTTGCAGACTGCAATCCGAACTAAGGACTACTTTTTGGGATTCGCATGACCTCGCGGTTTAGCTGCCCTCTGTATAGTCCATTGTAGCACGTGTGTAGCCCCAGACATAAGGGCCATGATGATTTGACGTCATCCCCACCTTCCTCCGACTTAACGTCGGCTGTATCTTTAGAGTGCACGGCCGAACCGTTGGCAACTAAAAACAGGGGTTGCGCTCGTTGCGGGACTTAACCCAACACCTCACGGCACGAGCTGACGACAACCATGCAGCACCTGTCACCCGGTCCTACAAAAGTAGGTATTGCCTATCTCTAGGTTTTCCAGGGATGTCAAGTCTGGGTAAGGTTCTTCGGTTAGCATCGAATTAAACCACGTGCTCCACCGCTTGTGCGGGCCCCCGTCAATTCCTTTAAGTTTCATTCTTGCGAACGTACTCCTCAGGCGGGATACTTAACGCGTTAGCTACGACACCGAACATAAGCCCGACATCTAGTATCCATCGTTTACGGCGTGGACTACCAGGGTATCTAATCCTGTTTGCTCCCCACGCTTTCGCACCTCAGTGTCAGTTGGCGGCCAGGCAGTCGCCTTCGCCAATGGTATTCCTCACAATATCTACGCATTCCACCGCTACACTGTGAATTCTACTACCCTCTCCGCCACTCTAGTCTGTCAGTTTCAATGGCATAACGTCGGTTGAGCCGACGACTTTAACCACTGACTTGACAAACCACCTACGTGCGCTTTACGCCCAGTAAATCCGAACAACGCTTGCTCCCTCCGTATTACCGCGGCTGCTGGCACGGAGTTAGCCGGAGCTTATTCGTAAGGTACCGTCAAGCTATCATCAGTTACTATGATAGGTGTTCTTCCCTTACAAAAGGATTTTACAATCCGAAGACCTTCATCATCCACGCGGCGTTGCTGCGTCAGTCTTTCGACCATTGCGCAAAATTCCCCACTGCTGCCTCCCGTAGGAGTCTGGACCGTATCTCAGTTCCAGTGTGACCGGTCGCCCTCTCAGACCGGCTAACCATCGTTGCCTTGGTAGGCCGTTACCCTACCAACAAGCTAATGGTACGCAAGACCATCCCTAAGCGTCAGCATGACCGACTTTCCGACTTTATCATGCGATAAAGCCGCGTATCCGGTATTAGCAACAGTTTCCTATTGTTATCCCAGACATAGGGGCAGGTTTCTTACGTGTTACTCACCCGTTCGCCAGTTTGCTTTGATCCGAAAACCAAAGCCACCTAGACTTGCATGTGTTAAGCACGCCGCCAGCGTTCGTTCTGAGCCAGGATCAAACTCTCCATCCAAAATTTATTGTAAATTGCTTTATTCCTAAATTTCTTAAATAGAATTCAAGTTTGTCTTGATTCTTGATTTTTGAACAACTAATACTAACTCTGAAGTGGATTGGAGTCCGCAACAGAATCGTGATGTATTAGCCAGTTCGCTTTTTTTGTTTGTACGTTGCAATGTTTTGAAACCCGTAAAAAAATCTACGGTTCCTAACAAAGCGATTAAGCTTACTACTAGCTCTCTCAATAATATTCCCATTTCAATCAACGTCGCCTGAACACAAAACAGAACCGAACTGCCTACCCGTTACACTTTTGCAACTGCAACCAATCTGCGTTTTCCAACTCTGCCCCATCTCCTGGCTAGA
>CAMZNJ010000028.1 GCA_947313825.1 uncultured Deferribacteraceae bacterium | reverse complement strand
TGCAAAACTATGGTCTAATGAAGGTTGACGCCATCCTAGACGACTGCATACAGCTGCTAGAGCAGTCCGCATAATAAAACTTGCAAGTAGAAACGATTTGCCTTGACAAGTCTTTTCTTTTGGTACATAGTCCGTTTATATGGGAGACGTTCGTTTGCTGGGCGACAGCACAGTACAGTATAATACAGTACAGCACCGTACTATGCCCCAATATTTGACCCAATATATGCCCCAATATATGCCCCAATACAACGGGCTATGTGCCTATATAATGCAATGTATACACCTATGCCCAAATATCTTAAGGAACAAAGGAGGTGGCGGACGAATTAACATAAATGTACCCAAACACAGTGGATTACGCCATTAATTACTAATGTAATCGCTAAAGTGTTTGGTTTCACAAGAAATTGAGAGGTACCAATATGGCTATTCAAAACAATAAAAATCTTTATCTATACTGCTCGGGTGGTGTTTCTAGCTTGATACTGTCCCGCAAAATGACAAAGCTAATTAATAGTAGAGGGCTAAATATTTCTGTGCAGTCTTTCACCATATCAGAGCTCAAAGACAGTGGTCGGTATGCCGATATTATCCTGCTTACCCCCCCCATCAGATACCGTGCCAGCAGGATTATCAGCATGTTCCCTAGTAAACTTGTCTACATCGTAGGACGCATGGACTACAGCAAACTCGACGCACAAAGTATTTTACAGGGTGCACTTCAACACTGGTCTTGCCGATACCCTCAGCCTGCTACACCATAATTATTTAGGCGTAAGCCTTCGCACGTATTAATTTTAATTACTTTCAACCCAACGTTTTTATTTAACGCCATGATCAGCTTTTCGGTTGTTCGTGGCGTTTCTTTGCGTTGCCCCTGCAAGATTATTCCCCACGATTGCTCCATTGTGTGTAATAATTTCTACATAGTAGTAGTAAACCTTCCCCTCACATTTTATTTTAAATAAAGTAGTGTTATTCAGTGTTGCCCCCCTATTATGCTTTGGCAGTCAGTGTAATAACCAGCCAAGCACTTAATCTACGGGCATTCCGTATCTGTTGATAAAAACCCTTGACCACTCCCTCTCCTTGTGCTAGAGTAAGAAAAGTTTTAATTTAGGTCAATCAGGATCGAAATGAAAACTAAGTTATTTTTTATAAGGAGGAGAGTTTATATGAATACTTTTATTAACATCATGGACAAGTACTTTACGCCTGTTGCCTCTCGCATTGGTGGGCAACGCCATATGGTAGTTATCCGTGATAGTTTCGCAACAGCAATGCCATTGATCCTTGCCGGATCCGTTGCCGTGCTACTCAACAATTTTTGGGGTGCTCTAGATGCCCTATTTAATGTTGAGCTAAGCTCTGCAGTACGTGGTGCAATTCCTTGGTTCTTCGAGCTTAACGGTATTGTTTGGTGGGGTTCATTTGCGATTCTGTCCATATTCATCGTAATTGCTGTGGCTTACCGTCTTGCCCTTAGCTATGGTGAGGACGGCATCTCAGCCGCTGTTATCGCTTTGGCTGCATACTTTGTTCACTTGCCACAAATGTCAACCATCAATGGTGAGGGTGCATGGGGTTGGATTGCCGTTGGCAACTTTGGTCCTACTAACCTTTTCGCCGCTATGATTGTTGGTATTGTTTCCACCGAGATCTATGTTCGTCTTGTTAAAAGGAATATTGTTATTCGCATGCCAGACAGCGTTCCTCCAGCGGTTTCACGCGGTTTCGTAGCCTTTGTTCCTGCCTTGGTGGTAATCTACACCATGGGTATCGTTTCGTTGGTTCTTTCCAAAGCAGCTTTCACCGTGGGCAGTACCGATGTAAACAACCTCTTGACATTGATTAACGGTTTTGTTCAGGCTCCATTTATGCAGCTTGGTCAGAGTGTGTTCACTGTTCTGATAATCTCATTCTTCATTCCCCTATTCTGGTTCTTCGGTCTCCATGGTGCCAACATTGTTGCACCTATCATCAACTCCGTTTACCTACCAGCAGTATTGGAGAATGCAGAAGCGTTGAAAAATGGTGTTGCAATGCCAAACGTATGGACATCCGTATCTTGGGATGCTTATGTTCACTTGGGAGGTTCAGGTGCAACCCTAACCTTGATTCTCGCAATCATTATCTTCTCCAAACGCGAGGACTATCGTGCTGTTGGTAAGGTTGGTCTTGCTCCCGGTATCTTCATGATTAACGAGCCAGTAATATTCGGTTTACCTATTGTTTTAAACCCAATCCTATTCTTGCCGTTCATCATCAACCCCGTAGTGCTTACCGCCGTAGCTTACTCTGTAACAGCCATCGGTCTTGTTCCACCAACAAGTATTATTATTCCGTGGACAACACCTCCCGTAATTGGTGCGTTCCTTGCAACTAACGGTAGTTTCGCTGCAGCCCTTCTAGCAATGTTCAACTTCATGTTGGCGTTCTTGATGTACATTCCGTTCATCCAGTACTCCAACCGCGTTGCCATTGAAAAGAGCAAGGTTTAGCTTACGAGTTCGACGTCATCAGTATCAGGCAGTACTAAACGTTTGCTTGCTTTTTTGTAGATGTTTGGTTACTATTGTTACAAGACAGTGGAGCCCCTTCTGTAACGTATGTTTGGGAGGGGCTTTTCTATAATTATTTACTTTTAGTTACACGCTTACCAGTGGAGGTAAACAGTATGGGTACAAGCACACATCGCTTAAAAATGGTTACAATCGGTGGCGGATCATCCTACACCCCAGAGTTAATCGAAGGACTTATCAAACGATACGACAGATTTCCCCTTACAGAGCTACACCTTGTTGATATTGATGAGGGGTTGGAAAAGCTTTCTATTATTGAGGGTTTGACTAATCGCATGTTTACAGCTGCTGGTTTGGATGTAAAGGTTTTTGCAACCACCGATCGTCGTAAGGCAATTAAAGATGCCGATTTTATTACCACTCAGTTTCGTGTTGGTCAAATGGAGGCACGCCGCCTCGATGAGCATATTCCCAATAAATACGGTATGCTCGGTCAGGAGACTAACGGTGCCGGTTCTCTGTTCAAGGCATTACGCACTATTCCCATTATCATGGACATTGTCAAGGATGTTCAGGAGCTTGCTCCCAACGCTTGGATTATCAACTTTACGAACCCTTCCGGTATTGTATCCGAAGCTGTTCACCGTTACACCGACTTCCACCGCTTTATTGGCGTGTGCAATGTTCCCATCGCCACTAAATTTTGGATTTCCAAGGCACTCGATGTTCCTTCCAGCGAAATAGAGATAGACTTTTTAGGTTTGAACCACCTTGTTTACGGGCTTCGCACCCTTCACAATGGCAAAGATATCTCCTCCCAAGCCCTGGAAGCATTCCTCGACAGTGCCACAGCTATTCCTAATATAAAAGGTATGAAGTTCGACAAGGAATTCATTACGACCCTTGGTCTCATCCCCTGCTTTTACCACTCCTACTACTTCAAAAACAAGGAGCAAATGGAGCACCAGATGGAAGACTTTGCGAAAGGTATTAGCCGTGCGACTCAGGTTATGGAATACGAAAAAGAGCTTTTCAAAAAATATCAAAACCCCGACCTCAAGGAGAAACCTGAGGAGTTGTCCAAGCGTGGCGGTGCCTACTATTCCGACGTTGCTTGCGATGTTTTGACCTCCATCTATGGGGACGAAGGGCTTATTCACGCCGTAAATATCAAAAACAATGGGCATGTTAAAAACCTCGATCCCGACGACACAATCGAAATATCCGCTCGCCTGACCAAAGATGGTGCCGTGCCACTGGATAGCATCACCGAACTGCCTCGCAGTGTCCGCGGGCTCCATGAGTTTCTGAAGTCATACGAATTGTTAGCCGTGGAAGCTGTCATGGAGAAGAGTTACGACAAAGCGATTCTTGCCCTCAACATGAACCCCTTCTCACGTAGCGATACTGTGAACAGAGCCATGTTTGAGGAGCTTTTCGAGGCACACCGCAAATATGTTGACTATTTGAAGTAAAACTGAATACCTGTACTGCGTACCTGTACTGAATACCTGTATTACGTACCTGTACTGAATACCTGTTGTGTGCGAGGTGTAACCGTGTCGTAATAGGCACCGCACCTCGTACAGCAAATATTTAGAACAATCGCATAACAAATATGGAGAGTTATTATGTTTTTAAAAGGACTAGGTATATCCGTATACGTGGGACGCAATCCCATCGAAAAAGATATGGAATACATCACCCTCGCAGCAAAGTACGGTTTCACGCGTATTTTTACCTGTTTTCTTAGTGTTTCCGAAGAGAATAAGCAGAAGTTTTTATCCGATTTCAAGGGGATTGTTGCCCATGCCAAAAGCCACAACATGGCTGTTGTAACGGACGTTAACCCCACCATAATGAAATTTTTAGGTGTAACCCACGACGACCTATCCCTCTTCCACGAGCTTGGTGTTTACGGCATCCGCTTGGACGAAGGTTTTTCCGGTGCTGAAGAGGCACTCATGTCTTACAATCCTTACAATATCAAGATCGAGTTCAATTCCAGCACAGGCACCCTGTACCTCAATAATATTATGTCCTATCGTCCGAACCTGTCCAATATTATTGCGTGCCACAACTTTTACCCCCGTCGCTACACCGGTTTGTCGGTGGACTACTTCATGGAGACATCCAAGCAGATGTACGACCTCAACATTCACAACGCTGCGTTCGTGTCGTCCAACGCTGAGGGCACCTTTTCGACTCAGGAGGTTGTTGAGGGGCTTCCGACCATTGAAGAGCACCGCAACTTGGACATTGTTGCTCAAGCCAAGGAGCTTTTCGCCTCACGCTACATCAACGACGTAATCATCGGCAACGCTTACGCCAGCGAGGATGAGCTTGCTGCCTTGGGTGCGATGAACAAGGATATTATTGTCATCGACGTTGAGGTTGGCAGCAACACCACTGCAACGGAGCGTAGCATTTTGGAGGACAATTTGCACATGTTCCGTGGCGACAATTCTGGTCTCATGATACGTTCCACTATGATGCGTATCTACTACAAGGATTCGCCCATTGCCCCCCACGACACTCATCCCATCGAGTTTGGGGACGTAACCATCGACAACGACAATTACGGTCGTTACAAAGGTGAGATGCATATCGCCACTGCCCCCATGGACAACAGCGGTGGTGTAAATATTGTTGGCAGGGTTACAGCGAGCAACCAAAGGCTTTTAAAATATGTATTGCCATGGTCAAAGTTTCGTGTAAATATCGTAAACTAAGAGGGACGCAACCTAATATTGGAGGGAAATTTATGAGTAACGCAGAAGACTTAGCATTGGAGATGGAAGAGGCAATATTCACCATCATTGCCTCATCTGGTACCGCAAAATCCATGTACATTGAGGCGATACAGCTTGCTAAAAACGGCGATTTTGCTGGTGCAGAAAAGCTTGTTTCAGAGGCGAAAGAGGCGTTTGTTGATGCCCACAAGCAGCACACTAGCCTTGTGCAGAAAGAGGCTGCTGGTGAGGGTGTTACCATGTCTATTTTACTGGCTCATGCTGAGGATCAAATGATGTCTGTGGAAGTATTTCAAACTATGTGTAGTGAGTTTATCGACCTGTACAAGAAGCTATCCTAGAGCATTCGTATCCACATGATTGTGTCTGCGTAGGCATCCATTAGTTTTGCACACCTACGCGGACTACTTCAGTTTGCTCATTTTTTTACGCACAGCTGCCCTGTTCAAAACTCATGGCACAGCGACAAAGGTATTGACTATTGCACATTCATGTCGTAAAATTGTAACTAGCAGGTATTTCACCGTATTTTTGTTGCCTTAGGAGGGGTTGTGCCCATTCAAAACTCAACTATTTCAGAGCTCGAACGCAAAGCTGAGGCCTCACCTTATGGTATGGTTCGACTGGTCAAGGCGAAACATACTCTCAACACTGGCATCACCGACCAAACGTTTGCCTACGTCATCATTGCCATACATTCTGAGAAGTCGGACTACTACGAGACCTATGTTGTTCGTATCACTCCTTTGATTAACGCCAAGGCTCTCAGCAAAATCAATAGCGAGGAGGATATGGACGTTACACTTCTGACTTCCGCTATTACCGATAAAAACTATTCCATATCTTTGACCATCAACCATAAAAACCGCACCATATCATTTAATCCTAATATGAGTCTCTATTTGCCTCAAAGGCTCCGTCATAAGGGTTTGGGCAGTTATGCTATGTCTCAGCTTATTAATGTTGTCCATAGCCGTGTAAAGGGTTACCACTACTCCAAGTCTGATTTGTCTTTGCCGTTAAAGGAGTCCAACGCTGAAACGAGTAATGCTTATGCTAAATTTCTTGAGCATTTTGGATTTATGGTTGATTATGAGAAATCCACCGACACAACAATTTCTATTCGTGAGATGGATATGCTCGAGGTACGCCCCAACTATAATACGCGGAAGATAGAGGAGTTGGATTTTGTGGAGTACTTGGTAAACACCATCACTAATTTTAAGCGACTTGAGCAGGAGATGCGTGTATTCAAGGACAACATGGGTCAGGATATCCTTGCCCCCGACAGCATCCTTTCGAGTCGCGAGCTTATCAAGTGGTTGTCATTGGGTGTTATTGCCCTCACGTTTGTTGTTCTTTACCTCTTTTTGTAGCCTTGTAAAAACCGCTTTTGTTCCGTCTTAGAATGTGCTATACTTATTTGAAATGAATTTAAAGTGTAGTGGATTTTGTTATGGTTAGAAGCGTCCCCCCCGTGATTAGTGTTATTGTTCCTGTTTACAACGTTGAGTCGTACGTTGGCGAGTGCCTCCAAAGCATCCTCGACCAAACGTTTACCGACTTTGAGGTAATCGTCATCGACGATAAGTCCACTGATGGCTCCCTTGCAGTCGTGCAGGAGTATGCTG
>CAMZNJ010000027.1 GCA_947313825.1 uncultured Deferribacteraceae bacterium | reverse complement strand
GAACCCATTGAAACGCCCATGGGTACACCGTTCGACCCGAATTTCCACGAAGGGCTAATGCTAGAGCACAACCCTGAGCTGGACGACAACACCGTATCGGGAACCCTGCAAACAGGGTACACACTCAACGGTCGAGTTGTTCGACCTGCTAAGGTGAAAGTTAGTAAAAAATAGAAACCAAAAAATAAAACTACACACAGACATAAAAGTTAAAAAATAAAATCACACACAGGAGGACGAAAATGAGTAAAGTTATAGGTATCGATTTAGGTACAACCAACTCAGTTGTAGCCGTAATGGAAGGGGGCACACCCAAAGTAATCGTAAACGCTGAAGGACACTTGACAACACCGTCAGTTGTGGCTTTCAACGGCGACGAACGCTTGGTGGGCACACCCGCAAAACGCCAAGGTGTTACTAATCCCGAAAACACACTATTCTCAGTGAAACGTTTAATCGGTCGCAAATTTAACGACTCAGCAATAAAAAAAGCACAGCAGTTGCTACCCTACAAAATTATAAAAAGCGATAACAACGACGCATGGGTCGAAGTTGATGGCAAAAAAATGGCACCACCTGAAATATCTGCCATGATTCTGCAAAAACTCAAGCAAACAGCGGAAGACTACCTAGGCGAAACCGTAACAGATGCAGTCGTAACCGTGCCCGCATACTTCAACGACTCGCAACGTCAAGCAACCAAAGATGCAGGGAAAATTGCAGGACTCAACATTCTTCGCATTATCAACGAACCCACAGCGGCAGCACTTGCTTACGGATTGGACAAAAAATCTGATCAGAAGATTGTTGTTTACGACCTAGGGGGCGGTACATTCGACGTTTCTGTTTTGGAAATAGGCGACGGCGTTTTCGAAGTGCTAGCAACAAATGGAGACACATTCCTCGGCGGAGATGATTTCGACGTTCGCGTTGTAGACTGGTTGCTCGAAGAATTCAAATCCGAAACAGGCATGGATCTCAAAACAGACAAGATGGCTCTGCAACGCCTGAAAGAGGCTGCCGAAAAAGCGAAACACGAACTGTCATCCACAACAGAAACAGAAATCAACCTACCATACATCACGGCAGACCAATCTGGACCAAAACACTTGGTGAAAAAACTCTCCCGTAGCAAGTTCGAACAACTCGTAGGCGACCTTGTTACAAACTCCTTGGAACCATGCAAAAAAGCACTCAAAGATGCTGGACTTGATAAATCAGACATAGATGAGGTAATCCTTGTGGGCGGAATGACACGCATGCCACTTGTTGTGGAAAAAGTCGAGGCATTCTTCGGCAAAACACCACACAAAGGCATCAACCCCGACGAAGTTGTTGGACTTGGAGCCTCAATCCAAGGTGCTGTTTTGCGTGGCGATGTGCAAGATGTCGTGTTGCTCGACGTAACACCACTCTCCTTAGGTATCGAAACTGCTGGGGGCGTAATGACAGTAATGGTGCCACGCAACACCACAATACCACACAAAAAAACTGAAACATTCACCACCTACAGCGAAAACCAAACAGCCGTAACAATCGCCATCGCTCAAGGGGAAAGACCGATGGCAGCCGACAACAAACTAATCGGAAACTTCGACCTTGTAGGGATACCGCCTGCACCTAGAGGCGTGCCACAAATCGAAGTAACGTTCGACATGGACGCAAACGGAATACTATCCGTATCAGCCAAAGACAAAGGCACGGGCAAAGAACAATCGGTGAAAATTACCTCAAGCTCAGGACTCTCTGACGACGAAATTGAACGCATGGTGCAAGAAGCAAAAGACAACGAAGACAGCGACCAAACACGCAAAGAACTAGTTGAAGCGAAGAATAGTGCTGAACAGCTAGTTTACGCCACCGACAAAACAATTGCCGACGCTGGAGACAAAATAGACGACAACCTAAAAGCTGAAGCGGAAGAAGCAAAAACAGAAGTAACAACAGCAATAGCAACCGACAACAAAGACGAAATTGAAACAGCTGTGGCAAAACTCACCGAAGTAAATCAGAAAATTGCAGGCATACTCTACCAAAACAACGCAGATGCTGGTGGCAGTTCCGACTCTGGTGATGGTGGCAGTTCCGATTCCGATGCTGGCGTTGTGGATGCTGATTACGACGAAGTAAAATAATCAAGGAGACGTTAAATGATATGCCCACTTAGCCACCGAACAGTGGTGCCTAAGCATGGAGCCTAAACAGTACGAAAAAGTATAACCAAATACCTTTTCAGAGGGTGTGATTACTAAACGTAGTCGCACCCTTTTTTTGTGAAATGTAGAGGAGTGGCACCTCCCCCATTGCCGAGATATCATAACGTAAGTATAAAGTTGTTGACACTACTTGGGAATAGGTGTAAAACCAGGAGACACTTTAACTTTAAAAGGAGGTACGTTATGTTGCCAATATTTATTGCCGAGATTTACGGTACGGCACTGCTGATTTTACTGGGGAACGGTGCTGTTGCCGGTGCTATTTTGGGCAAAACAAAGTCCAATGGTGCTGGGTGGATAGCAATTACAGCTGGCTGGGGGTTTGCGGTAACCATCGGTGTTTATACTGCTGGCTGGATCTCTGGGGGGCACCTCAATCCTGCGGTTAGTTTTGCACAGGTGTTGGTCGGTGGTATCGGTGTTTCGGACTGGTTTGTTTACGCTTCTGGTCAAATAATCGGTGCTATGATTGGTGCTACCCTTGTGTTTATTTTGTACTATCACCATTTTGCTGCAACGGATGATGGTGAAACCAAGCGTGCATGCTTCTGTACTGCCCCTGCCATTTACTCACCATTCTTCAACTTTTTCAGTGAGGTCATCGGCACCACGGTCTTAGTGTTTGCTGCTCTTGTTTTGGGTATTACGGCTAATGCGATTCCGCCGTATTTCGGTCCATTTATCATCGGTATTGTGGTGTTTTCCATCGGTTTGTCTTTGGGTGGTTTGACTGGTTATGCCATCAACCCTGCACGTGATTTAGGTCCACGTATTGTTCATGCGTTGTTGCCTATTCCGGGCAAGACTCATAGTGATTGGAAGTATTCTTGGGTGCCCGTATTTGGTCCCCTTGTTGGTGCTGCTGTTGCGGCGTTCCTGTTTACTTCCCTGTTCATGCCGTTTTTTATGGCGTCGTAATGTTACGATTGCCCTTAGTTCGATATTTGTTTAATTGACAGGAGTTTTTTATGAGTAAGTATATTGTTTCCATCGATCAGGGTACGACGAGTTCACGTACCATTCTTTTTGATAAGTCGGGCAACATTGTGTCCTCCCATCAGCTTGAGCATGAGCAGATATTCCCCAAGGCTGGTTGGGTAGAGCATGACGCCATGGAGGTTTGGCAGAACACACAAAAAACCATTACCGAGGCGATGAGGTGGGGGAACGCAACCCATGAGGATATTGCTGCCGTTGGTATCACCAATCAGCGGGAAACTACTGTGGTGTGGAACAGGCACACGGGCAAACCATACCACAACGCCATCGTATGGCAGGATCTTCGCACGGACGCCATTTGCAAAAGCATGGAGAATGAACCGGGCAAGGGGTTGATGGAGCTGTTTAAAAAGCGTTCGGGGCTCCCGTTGTCCACATACTTTGCGGGTCCGAAAATACGCTGGCTACTGGACAACGTGCCCTCTTTGCGTGAAGACAGCGAAAAAGGGGACGCAATATTCGGAACAATGGACACGTGGATACTCTGGAACCTCACAGGGGAACATATCACCGACGTAACAAACGCCTCGCGAACAATGCTCATGAACCTCGAAACACTAGACTGGGACGACGAACTACTAGATCACATGGACGTGCCCCGTGCCATGTTGCCCAAAATACTACCATCAAGCTACCGCAAAGGGTATGGTAAAACACGTGCCAACAGTGCATTCGGCGGAGAAGTAGTAGTTGCAGGCATACTAGGCGATCAGCAAGCAGCAACAGTCGGACAACTATGTTTCGAAAAAGGAGAGGTGAAAAATACTTACGGCACAGGCTGCTTCATGCTCATGAACACCGGCAACGAAATAAACCACTCAACACACGGACTGCTAACAACACTCTGCTACCAGTTTGACGGCGAAAAACCTGTGTACGCACTAGAAGGCTCAGTGGCAATATCAGGAGCGTTGGTGCAGTGGGTACGCGACAACCTAGAACTCATCAGCTCGGCACCTGAAATCGAAACCCTCGCAAAAGGGGTGGAAGATAATGGCGGCGTCTACTTTGTGCCAGCATTCTCAGGGTTGTACGCACCGTATTGGCGAAGCGATGCAAGGGGAGTAATCGTCGGGCTCACACGCTACATTAACAAAAAACACATCGCACGAGCAACACTAGAAGCAACAGCATTCCAAACAAGGGACGTTATCGATGCCATGAAAGCCGACTCAGGTATCGACATCGCCGTACTCAAGGTGGATGGCGGAATGGTGGTCAACAACCTCATGATGCAAATACAGGCAGACGTTATCAACACCGTTGTTATTCGACCCAAAGTAATCGAAAGCACAGCCTTAGGTGCGGCTTACGCTGCTGGATTGGCTGTTGGTTACTGGAAATCCGTGGACGATATTCGCGATAACTGGCAGGAGGGAGCAAGGTTTACACCCGATGCCTCGTCGTCGTTGCGTACTGAGGGGTATTCATCCTGGCAAGATGCTGTGCACCGCTCCTTCGGGCTAGCACGGGACTAAACTACAACTAGCACCGGACTGAATTACAACTAGGGGAGGGGAACAGAACCCTCCCCTGCCACCATTCCTGAAATGACTGAACAGGCACAACAAGTGTGGCGTTAGATGAAACTTTGCTGTACAATAAATGCATGGACTCAAATGGACGAATAACTTTACCTAGTTTTACTGCAAAGGAGTGGTCATGATTCTCGAAATATGTGTGGACAATCTGGAGTCGTTCAATACGGCGGTGGCAAATGGAGCAGACAGAATAGAACTCTGCTCAGCATTATCCGAAGGGGGGCTAACACCATCTTACGGATTCATGGAAGTGGCGTTACGTGCCCCTGTGCCGTCGTTTATGATGGTCAGACCAAGGGGATGCGATTTCCTCTACACACACCACGAAATAGAAATGATGCTGAGAGATATTTACCACATCAAACAAATTGGTGCCACTGGAGTTGTGTTTGGAGCACTAAACGAAAACGGTGAAGTGCACATGGAACACATGAAGGCGTTGATGAAAGAAACCAAAGGGATGGAAGCAACCTTTCACCGTGGAATAGACCAAACACGGGAACCGTTTGAAGCACTAGACGCAATAATGAGCCTAGGAATGAACCGTGTACTCACCACCGGACAAAAAAATAATGTGGTGGAAGGTGCAGAAACACTAAGCAAAATGAAAGAGTTTGCCAAAGGCAGGGTAACAATAATGGCGGGGGGTGGGGTGAAACCCGACATAATCGAAGACGTTATCAGACGCTCAGGAGTGGACGAAATACACGCCTCAGCAACAACAAATCGCAACTCAAACATGAAGTTTGTACTGAACGATTCGCAAATGGGAAGTGGGAGCGACTTTCAACTAAACGTGGTAGATGCACAGACTGTGCGGAACCTGCGACGCATCGCCGACAAGTTTTAGGCGGTGGCGGCTGGGCTGTGCACGGTTGCACACGGTTGCACGGTTGTGCACGGTTGCACGGGTTGTGCACGGTTGCACGGGTTGCACGGTTGTGCACGGTTGTGCACGGGTTGCACGGTTGTGCACGGTTGCACACGGTTGCACGAGGTTGCACGGTTGCACACGGTTGCACGAGGTTGCACGGTTGCACGGTTGTGCACGGGTTGCACGGTTGCACACGGTTGCACGGTTGCACGGTTGTGCACGGTTGTGCACGGTTGCACGGTTGCACGGTTGTGCACGGCGGTTAATCGTACGCAACGCTAGGCGAGGTGAACCAGTGCTTGGCGTAAATCGGCAATTAAGTCGTCAACATCTTCGAGACCGATGGAGAACCGTACCAACCCTGTGGGTATGCCCGCTTGGTCGTAAACTTCCTCATCAAGAACACGGCTGTACGAAATAGACTGCACAAACACCATACTCTGAGACGACCCCCAACTAACCCCCAACGCAAACAGGCGTAATGCATCAACAAACGCCTTCACCTTAACAATATCCTCTGTGCGAGGTTTGATACTGAGCACGCCAGAGCTACCAGTCATTTGTGCGTCGATGAGGGTACGTTGTTTGTGGGATTCTAGCCCTGTGTAGTAGACGTGTTCAATAATCCCAGCACCTGCACCAGCGTCAGCACCTGCGTTAGCGTCAGCACCAGCGTCAGCACCAGCACCAGCACCAGCGTCAGCACCTGCACCAGCGTCAGCATGAGCACCAGCGTTAGCGTCAGCACCAGCACCTGCACCAGCGTTAGCGTCAGCACCAGCGTGAGCACCAGCACCTGCACCAGCACCAGCACCTGCACCAGCATCAGCACCTGCACCAGCCGTGTACGTTTCCAAAAACCGAGCAATGGTTTCGGCACTGCGAGACTGAGCCTCCATGCGAATCTGCAGAGTTTTCAGACCACGCAAGAGCAACCACGCTTCCATGGGGGCAACCTTGGCGGCAAGAAATCGACTTTCACCGTTGTACAACGCTTGAATATGTTTAGCATCACCAGCAGCCACTCCGAGAATAATATCACTATGCCCGTTCAGATATTTGGAGCAGGAGTGCACCTCAATATCGATTCCGAGGCTGAGTGGGCGTTGGTTCAGGGGTGTGGCAAGGGTGTTGTCCAGTATGGTGGTAATGCCATGGGATCGTGCAAGGGCTGCCACCTCTTCAATAGGTTGCACGGCGAACGTGGATGACGTGGGGGATTCGAGCATTATCACTTGTGTGTTGCTGCGAATGTTGTTGGCAAAGTCCGACAGTTGCTCCCCCGAAACGAGGGTGTATTCCGCATTGAGTTTTGCGGGTAGGTAGTGTGTGATAAATTTCAGGGTGTTGCTGTAGGCACTGCTAACAACGATAATATGTCCGTTAGGTGTCATATTCGACAAAATTGAACTAGCGATGGCACTGATACCTGAGGGGAAAAGTCGTGCGGACTGTGCGTTCATTAATCGTGCGAGTTTCTCTTCAGCGAGGTGCGTCGTGTTGTTGCTTACACCGCCGTAGATTGTGTGGTTGGCGGGGTTGTCGTATGCGTTTTCCAAGTCATCCCATGTTGGGTACACAAAATTCGCTGTTTGCACAATGGGGGGGACGAGTGAGTTGGTGGTATGGTTGCGATCGTGGTTCCAGAGGGTGTCTGAGGCGAGGAGTGTTCCACGGCTCAGGTTAGCGTTATCGCGGTTATTACCGTCGCCATTGCCATGTGTGCGATTAGTGTTGCTGAGTTGTCCGTGCTTGCTCATACCTTTCATCTCCGAGCTTCATGTATTAGCCGTTGTTTAGGCTGCTGTATCAGGCTTATTTCCGGTACTCCACGCCTAGGGAAACGGTGGCGAATGGCTCCTCTTTGTAAACTTGTTGGCGTGCACTACTTCTGTTACTGGGGTCGATACGCCTTAGGTTTGAGGTGAAGTAGTACGATGACTCCACGTAAAAATAGCGGTACAAAGCCTTGCCCGAAATATCTTGGGAGATACGTTGCAGAATGGTGTTGTTTTGGAGGAAGCCGTAAGTTTGAATGCCTCGGTTGTAGTTGTAGGCAAGGTCAAACAGTAGGTGTTTCGTGGGCGTGTAAGTGTTTGTCAAACTGCTGGACACCTCGCTCCCCTGAACCTCAATATTGCCACTAATGGAGTACAGGCTAGGGACAACATTGTACTGAACAAGGGCTAGGGGGTAGCCGATGGAGGTGAATAGTTTGCCGGAAGTAATGTCGAGCTTGAAAATAGGGATGGGGAAGAGAGCATTACGGTTGCGAAGGTAGAGGGCTCCTAAACCAAGGGAAAGGCTTGTGGAATCGCCGAAATCAATATTGCGGGCAGCACCGATAAGGGCGGTGTCAAGGACGGTTTCTGTGGAAATGTTGTCGTCGAACGAAGTTCCGCCAAGTATTCCCAAAAAAGTGTAGCGAGGGGTGGAAACCACCGTGTAAGAACTATAACTCGTCGTGTCAGCAATGGCTAACCCCGAAATCTCAGGGGTTTGGGCAGTATTCAGAGAGTTTTGTGAGTAGGAAAGCTCCACAAAAGAGAGGGCAAGGGTGTCGCCATTGCGAAAAATAATACCAGGCTCAATAGTGGTAATGTGGGAGCGAATAATGTTGGACTGCTGTGAGGAGAATGAAAGACTACCAATAACAGGGAGGATGCGGAAAGTGCCACCAGAGGCGGACTCGCCACGAGACGAAACAAAGGGAACAAATAACAGTAGTACAACTACAACTAAGGTGCAGAGAAGTGTGATGGCAGGTGTGTGTGCAGGTGTGTGTGCAGGTGTGTGTGCAGGTGTGTGTGCAGGTGTGTGGGCAGGTGTGTGTGCAGGTGTGGTGGTAAGTGTGGTGGCAATGGGAGAGGCAGTGTGTGCCCTACGAGAGTGCATGAAGTCTCCTTGGACAATAAAATCGGGGGCTAGTCAGCAGGGCATAGCGTTTAAGCCAGAGTAGGGGGCTAAAATTTTTCGGCAGGCTCAATGGCTCCGGCAGGCTCAATGGCTCCGGCAAGCTCAATGGCTCCGGCAAGCTCAATGGCTCCGGCAAGCTCGGTCGCTCCGACAGGCTCAAGCAACACCTGACCATTTTGCAAGGGAGATAAGACCAAACAAAAATGTGTCTATTTCAGGGCAAGTAGCCTAGGTGTTGCCTAAGTTAAGGTGTCAGCATTGAAATAACCTAGAAACACCGCAAAACATGGGGGAACTAGGTTAAAGTAAAGCTAAGAGTTTACTTATCAATGGACTCTTTAAAGGATTTGCCAGGGATAAACTTAGGAGCTTTTTTAGCGGCGATCTGGATAGTTTCACCTGTTGCGGGGTTTCTTCCTTCACGTGCCTTTTTGTCTACCACTTTAAAAGTACCAAACCCAACCAAAACAACGGTGTCGCTCTTCTGTAGGGTTTCAACTGTTGTTTCGATGAAAGCGTCCAACACCTTGTTGCAATCAACCTTCTTAAGACCTGTCTTGTCTGCAATGTTGTCAATAAGCTCTTTTCTGTTCATAACCTAGAACCTCCAATTAATGTAAGTACTTAATATTTCAAAAAATATCTAATACAGATTTAATTAACATGTTTAAGCACTTAAAAGCAACTATTTTATTTAAATTTTTTATAAATAATGCCTAGTGATAAGCTTTGCGGCGATACTCTTGGTTTTGCGAAACGTGGGGCACAGGGCTGTAATCACTGTGTGCAGGGGGGTTCAGAAGTATGGTGCAGAAACGGCAAAATTATATTGAATGGATGGCACAAATAATTTTTTCAGCAGAACGACAGGTGCGTCGTCGTGCGGTGGTGGTGTGCGTCGTGGTGGGGGTGTGCGTCATGGTGGAGGTGTGTGTCGTGTGTGCGTCGCGGAGGTGTGTGTCGTGGAGGTGTGTGTCGTGTGTGCGTCGTGTGTGCGTCGCGGAGGTGTGCGTCGTGTGTGCGTCGCGGAGGTGTGTGTCGTGTGTGCGTCGCGGAGGTGTGTGTCGTGTGTGCGTCGCGGAGGTGTGTGTCGTGTGTGCGTCGTC
>CAMZNJ010000026.1 GCA_947313825.1 uncultured Deferribacteraceae bacterium | reverse complement strand
CCCCCCGGGCCCCACGGGCTCCACGGGCTCCCCGGGCTCCCCGGGCTCCACGGGCTCCACGGGCTCCACGGGCTCCACGGGCTCCACGGGCTCCACGGGCTCCACGGGCTCCACGGATTTCGCCCCCCCCTCCAACGAACCATCCCTCACCCTTCTCCTCGGCGACGCCCTCGCCCCTCATAAATTAGGCATACCCAAAAGCCATCTTGTCGTGTGCAACCCCCCTTATATTTGTGCCCAAGAGTATGCCCAGCTCCCCCCTAGCACCCTCCACGAGCCCAAGATTGCTCTGACTCCCCCCAGTGGCATTGCCCATGAGTTTTACGCCACCATTATCCCACTCCTCCCCATGATACTCGCGGACGGCACCGGTGAGGCGTTCTTTGAGCTCCCCCACAACACTGGATTTGACTCCACGCTCAACACCCCGCCCTTGTTTGGTATGGACGGTTTGGCGTCTGTTTTGAGCAACTTTTCACCCACACTCCCCCCCAATGATAATTTTACGACACCCTCGGCAGATTTTTCATCAATATGGCAACACACCGCTCTTACTTACAGGGTTTACGACGATTTTAACGGCACACCTCGCGTATTGCACCTTGTTTTGAGTGGTCAATATAAACAATAGAAAAGTAAGAAAAAATGTGTTAGCATGTTAATAGTTTTTGTGTAAATCTCCTTGCGTCCGATCAGCAGGGATACCCTGCACAACCATATTGTAGGCAACTACATCGGAAGCATGACAACAGTAAAAGGGTTTTAAAACTATGATAGATAACGTTAATGAAAAACTTATTGTCAACGGTGGCACCACCTTGCGTGGCGAGTCATTTGTCAGTGGCTCAAAAAACGCCTCCCTCCCCATCATTGCCGCCACACTCCTTGCCAACGGCAGACACAAACTAAGCAATGTCCCCCTACTCTCCGACGTGGACGGGTTCGCCACACTCCTCACAACCCTTGGGCTAAGCGTTTCCCATGCCAAAAATCGCGTCCTCACCGTTACCAACAACCACGACGGGAGCCCCACCAACTGCCATGCCCCCTACGATATTGTTAGTCGCATGCGTGCTAGTATCCTTGTTCTCGGTCCCCTCCTCGCAAGCCGTGGCACCGCAAAAGTTTCCCTCCCTGGCGGGTGCTCCATCGGTGCACGACCCGTCGACCTCCACCTCAAAGCACTACAACTCATGGGTGCAACCATTAGCATCAACCACGGATACATTGAAGGGAGCGTTGAGGGGAGGCTTCACGGTGCGAATATCGATTTCGACAAAGTAACCGTTACCGGTACAGCAAACATCCTCATGGCAGCCACACTCGCCAACGGCACCACAACCCTTCGCAATGCCGCCATGGAACCCGAAATAGTCGACCTCTGCCATGCACTCCTCAACATGGGTGCCTCCATATCGGGGATAGGCACCAATACCCTTGTCATTACTGGCGTTGAGTCTTTGTCTAGTGGCGAATACAGCATCATGCCCGACAGGATCGAAGCAGGAACACTCCTTTGTGCCGTAACTGCCACCGGTGGCGACGTTGTTGTGCACAACTGCCCAATCAGCACACTAAACACCGTCATTCACAAACTGCAAGCCATGGGTGCCGAAATATACGCCGACAACTCACACATCGGCTCCATACACGTTGTTTCCAAAAAACGCCTCCAAGCAGTGGACGTGGACACCAACCCCTACCCCGGAATGCCCACCGACATGCAAGCACAACTCATGACCCTACTCGCCATTAGCGACGGCACGTCCGTTGTAACCGAAAACATATTCGAAAACAGATTCATGCACGTTCCTGAACTAAACCGCATGGGAGCCCATATTCACGCCAACGAAACCACGGCGTTCATCACCGGTGTTGAGACCCTTTACGGTGCACCTGTTAAAGCAACTGACCTGCGTGCCAGTGCCTCCCTACTCATTGCCGGACTATGTGCCCAAGGCACCACCGAAATACACGATATCTACCACCTCGACCGGGGATACGAAAAGTTTGAAGACAAACTCATCGCCCTCGGTGCCAAGATTACGAGGCAATCATGACCACAACCACACACCTCCCATACAAACAAAAACTAATGGCATTGCTCAGTGTCGCCCTGCTAATACTCACACCCGCACTAACCCTGCTCCCCAACATGGCACTCGGCGACAAACCCACCGACAACAACACCCTGTCCATACCCGAATACATCAGCACAGGCACACCCATCTCCCCACGTAATGCCATGGACAAACAGCTTCGTATCGCCGCCGTTGACTTCACCGACAACTCAAGATACTCCCA
This sequence comes from uncultured Deferribacteraceae bacterium, assembly GCA_947313825.1. Classification (GTDB taxonomy): domain Bacteria; phylum Chrysiogenota; class Deferribacteres; order CAMZNJ01; family CAMZNJ01; genus CAMZNJ01. Next base: position 32,235 of record CAMZNJ010000026.1, on the reverse strand, counting down.
CACCGCCCTCGCAACCGTTGCTGTCCAAGTTGGCACCACCTTCGATTACCAAAAACTCGACGACAGCATCAAAGAGATCTACAACACTTACAAAGTGGAGTATGTTTCCACAGACCTGTACGAACAAGCCGATGGAACCAGCGTCGCCATTGTATACCACATCTACGACAACCCCAAAGTCAACAGCGTAACCTCCACAGGCAACGAAAAACTCAAAACCAAAACCTTAATCTCCAAATCCACCCTCAAAGCCAACAAAACCTACACCCGCGACCTAATGAACTCCACAGCCATGGAACTCAACAAATACGTCGCCAGTAAAAAATACTCCAACTACTCTCTCGCTTACGCACTCGAACCAAACGACGGCAATTTCGACATCAACATACTCGTCAATGAAGGCTTCAAAGCCAAAATCTACAACATCGACTTCCCCGGCAATACCGTTCTCGATGAAGCCAAACTACGCTCGAAACTACTCTCCAAAGAGAAATCCTTCTGGTCAAAACTAAGTAGCACAGGGATTCTAGACTATGCCAAACTCGGACGCGACAAACAGATTATTACCGCCGAATACGCACGCCTCGGATACCTCAACGTACGCGTATCCGAAGCACGCATCACTGTGGACGATGAAGCGAAAGGGGTACTCCGCGTCTCCTTTGATATTGACGAAGGCGACGTGTTCTACCTCGGCAACCTCAGCATTACAGGCAACGACGACCTGTTCTCCTCTGAAGAACTACTCGACCTAATCGACCTCAAAGAGGGGAAACCCATTGACGCCAGCAAACTCGAAGACGCAACACAGAGTATTCGCAACAAATTCAGCGACCTCGGTTACATCCTCGCCGACGTGCAATTTCAATTTCGTGGCACCGAAAATATTGCCGTCCTCAACATAGAATTCACCATCAACAAAGGGGACAAATACTACCTCAACCACCTCAATGTTGTCGGAAACACCGGCACGCAAGACAGAATAATACGCCGACAATTCGACTCCATACCCGAGGGCAACCTCATCAACGCCTCAAATGTGCAGTCAGGGTACATCAACGTCATCCGCACAGGCTACTTCTCAAACGTTACTTACAACTACAAAAACTTCACCGTCAACGAATCCACAGGCAAAAAATACGTGGATCTCGAAATCTCCCTAGAAGAATCCGCCACAGGAGAATTCAACCTCGGACTAAGCTTCACCACCAACGGCGACTTCCTCATCATCGGCAAACTCTACAAAGACAACTTTTGGGGGCGTGGATACCTAGTTGACACCACCGTTCAACTCGGGTTCGACGACTCAACCATCGATCTGTCATTCACCAACCCAAGGGTGTTCGACTCCAAAACAGGGTTCCGATCAACCGTCTACTACAGCGACCACCAAGATGTTTCATCCCTGTCGTACAGCTCCCGCGAGATCGGACTCTCCACCACCGTATTTCGCAACATCTTTGTGCCAAACCTTTACGGTGCTGTAGGACTCAACTGGCGTCGCAAAGAAATTTACAACACCTCAACAAGATACACACCACAAAGCATCATCGACAGCGAAGGCGTATCCACCACATGGTCAACCGACCTATCCATGTACTACAACTCCCTCAACAACAACCTCTACCCCTCATCCGGAAAAAGTGTTGGCATGCGTTACACCTACACAGGAGGCGTTCTCGGTGGCGACGAAAACTACCAAGAAATATTCGCTTACGCCTCAAACTACTACACTTTCATGGAGTACTTCACACTCAACACAAGCACAAACCAATCCACACTACTCCCACTCAACAACAACGTCATCCCCGGTGAAGCACGCTACTTCCGCGGCGGTATCGGCTCCATACGCGGCTTCTCCCCCAACTCCATCGCCATACACGCCGACGACGGCATCATCGGTGGCGACAACTTCTTCGTGTTCTCACAAGAACTCATCGCATCCATCAACAAAGAAGGGTACATACAAGCTGTCGCCTTTTACGACGGGGGGTACATGTTTAACGTAGTCGGCAAACAATACAACGAAGGCATACTGCAATCGGTAGGCGTCGGCTTACGGTTCCGCACACCTGCTGGACTGTTCCGACTCGAATTTGGACACAAACTCACACCCTACAAATACGACACAGCAACAGGACTGGTGCACTTTGGCATAGGTAACGTCGCCTTCTAATACACTGCTACACCCAAAAAATTCTAGCAACACATGAATTACCTTGTCGCATCGCCTCAAATATGGTAACATCAAAAAATACAACGTATTCGACGAAAACGGAGACAATTTTATGAAACTTACTCAACTTTGGGTACTGCTCACAGCCTTTGTGCTAATCTCTGCCCTAGCACTCGGTAACGAAAACTCATCCCAACGCATCGGGTTCATCAACCTCGATCGCATCGCCATGGACAGCAAAGCCGGCAAATCATCCCTCGAAGATCTCAAAAAATTCGACACCGACAAAAAAGAGATTATCGTTAATGCCGAAAAAAACCTCCTCAAAGCACAAAAAGAGATTCAAGACAATAGCAAAATCTGGTCTCAGTCCAAACAAGAAGAAGCTCTTCGTGCACTCTACCAATCCCAAGCCGAATACCAACAACTACTCGCCGTAACTCAACAAGAACTCAACTCAATACGCTCCCAAGCACTCAACTCTATCTACAGAGACGTTGCCGAAATATCAAAAACTTACGCACAAAAAAACAACTACTCCATACTCATGAACACCGCACCACCAGCCATCATCTACTACAACCCCAATGACGACGTTACCGACGAAATATTAAAAATCTACGACGCATCTTATGGCAAAAAGAAGAAATAGAACTTTCACAGCCAAGGAGCTGGAAACAACACTGCAAGGAGCCTTCTACACAAGCCTTGCAGGCATAGCAAACACAACACCTGATGAGCATGAGCATGAGCATGAACATGAGCACCAACATGAATGGGCTGACGGCAAGTCCGACCTACACGACGCCACCACCATGTACCGCTTCCTGTTCGAACACATGGAAGACCTGTACCACCGCGTAGGGTTTCGCATGCCAAACCCCGCAAACACACCCTCCCATGAAGAGAGCATCGCACCACTACCCCCAACCCTCACCTCTTCAGGCAACCGCTTCCGCAACGGCACACTCTCCTCCAACGACCCCCTTGCACAACTCGCCATACAACTCCATAACGCCATAGCAAACAAACCGCTGAGCAACATGGACAACAGCAACGCAACACCCTTTCGCGACCTCAGCTACTGCAACCACCAAGGGCACAACGTTAATGTTATCCAAGGACTAAGCGACTACAACGATCAACAATCAGGACTCGCCGTTCTTGTAACTACCCAAAACATTGCCAACAAACTCAATCGCATGGAGAAAGACGGCACCCCCCATGCTTGTGAGCTGTTTATCGTCCTCGAAGGTATCACTTTTACCCCCCATCATTGTGGCATCATCATCCCGTCCAAAGGTGGCGACGTTACCGCCGACACCGCCATGCTAAGCCTAATGAACACTTTCTACCCCCTAATTACCCCCATACCCGCCGTATCAAACACTCACACCCACAACAACGAACCCGAAACAACACAAGTAGCACCATGGGTATGGCTTTCCAATACCCTGCGACCCGCCTTACGCACTTTCCTGAAAGATACTGAGGAGCACTCCCCCACCTACAGCACCAGCACCATTACCATTACCCCCGAAAACACCGCCACTATTATGGACAGTATTTTCCCCAACTACACTGCTGGCAATGGTAACACCTCAGATAAAACCACTGAAGCCACTTCAGCCACTTCAACCACTGAAGCACCCGTATGGCACCCTCAAAGCCACTCAAGCTCGAGAAGAGTTGCAAGCCTACAACTCTTAGCTACCCTCCTTTCATGGGAATTACGCTGGATGCTTGGCGGTTACTTGGAGATATCCCCGCGGGCATTCGTACACCCCACAGCTACCCTTGGCGAAGGTTGTCGTATCGGCAGCTTCGTCCATATTAGTGCTGGCGTAACCATCGGCAAAGGGTGCACCATCAGCCCCTCGGCACATATCGAATCTGGCGTAACCATCGGCGATTTTTGCGAAATCGGCTCAGGCACAACCATCTCCGCTGAGGCCACCATTGGCAACAATGTCTCCCTGCACAACAGCGTAACCATCGGTGGGGACGGATTCGGTTTCCGCTTCATTGCGGGGGAGTTCGTCAAAGTTCCCCAAGTGGGCTCCGTTCGCATTGGCAGCAACGTTGAGGTTGGCTCAGGGACAACCATCGATCGCGGTGCCATTCGTGATACTGTTATTGGGAGCGGTTGCAAAATCGACAATCAATGCCACATCGCTCACAACGTTGTTCTTGGTCGTGGGTGCATCATGGCAGGCAAAAGTGCCGTTGCTGGGAGCTCCACCCTTGGCGACTACGTCATGATGGGTGGTGCCTCAAGCGTTGCTGACCACATTACTGTTGCTAGCGGTATTCGCCTCTACGCCACCACGTCTGTTTCCAAAAACCTCACTCAAGCAGGCGGTATTTACGTTGGCACCCCCGCAAAATTGTGGGAGCACTGGAGTCGTGAACGCATCATGCTTTCATTCCTTACCCAAAACTCAAAAATATTGAAAACCATCATAAAAAAAGAGAGAGAAGATTATGAATCATAACGAAGTAGTTTTAAATCACCATGATATTCTAAAATCGTTGCCACACCGTGCCCCTTTCGCTCTGGTTGACAGAGTTGTTCGCGACGAGGACGATACCCTGTACGGCATCAAAAATATTAGCATGAGCGAACCCGCATTCATAGGTCATTTCCCCGATAACCCCATCTACCCCGGTGTTCTAGTTATCGAAAGCATGGCACAGTTTTGCGGTCTGTACTTTATCATCATCGACGAAATCGACGTTGATGTTTCCGACCTAAAAGTTTTCCTCATCTCCGTGGACAGGTTCAAAATCAAAACACAAATCGTTCCGGGGGACGTTCTTGTCTTGCACACAGAGATAGTGAAAAAACGTGGACTGTTTTACGACTTCGACTGCTACGCCACCGTTAACGGTAAAAAAGTTGCGTCCGCAGCCATCCGTACTTATTGCGAAATCACGCCCAAGAATAAAGCTAGCGATAACAATAACGACGAGTAGCCCCTAATTACATCGCACCCTACTCCCATAAAAGATACAAGGAAGTCAGTACACTATGCAAACGGAGCCCGCAATACACCCCACTGCCATTGTTCACCCCACGGCCACAATCCACCCCGATGCCCATGTTGGTGCGTTCGCATTCATTGGTGCAGGAGCTGTTGTTGGTGCCAGCACTATCGTTGAGCCCCATGGCATGGTGGGACGCAACACCACCCTCGCCAACAACAACATCGTGAAATCGTACGCCCTCGTTGGTGGCGATCCCCAAGTTTACGGGTACGACGGCGAAGAAGTTTTTCTCCATGTTGGCAACGGTAACGTATTCTACCCACACACCAACATTAGTCGCGGTTCCGTTAATGGTGGCGGCACAACCACTGTTGGCAACAACAACTACTTCCTACACTGCTCCCACATCGGACACGACGTTGTCATCGGCAACAACGTTACCCTCGGCGGGTACAGCGGTGTTAGCGGTCATGCCCACATCGACGACGGTGCCACCCTTGGCGGACATGTTGGCATTCACCAATACTTACGCGTAGGCAAACTCGCCATGGTATCCTACACCCGCATCACCAAAGACGTTGCACCGTACACCACTGCCACACCACACAAAGGTTACTCCACAGCACTCAATATTGTAGGACTACGACGCAACGCCATGGACAGCAAAACCATATCCGCACTCAAAGTTGCCCTACGCATTTACATGGACAAAAACCTTACCCTTGCTGAAGTGCGACAACACATCGCCAACCTCGAACAAATACCAGAAATACAAGAATTCTCAAACTTCATTAGCCAAGATAGCAAACGCAGTTACGGGAGGTAAATATATGCTACGATACGGTTTAATCGGTGCCGGACGAATGGGACGACACCACTACAGCATACTCAGCAGGCTATCACGTTGCCAACTCGCCGGCGTATCCGATCCCCGTGAAGAGGTGAAAGATTTCGTCATATCCGATGGCAAGCCCTACTACCAAGACTACAAAGAGATGCTCAAACACGTGGACGTTGTCTCTGTTGCCACACCATCACCCTCCCATTACGAAATCATTCGCAACGCACTACTCGCAGGCAAACATGTTTTAGCCGAAAAACCCCTGTGCCTATCCATCGAAGAAGCCAAAGAACTCTTCCAACTCGCCGCCCAATCCAACCTCGTCCTGCTCACAGGACATGTGGAACGATACAACGGTGCCATCATGGAAATATCACGCCTAATCGACAACCCTTACCTCATCGAAACACGTCGTGTTGGACCATTCGTCAACTCCGTCGGGGGGGACTCCATCGTTCTTGACCTCATGATTCACGACATCGACCTCGTTGCTAGCATGATAAGCTCCCCCGTTGTAGGCATTTCCGCACACGGCACGGTTATCCCCGGACGAAATGCCGCCGACGCTGTTGCTGCTACCCTGCAGTTTGAGTCGGGTGCCGTAGCAAACATGGTCGTTAGCCGCCTCACCGAAAAGAAAGACCGAACAATGCTCATCAGCCAAAAAGACTCATACATCCTACTGGACTACACCACCCAAGATATTAACATCTACAAAGGGGCTGCAAGCTCGCACATGTACGGACGCGAAGAGATGACCTACCGTAGCGAATACACCCAAGAACGACTGTTCGTTTACAAGGCAAACCCCCTAAAAAGCGAAATCATACACTTCCTCGACCTCGTCGAAGGGAAATCCACAAACACAATAGCTCCCGACCGCGACCTCGATACACTAGGGATAGCACTCAAAATCGACGAAATTGTGAAGAACCAATAGCACGGCAACACGGCAACACGACAACACGGCACACGGCACCACGGCAACACGGCAACGCAACGCACGGCACCACGGCAACGCAACGCACGGCACCACGACCGCACAACGCACGGAGAACGAACCATGCTCACCGCTCACAATGACACCACCATCGCTGTTGTCAACACATTCGGAATACTCCCCATTTGGAGCATGCTCGTTGGTCTCGCCCTTGGCAGCTTCATCAACGCATTAGCATTTCGTCTTCCCCGTGGCATGTCCCTGCTAACACGATCCTGTTGTCGCGATTGCGGAGCTGTCATCCCGTTTTACCACAACATCCCCCTTGTTTCGTACCTTTTGTTGCGTGGTCGAGGATCCTGTTGTGGCGGTTCCATCCCCGTTCACTACCCTTTTGTTGAGGGTTTGCTTGCTTTTGTATATTTTTTCATCGCTTACCGTTTCGGATTTACCCCTTTTGCATTGTCCCTGTTTTTGCTATCATTTTTCGCACTAGCAGCCGCCATCACCGATTTAGACACAGCCCTCGATCCCAACTTTGAAACGGGCATCATCCCCGACTCCATTATCGTGCTTGGGATTATTTTCGGTTTGGTTCTTGGTTTTGCGACGGATGGTGTTGCTGGTGTTAGCAGTGCTGTGTTTAGTGGTGTTGTTGGTTTTGCCATCCTTTTTTTGCCCACCACCCTTTACGGACGCCTACGCAATATGGAGATGATGGGGTTTGGTGATTACAAACTCATGGGTATGTTGTGCCTTTATTTGACCCCTTTCGGTGCTGTGTTTGTTATGTTGTTTGCCTCTGCTCTAGGCATCATCGTTGGGGTTATCATAGCCTTGCGTCGCGGTTCCCTGCGTATTCCCATCCCTTTCGCCCCCATGCTTGGTGCTTCTGCCGTGGTTTACGCCCTATTTTCCACCCCCATACACCGTATATTTTTTACATTAGCCTACACCTAACGAATATCAAACTTGGAGTTTAGTTGTTATGAAACAGGATCTGCAAGAACACTTGGACATAATCTGCCGTGGGAGTGCCGAAATAGTCGCACACCATGAGCTTTCCAACAAAGTGAAACGGTTTTTGAGTGGCGAAAAGTCGTCCATGATCATCAAAGCAGGGTTTGACCCCACCGCACCCGATCTACACCTTGGACACACAGTATTGCTCAACAAGATGCGTCAACTTCAAGAGCTTGGCTACGATATTCAATTCCTTATCGGCGACTTCACAGCCATGATAGGCGATCCCACTGGCAAAAACGAAACACGACCACCTCTAACTCGCGAACAGATAGACGCTAACGCCGAAACATACAAACAACAAGTATTCAAACTACTCGATCCCAAAAAAACCACCATCGCTTACAATAGCCAATGGTTCAACAACATGATGCCCGCCGACTTCATCAAACTAACATCAAACTACACCATAGCAAGATTACTCGAAAGGGACGACTTTACCAATAGATTCAAAAACAACCAACCCATCGCCATGCACGAACTACTCTACCCACTCGTACAAGGGTACGACTCGGTCGCAATGAAAGCCGACATGGAACTGGGCGGGATGGATCAAAAATTCAACCTGCTCGTCGGACGAGACCTGCAACGATCCTACAACCAAGAAACACAAATACCTCTCATGATGCCACTACTCGTCGGACTATCAGGCGGCGACAAAATGAGCAAATCTCTCGGCAACTACGTGGGCATCACCGACAACCCAAATACCATGTTTGGCAAACTCATGTCCATACCCGACAGCATCATGTGGGAATACTACACACTACTAACAAGGTTCACCACTAGCGAAATACAAACATTGCAAAAAGATACGGACAGCGGCACACTACACCCAATGGAAGCAAAAAAAATCCTCGCCGGACACATCACCGAAATATACCACTCAGCTCAAAACGCCACTGAAGCAAGAACAAACTTCGAACAAGTCTTCTCCAAAAAAGAAAACCCCGACAGCATGCCACGCTTCAACATAAACACCACAACCGTACTGGACGCTATGGTGCAGTGCGAAATGATACCCTCAAAAAGCGAAGGACGACGAAACATCGCTCAAGGGGGAGTAAGCATCGACGGAGAACGTGTCAACGACCCCGCACACATACTCACCAGTGGCGAGTATGTGCTGAAGGTTGGTAAGCGGAAGTTCGCCAAACTAGTGGTGGCGTAGCCGTGCCGTGTGTGCGTGCGTAGCCGTGTGCACGTGCGTAGCCGTGCCGTGTGCACGTGCGTAGCCGTGCGTGCGTAGCCGTGTGCACGTGTGTAGCCGTGCCGTGTGTGCGTGCGTAGCCGTGCGTACGTAGCCGTGCGTGCGTAACCGTGCACGTGCGTAGCCGTGCGTAGCCGTGCCGTGTGCACGTGCGTAGCCCCTACTTAATGCGTGTCCCCGGAGCAACAGAAGCATCCAACTCCATCACAAAATGACGCGTACCGTTATCAACAGCAAGTATCATCCCCTGACTAAGCACACCCATTATCTTAGTAGGCTTGATGTTGGCAGCAAAAGCCACCGTCTTGCCCACCAAGTCCTCAGGTGCGTACGTCTTTTTCACACCTGCAACAATGGTCGCATTCTCAGAGGTGCCCATCGCACCACCAAAGTCAACACTGAGCTGAAGAAGCTTGGACGACTTTGGAACAGCCGTTGCCGCAACAATCTTACCCGCAAGAATCTGTGTTTTGAAAAACTCATCAATACCCACAGTAGCAACAGCATCAGTAGTGCCCTCAGTCGTGGTGGCAGTGCTCGTGGTGGCAGTGCTCGTGGTGGCAGTGGTGGCAGTGGTGGCAGTCGCCCCCCGCTTATCAAGGTACGCCTTTGCATCCACCTTGGGGAAGAGTTGCGTATTAAATGTAATCTTCTGTCCCCCCCCTATCATGTCCACCTTGAGCTTATGGCTGTTTGCAAGTCGGGGGTTCTCCACGCCCAACAGAACAAACACTTTGTCGGCTGTTTCCGGGATAAACGGCGACAGCAGTCTGGTTGCAAGTAGGGAGGCGTTCATCGCCCTGTTGAGGATATCGCCAAGTCGATCCATGTCCCCTTCTGTTGCCACTGTCCAAGGTTTTGCTGAGTCCACGTATTTATTTGTTGCGGTGATGTAGGCTCTAATCCCCTTGAGTGCTTCGTTAAACGACAGTGTGTCCATGGCGGCATCAACTGTGCGGACAGTTTGGTCTAGCAGTTCGTCCAAGTGGTGTTCAAGTGGGAATAGTTTTTTGTATGTTTCGGGATTCTCCCTTGCGTCGGCGTGTGTTGAGCTTAGGTGTGGCATCACGGAGTTGAAGTGCTTATGCACCATTTGTGCGACCCTGTTCACTAGGTTGCCGTAGTCGTTGGAGAGATCGTGGTTGATTTTGGAGATGAATACTTCATAGCTGAAGTTGCCGTCGTTGCCGAAAGGCATGGTTTGCAGGAGGAAGTACCTCACAGCATCGGCACCGAAATCGTTTACAAGCTCCACAGGGTTGATGGAGTTCCCCAAGGATTTGCTCATTTTTTGTCCCTCAACAGTCCACCAACCGTGTGCAAACACCTGCTTCGGCAACTCTACCCCCATGCTCATGAGGAACGCTGGCCAGTAGATGGTGTGGAAACGAAGAATATCCTTGCCAACAAGGTGTATTGTGCTCCCCCAATACTTTTGGAAGTGCCCATCAGGGGTGCCATAACCGAGGGCAGTTATGTAGCTCGAAAGGGCATCGAGCCAAACGTACACCACGTGTTTGTTGTCGAACGGCACATGTATCCCCCAATCGAAAGATGTACGCGAAACCGACAGATCGTTGAGTCCGCTTTCGATGAACGATACCACTTCATTGCGTCGTGCCTCTGGTTGTATGAAGTTTGGGTTATCTTTGATGTGTTGCAGTAGCTTGTCCTGATATTTGCTCAATCGGAAGAAGTAACTGTCCTCCTCCACAATCTTCACGCCCCTGTTGCATGATGGACACACCTCCCCTTCGCCAAGTTGCGTATCCGTCCAAAACGATTCGCACGGCACGCAATAGTACCCCGAATACTTGCCGAGATAGATGTCGCCATTGTCAAACATGGACTGAAACTCGTTTTGAACACTAGTTTTGTGCCCGTCATTGGTGGTGCGTGAGAAGCTCTGGTAATCGATATTTAGTGTGTCCCAAAGGTCAACAAACTTTGTTACAACATTGTCGGCAAGCTGTTGCGGTGCGAGCCCTTTTGCTTCGGCTGCTTCGGCGATTTTCTGACCGTGCTCGTCCGTCCCTGTGGTGTAAAACACATCGTACCCCGTCATGCGACGGTAGCGACAAAGAACATCCCCCGCAATTGTGGTGTATGCATGTCCGATATGTGCGATATCGTTTACGTAATACATCGGCGTTGTTACGTGTAGTGTTGGCTTACTCATTCCTGCCCCCATCCCATAATATTTATCAATCTTGTATATTTTACACTAAACAAACACTTATTAACACGATTTTTAACACTTTTTAACACCTTTTTAACACCTCCGCAACGCCCAAAATAGCAACTTAAATTGTGATGTATCTTTGTCGTTGACTATTTAACACTATTTAAGGTATTATTAATTGAGAAGCATTTTTGATAATTAGGTCGATTACGCAATTAGGGCAACCTCACACCTACGACCACGGAGTTACAAATGGACAACACTACACTAGGATTTGACGGACTACTTTATATCATTCTTGTTGTAACCCTTGGCGTTGTCATGGTTCTGTTAATGTTCCACTACTTCAGACCAAAAAACAAAGAACACGTGGAACAAGCCAAATACACAATCTTTGACGAAGACGACGATATGATCGATACCCTCAAAGAGAAAAACAGTAACCCCAAAGCATCAAAATAGGTATTTTTAAAATGAGATTCATCCGCTTCCGCAATATTATTACAACCCTCACCGTATTAATCTTCTTTGTCGCACCATACATCAAGATAAACAACTACCCCATACTATTCCTCGACTTCCCCAACCTCAAACTACACTTCTTCGGAATATCCGTATGGTTTACCGACGGCATATTTATCGCCCTTGGACTAATCATTATTATCTTAGTGTTCCTATGGGTATCAGTTGCCCTAGGTAGAGTGTTTTGTGCCTTCTCATGCCCACAAACCATCACCATCAATCTCAAAAACTGGGTCAAAAAACATACCAGAAACAACCCCATTGCCGGAACCCTCGCCATTCTAATCGGTACCGCCTTAGGAAGCTTCGGAATCGTATCATACTTCTCTGCCCCCATTGATATCCTGCAAAATATCATCAACCTTGACCTGCAAGCAAACAACATCAAAGGGCTAATCGTCGTCTACGCCATGATAACCGCCATCGCACTCACCGACAGAAGATTTTGCAAAACGGCATGCCCTTACGCAAAATTTATGCTCGTCTTGCAAACACCACACACCATGACCACCACCTACCAATTTAATCGCGACGTGGACTGTATTCGGTGCAGTAAATGCGTCTACGCCTGCCCCATGGATATCGACCTCAAAGAGGGGAACTCCCCCGACTGCATCAACTGTGGCAACTGCATTGTCGCTTGCAAAAATATCTTGATACGCATCAAAAAACCCACCCTCTTCCACTTCAGCATTAGTCGCAAATCCTTTACGCAACTACCCTCAATCGCCCTGCTCACCGTCATCTTAGCCCTTACAAGCGTTATCATCACCTTAGCACTAACTTGGACACCGTTTAAAGTTGACTACCTCCCCTCCATTCGTAATGCCGACTTCTCCTACTACGACGGCGACATTCTCGTCAACAACTACCGCATCTCCATAGAAAACAAACGCGACTCAGACGAATCATTCTACCTCATCGTACGCACACCACTTGACGACATCAATATTCAGTCCCCTGTTTACATGGTGCCCGCCGGCAGTATCGCCCTATTCCCCTTTGAGCTTCGCATACCACCATCCGTATACCGACACTACTCCAAAGTAACTTTCACCACGTACGCCATCAAAACCAAGGAATATACCCATGAACAAACTAAAAATATTTTCATCCCTTAAATTTAACTACCTCGAACGCAAACCTTGGGCAATTATCGCACTCTTCACCACCGTCTTCCTAGTCGTATTTGCCATCACCATGGGCGGAATTGTCCTAAGCATTTATGTTTCCGAAGCATCTATCGCCTAGCCCAATCCCTCAGCACGCCTACTAACACGAGATACACGCAAAAACACTAAACTGGAGAATGATAAACATGAAACACACACCCCCACCGGTTGACAACATCGCCTCGTACATCGACCAACCGTGGATGGTGCTGACCATCGCACTGTCCCTCGGTGTTGTATCTAGCTTCTCCCATTGCATACTCATGTGTGGCACACTCAACGCTTACCTCGGTCGCCTTGGTGGCAGTTTCAGTACCCGTAGCGGTATGGGGAACATGCTCACACTACACATCTTCCGCATCATCTCGTACGCACTCCTCGGTGCACTCCTTGCCACACTGTCTTTTTTATCGTTCAGCGTGCTCCAATCGGTGCCCTTACGCGAATACACCAAACCACTACTCGCAATCTTCCTCATCTCCATGGCTCTCTTACAACTCACACTACCACGACTCTTTCGCATCAACGCACTTGAACGTGCACTAGGGAACGCAATGTCCAAACTCCAAGGGGTACACCCACGCACCGTTATGGTAAGTGTGGGGCTACTTTACGGACTCATACCCTGCGGAATGAGCTACACAGCATACCTCACAGCAGCCACTTACGCAGGCTTGTACGCCACAAATGTCGGCACAGCTTACTTAATGGGAGCAGGGTTTGCAGGTGCGTTCGCCCTAGGAACAACTGTTAGCCTAGTACTGGCAGGCTCAGCAGGGGGCTTGCTCAACACCGCACTCTTTAGCCGACTACAGTTTGTCGCACCCTTACTGCTACTTGCCACAGGTGTGTACTTTTTGCGGGGAGTGCTTTTTTGAGAAAAAAAAGTGCCACCAAGGGGAACACCCATCAACGCTGTACCCACTGCCAAGCGTACGTTAATCCCAAACGTGCCGTGTACCCCGATCCTAGCACAACGGGCACAACGGGCAACACGGGCAACACGGGCAACACGGGCAGTGCCCACAACGCTAACGAAGCTTGCAACATGGAAACAGCCATATTCTGCTGTTCCGGTTGCCTCAACATTTACAACATCATCAACAACACCAACCTAATGAAATACTACCAAGATAGGGATTTTGGGGAGGACGACCACGGATTACTGACCCTGCCGAGTCAGGTGGATGTTGAGGCTTTCGAAGAGTTTGTTGTCAGCAAGGAGAACTCCCACGAGATTACCCTGTACATTGAAGGTGTTCGTTGTCCGTCGTGTGTGTGGCTTTTGGAGCATTATGTTGCCCGCACCCATGGTGTTGACAACGTGCATATTAATTATTCCAACCACAAATGTCGCCTCAGGTGGCACGATTATGACGGCGACGCCAACACAGGCACAGACGCCAACACAGGCACAGACTCCAACACAGGCACAGACGCCAATACAGGCACAGACGCTAACACAGACGCCAATGCCCACCCCACCCGTGGCAACAACACCTTGCAAGAAGCCCTCAACGCCTTCCTGAGCCTTGGATACCTCCCGCGACCGTTTGACAGCTCTCAAGCCCGCACTAGTCGTCAGAGCGAGATGAAACAGCTCCTTATCCGTTTTGGTATTAGTGCATTCCTCAGCATGCAGGTGATGATTGTTACCATTGCCCTCTACTCCGACTCCTTCACGGGGAGCATGGATGCCGGCACCAAGCTTGTTATGAAAACCGTGGGCATTCTCCTCACCACCCCCATTATATTCTACAGTGCGGCACCGTTTTTCTCCCGCGGTTGGCGTGGATTGCGTCGTTTGCAGTTCAACATGGACGTCCTCATTGCGTTCGGTGCTGGCAGTGCTTACCTACACAGCATTTACGCCCTCATCAACAACAGAGAGCAGTACCTCGAAACAACTGCCATGATTGTTACCTTTGTGCTGTTAGGTCGAATTGTTGAGCTGTACTCCAAAAACAAAGCTCTGGAACAGCTGGAACAGGTCAGCGAACTAATACCACAACACGCTAGACTTGTGTCCGACGATTACGATTACGATTACGGTGGCAACACTGAGCACAACACTGAGCACAACACTGAGCACAACACTGAGCACAACACTGAGCACAACACTGAGCACAACACTGAGCACAACACTGAGCACAACACCGAACACCCACATCGCGTTGTACCACTTAACAACATCGCCATCGGCAACACCGTATTTGTGCGTAGCGGTGAGAAAATACCCGTGGACGGACTAATTGTATGGGGGGAAACGGAAGTCAACGAAAGCTTCCTCACAGGGGAACCCAACCTCATCGCAAAATACAAAGGGAGTGAAGTACGCGTCGGGAGCATCAACGGATTCGGCAACATCCTTGTGGAAGCAACCGAACTATTCGCAAACACCGCTCTGGCAAACATCATCGCCGTTGTAGAAGCCGCACAAGAGAATCGTACACAGCTGCAAACCACCCTAGACAAAGCACTGCAATATTTCGTGCCAACAACCCTAATCCTCGCTTTCGCAAACATACCACTACACGCAATACTACTCAACCATGGCTACATGTTCGGCGTCGAAGCATTCATGGCAACACTACTCATCGCATGCCCCTGTGCCATGGGCATCGCCATACCCATCGCCATGTCGTGTGCCTCTAGTCGCGGAATCAGCCAAGGGATTATCATCAAAGAGATGGACAAACTACCACTCGCACACAAAATTAGTACCATCTTCATCGACAAAACAGGCACCATCACAAGGGGATACCCCGTACTAAAACGAGTAATCACACTCACAACAAAAAACAACGATCACACCTACACAAACAACAACTTTAACAACTTCAACAACGAAACCGAACGAGTAATCAGCATCTGTGCCTCCATCCAAGCAAGGAGCAAACACCCATTCGCAAAAGCGTTTGAACACAGTGCCAACGATACCAGCGATACCAACAACAACGACTACAACTTCACCATTGTTCCCGTAAGCAACTGCAAAATACACACCGGAACAGGGGTCGAAGGGGTATACCAAGGAACACTCTTTCGCATCGGAAACGAAAACTTCACCAACCCACAAAGCAACATTCCACACAACATAACCCAACAACATTGGAACAACCTGCAAAACGAAATCGCTGACGAACGACTACAAGGCAACACCGTGTTTTACATGCTCCAAACCGACAGCAACACTGACAGCAACACCGACAGCAACACCGACAGCAACATCGTGCCACAAGGCACCATCGTCGCCGTATTTGTGCTCAACGACCAGATACACCCACACGCCAAAAATGCCATCCACATGCTCAACACAATGAACATCGGCTCGAAAACAGGCATCAACACAATAATGGCAACAGGAGACAACGCAACAACAGCCAACGCCATCGCCAAAACAGTGGGTATCAACGAAATACACGGCGACGTTACGCCACAAGGGAAAGCACAACTCATACAACAACTTCAACAACGAAACAACAACATCATCGCAATGATTGGCGACGGCATCAACGACGCACCCGCAATCGCTGAAGCAGACATCTCCTTCGCACCGCAAGGGGGAGCAGATATCTCAAAAGTTGCTGCTCAGGTCATACTTGGCAGAAATCACTGGGAAAACCTCATATTCTACTTAAAACTTTCAAAAAAAACTGATAGAATCATCAAACAAAACATATTCTGGGCATTCATCTACAACATACTCGCAATACCACTAGCAATGATGGGAGTACTGCACCCCATTGTGTCCGTAATAGCCATGACCCTCTCGTCATCATTTGTGGCGGGCAACTCATTAAGAATACTAAGACTCAAAAACCACAAACTAGATGCAAACCAAAACAAACACCAATCGTAAAAACACACACCACCACTACGCAAAACAAAACAAACACGCAAACCCCTGAGGTTGACATATGATAACATCACTATTCATGCTCATGCCCGTATCCCTAGTAATGGGAGGCTTCGCACTGTTTCTATTCATCAAAGCCATCAAAGGAGGGTGGTTTGAAGATGTTGAAGGACCAAAATACCGCATGCTCGACGATGATCCCGATGAAGAACCCGAAATACCACAACAACAACGACAACAAATTAAACAAGACCGACGCAAACAAAAACATAACCGCAAAAATAGCAACAACGAACCAAAACATACTGACCACGGTTCCAACTAAGTGAGGCGTTACCATGGAAAGCAAACCCTTTGCACGTCGAAACAAACACCGAAACACCAGCAATAACACCAGCAATAACACCAGCGAAACCCCTATCCCTACACCATGGTTTCTACGCCCCAGCATCCTCCTACCGTTAGTCGCCATTGCTGTTGTTGGCTCATGGAACCTATTCTTATACACAAAAACTAACGTGGATATCCCCCTAGAAGGCAGCACCAGTCGTATTTACAAAGTGGAGACAACCCCCACATACTTTGTTGGCAAAAAGAACCAAGTTACCGTTCGCATCTCTTTCCAACACAACAACTCTGACACCACAAACACACCAACAACACACCATTACGTGGTTTACCCCCCTGTTGGTGCCGCAAATACCGCAAATACCGCAAACACACGCAACATTGGCGACAACATTGGCGACAACATGGCAGGTTCGAACGGTATTCGGTTCCGCATCTCCACCCCCACAGCACCCAACAACCCTAACGCCACCACCACAGACAGACTCCTCTTTACGGCAAAAACCACGGGCACATACCGAATATACTTTGAAGACGATGGCGAAACACACTTCCTCTACAGCGTTCGCACCATTAGCGACCCCTTCAGCAACCCCATCCTAATCGCTCTGCTCATTAGCTTTGCCCTCATGGTCGGCTTCTTCCGCAAAATGTTCAGACGGGAACGAAACTTCACTTTCCTCTTTATTTACGCTGTTGTGTTTATCCTCATCTGTTTCGGAACTTTCGGAATCGTTACCGAAATGAATGCCTACAAATCCCCATCAACAGGCATTGAGCAGTTTAGGTAAAACCCCGAATCGCAACTCAACCACACCGTTACCTTTCTTGTTTTTGCCTTTTGCCTAAATTCAATATTAGTGCTACAATGGTCGTAATAAAACTAATGCTAAAAATAGGACTATTTATATGAAATTTATTGATGTTGCCAAGGTAACACTTATCTCAGGTGATGGCGGGAACGGCTGTGTTGCCTTTAGGAAAGAGAAGTTTGTGCCGTTCGGTGGACCAAGCGGTGGGAACGGCGGAAACGGCGGGAACATCGTCGTTCGAGGCGTAACCAACAAACACACCCTCATGGACTTTCGCATCAACCGACGATACAAAGCCGCCAACGGATACAACGGACAAAGCAAAGACAAAGCCGGCGGGAACGGCAACGACCTACTCATCGACTTACCCCTAGGCACCTCCTTAGTTGACGCCAAAAGTGGCAAAATTATTGCGGATATTACCGAAGAGGGTCGTAAGTATGTTATCCTCAAAGGGGGAGAAGGTGGTCGTGGCAACAAATCCTTCACGTCATCGTCGAATCGTGCCCCAAAACAGGCGGAAAACGGCACCCCCGGAACCACACTCGAAATCGAACTGAACCTCAAAATCATCGCCGACGTCGGTGTCATCGGTATGCCCAATGCCGGGAAATCCACGTTCATCAAAACCATATCCGCCGCCAACCCAAAAGTTGCCGACTACCCATTCACAACCCTCACACCCAACCTCGGCGTTATCAAATCCGTTTACGGACAACCTTACGTCATCGCCGATATGCCCGGACTCATCGAAGGGGCACACAAAGGTGTTGGACTCGGACAACGATTCCTCAAACATATCGAACGCACCAAAGTTCTCACACACTTCATCGACGCCTCTGTTCACGTTGACGAAGACGGCGGTTACGACGGCGAAGACGGCGACCAAACACCCGAACTCGCCCTCATGACATCACTCTCCATGATCGACCGCTACAACCTCATCCGAAAAGAACTGGAGCTCTACCAAGAAGCAAAATCCAAACCCACGGCAATCATGACTGACAACGCCGACAACGCCGACAACACCGACAACCCTGACGCAACCGACAACACTGACAACACCGACAACGCCGAAACACCAACACAAGCATCAGAATTTATACAAAACTTTGCCGACACCAAAGACTCCGAAACCTTTAACGTACTCCACAAACAAGAGATTATCGTTGCTACCAAAGTGGAAGCCGCTCACAGCGAGGAACTGGAACGCTTCAAAACCCACATGGCAAAACTCGGCAAAAAAGTGTTCTGCATATCATCCATGACACGCCAAGGTGTTGACGAACTACTCCTAGAGATGCAAACAGCTGTGGATAATCACGAACACAACCAAAACAATGACGACGAACACAACGAACAAAATAACTCAAAAGGAACCATTAGCGGCTACTAAAGCATAAACCGCAACACACACCTCAGGAGAACAACTAAACAATGGGAAACATGACACGCGTATCCGATATCCTTAGTGAAGACACATGGTGCAAACAAACCCTCTCCCTATGGAATATGTGGAACCGTGTCGCCGGTGCAACACTCACCAAAGACACCTTCGCCTACCGATACGACAACTGTACCCTATTCATAGGCGTGCGACACCAATACCTCATCTCCGAACTACCGTACCTCGAAAAAGACCTCATTCAACGTGCAAAAAAATTCTACCCCGATATCAAACAACTCAAACTCGTATACCTGCCAGCACTACCCGAAACCTCACAACAACCAACCTACGCCGAATCCGAAAACATTACCCGACGAAAACCACTGGACATGGAACTGCGATTCGCAAACAACCTCGCCAAACAGATACACTCCTCCAAAGTAAGAGACAAATTCCACAACGCAATGAAATCATACCTAACCCTGTACGAACTAGAACTCTAAACAAATACCAAAACATACCGCATACAACATACTACATGCGAGGAAAACAACATGGTTCTGCCTATCATCTACTACCCCGACCCACTGCTCAGACAAAAATCTGAAACCATCACACACATCAACAACGACATTATCACACTAGCACGAAACATGGAAGACACTGTCCAACACCACAACGGTGCCGGATTAGCCGCCATTCAAGTCGGATCCCCCGTTCGGCTATTCATCACGTGCGAAAGTGGCGAACGCAAAGACATCAAACACTACATCAACCCCGTCATCACAGTGTCCTCCTGCGACGAATTCTTCCAACACAACCCCAAACTCCCAACCGACGACGAACACTGCTACCCTTGCGAACAACAAAAACACAACCACCTCAAACAACCCGAAAACATTCTACTCGAAGAAGGGTGCCTCTCCATCCCCGGAGAATGGGGACACGTTATGCGACCCGAATACGTTAGCATCACCGCACAAAACCTCCAAGGCAAAACCTTCACCGTATACGCAAACGGATTCCTAGCACGAATACTACAACACGAACACGACCACCTCGACGGAATACTATTCCTACAACGACTCGAACCATCACGTCGTGAAAAAATTATCAAATCCATCAAAAAACGTGCCAAAGAAGACGACTACCCAATACCAAAAGACACAACCAACAAACACTAAACAACAAACATAACGCAACCATAACGCAACCATAACGCAACAACACGGAACAACAAACCATGCCCAACACTAACCATAGCAAAACACTGGACACCAACATCCAAACCAAATTTGTGCACCTACACCTACACACGCAATACTCATTCCTCGACGGTGCCATCAACATCAAAAAACTCGCCAAACGACTCAACGAAATGGGGATGGAAGCCTGTGCCATCACCGACCACGGCACAATGTACGGCGTAATCGACTTCTACAAAACCATGAAAAACGCCGGCATCAAACCCATTATCGGTTGCGAAGTGTACATCTCCCCCGACAGCAGAACTAAAACCAACTACCTCAGAGGCGAAAAACACTCCTACCACATGGGACTACTTGCCGAAAACAGCGACGGACTCATCAACCTACAAAAACTCGCAACCATCGCTCAACTCGAAGGGTTTTACTACAAACCGCGAATCGATCGCGAAGTACTCAAACAACACGCCAAAGGACTCATCGGACTCTCAGGCTGCCTAGGAGGCGAAGTACCGCAACACCTACTCAACAACAACTACGACGCTGCCCTACAATGTGCCAAAGACTTCAACGAAATACTCGGCGACGGAAACTACTTCCTCGAAATGCAAGACAACGGTATTCCCGAACAATACGAAGTCAACGAACAAATAGTGCGTATCTCACAAGAAACAGGAATACCACTCGTCGCAACAAACGACGCCCACTTCCTCGACAAAGACGACCACGACTCACACAACGTACTCGTATGCATACAAACCGGCTCGAAAATCAACGACCCAAACAAGATGGAAGCCCACAGCACCGAACTCTACGTGAAATCACCACAAGAGATGTACAACAGCTTCGGCTCAACACACCCTCAAGCTCTGGAAAACACCATCGCCATTGCACAACGATGCACCGTCGACTTCACATTCGGCAACCTACACCTACCCGCATTCCCCACACCCGATAACTCCTCACAAGAAGACTTCTTCCTACAAGTAGCAACGCAAGGACTGGAAAATATCTTCTCCAACGACAATATCCCACCCGAAATACACCAAAAATACCGCGATCGACTCAAATTTGAAGCAGATATCATCCGCGACAAAGGGTTCGTCGGCTACTTCCTCATTGTGTGGGATTTCGTTAAATGGTCGAAAGAGAACGGCGTTGTTGTTGGACCCGGTCGAGGATCGGGAGCAGGCTCGCTCATCGCTTACTCCATGGGCATTACAGAGGTCGACCCCATCAAATTTGGACTACTATTCGAACGGTTCCTAAACCCTGAACGAACATCAATGCCCGACTTCGATATCGACTTCTGCATTGAAGGACGAGACCGCGTCATTCAATACGTTTACAACAAGTACGGCAACGAAAATGTTACCCAAATTGTTACCTTCTCCAAACTACTCGCCAAAGGTATCATTCGCGACGTCGGTCGTGTACTGGATGTCCCCCTACCCGTGGTCAACAAACTAAGCAAAAAAATCCCCGTCGCACCCGGAATGACCCTTGTGCGTGCCCTCGAAGACGTGCCCAACCTCGAAGACGACTTCTTAGCCGAAGAACATGGCGACGAACTACTCAAACACTCGCTCAAACTCGAAGGACTCTTCCGACAAGCAGGCACACACGCCGCCGGAGTACTCATCGCCGACAAACCACTAGTCGAATACTGCCCACTCACCAAAATACGCTCGTCAGCCTCTAGCTCCAACATACTCGCCGACATGGCAGCCTCGCAATACGAAAAAGATACCGCCGAATCCATCGGACTCATCAAATTCGACTTCCTAGGACTAGCAAACCTCACTAATATCGACGTTGCAGCCAAACTCATACAAAAACACACTCCAAACTTCAACATCGCAAACATACCTTTCGACGACAAAAAAACTTACGACCTCATGACCAAAGGCGACACTAGTGGCGTATTCCAACTGGAAAGCGAAGGGATGCGTCAACTACTACGCAAACTCAAACCCACACACATTAACGACATTGTCGCTGTTGTCGCACTCTACCGACCCGGTCCCATCGGCTCGGGTATGCTCGACAGTTACGTTCGACGCAAACACGGACAGGAAGAAGCAACCTACTACTTACCCGAACTCAAAGAATTCCTAGAAGAAACTTACGGCATCATCGTCTACCAAGAACAGGTCATGCAAGTGGCACAACGACTCGCAGGGTACTCACTCGGTGCCGCCGACCTCTTGCGTCGTGCCATGGGTAAGAAAAAAGCCGAAGAGATGGCAAAACAACGCGAAATGTTTATCCATGGCAACAGCGAACTCAATATTGACGGTGCAATCAAACTCGGTTTCGATCCGCAACTCTCAAACGAAATATTCGACCTCATGGAAAAATTTGCCGAATACGGATTCAACAAATCACACTCAGCCGCATACGGTATCATCGCATACCAAACAGCATACCTCAAAGCAAACTACAGCGTCGAATACATGACCGCACTACTCAGCGTCGCCATCAACAACAGCGACCGTATCGCATACTTCATCGCCGCCTGCAAACCCATGGGCATCAATGTTCTACCACCAAACGTTAACAAATCACAAGCACAGTTCTCCGCTCTAAATGGCAACATCGTTTTCGGACTCGCCGGAATAAAAGGCATCGGTATGGACTCCGTAACCAATATCGAGAACGAACGTAACGAAAACGGCGACTTCACATCATTCATGGACTTCCTCAATCGCATCGATAACAAAAAAGTTAACAAAAAAGGGGTGGAATCACTCATCAAGGCAGGGAGCTTTGACTGGACAGGGAAAAAACGTAAACAACTGCTGAATGCCCTGCCCGACGCTATGAAAGAAGCACAAGGACGAAACAACAACCTGAAAAACCTCGGAAGCAGCCTCGATATGCTGTTTGCAATGGACGACGACAACAGCGACAACAACCTCAACAACGACAACAACGAACAAACACGAGGCTTCATCGACCACTTCAACTACGGCGACGACGTGGAATTCTCACGCATCGAACTGCTCCTCAAAGAAAAAGAGTCCCTCGGCATCTACCTCACAGGACACCCACTAGGCGAATACCTACCAATACTCGACAAAGTGGCAACACCCATAAAACAACTGGGAAACATCAACGTGGGCACACACGTGGGCATCGCCGGAATCATCACTGAAGTCAAAAATACTTTCACTCGCAAAGACAAAAAACCGATGGCAATTATCAAAATCGAAGACGTGGCAACAGAACTCACCATGCCCATATTCCCCGGACTATTCCAAGCTGTCGAACAACTCATGGTCATGGACACACTAATCTTCATCAACGGCGAAGTATCAACCAACGACGACCTGCCAACACTCAAACCCAACGCAATCTACCCACTCCAAGAAGGTATCATACAAAACACTCGACACCTCACACTTACAATCAACATCAGCCAAAATAACGAACTAAAACTAAAAAATACACTCAACGAAATAAACAACCTACTCGCAAACAACAAAGGACGCACCAAGGTACTCCTAAGGGTGGCAAAAGATATTCCCAACAACAAACAACCCAAAGCCCTACTCGCAACACAAACCCTAACACAAAAAGTCAACATCTCACCCAAACTAATCACAACCCTTGCAGACATACTAGAACCGCACAACGTTACCCTAACACCCAACGCAAACACAAACCCTAACAAAAAACAGCAAACACGAAATTTTTAATACTTGACAAACCGAATATTATCACCTAACTTAATCGTGAAATTACTAACAAAATAAGAGGAGCAAATGCACAGTTAAGCAGTTAAGGCTAGTATTTATAACTATTTCTTATACGTCGGAGGACTAAAGATGACCACAACGAAAATATTCACCGCCATAAATACACGACTACTACTAATTCCCGTGCTACTCATTACCGCAACACTACTCACACTAACCCTAGGCACAACAACAGCAACAGCCGCAGAGAAAAAACACACCATCAACGGTGCCGGTGCAAGCTTCGCATACCCCGCTTACTCCACTTGGGCATACTACTACAAAAAAGAAACCAAAAACACAATCAACTACCAATCCATCGGATCAAGTGCTGGCATCAACGCCATCATCTCAGGGGAAGTATCCTTTGCAGGCACTGACGCTCCCCTCAATAACGACGAACTGCAAAAACATAAATTCGTACAGTTCCCCACTCTCACCGGTGCAATCGTCATTGTAGCCAACATTGTAGGCGTTGACGGCAACAAACTCGTCCTCAACGGCGACATCATCGCACGCATTTATGCAGGACAAATCACCAACTGGAAAGACAAAAGCATCACAAGCCTAAACCCAAACCTAAAGCTACCCGATGCAACAATCGTCGTTATACACCGATCCGACGGCTCAGGAACAACTTACGCCTTCACAGACTACCTCTCATCAACATCATCACTATGGAAAAACAAATACGGCAAAGACAAAGTCATACCGTGGCCTGTGGGCGTCGGTGCTAAAGGGAACGAAGGCGTTAACGCACAAGTTAAAAAAATCCGCAACAGCATCGGATACGTCGAACTCTCTTTCGCCGAACTATCCAAAATGGACATACCACAAATCATCAACCTAAACGGACACAAGGTCAAAGCTAACAAAAAAACCATCACTGCCGCTGCCTCCAACGCTAACTGGGACAAAGCTAACGGCTACCAAGCCTCACTCGTTAACCTACCTGGGGACAACACTTGGCCAATCGTAACACCAACTTACGCTGTCATCAACTCCAACTCTCCCGATGCCAAAAATATCGCCTCGTTCTTTAAATGGAGCTTCGAAAATGGCGACGACTACCTACTAAAACTAGGGTACATACCACTACCCGAACAAACCACTAACGACATTATCACAAACCTACTCGGGTTCGATAACAAAAATAAAAAATAGAACCAACATCCTAACCGTGGGGGTAATGCCATGACACAACAATACCCTGATGCACAACAACTAAACAACAGCATCAAAATCGGCAATACCCCCATAGGATCAAACCACGACGTCTACTTCATCGGAGAACTATCCGTCAACCACCAACAATCCATCGACATCGCCCTCAACACCATGCGTGAAATCAAAAACGCTGGGGCACAAGCAATCAAACTACAAACATACAAAGCCGAATCGCTAACCCTCAACGTGGACAACAACGACTTCATCATTGCACAAAACTCCACGTGGGACGGCAAAACCTACTACCAACTATTCAAAGAAAACGAAATGCCGTGGGAATGGCACCAAACACTATTCAACGCCGCCAAAGACCTCAACCTACACATATTCTCAACACCATTCGACCAACAAGGAGTCGAACTGCTACAATCACTCAACGCAATCGCATACAAAATCGCCTCGTACGAAATCAGACACCTACCACTTATCAAACAAGTTGCCGAAACAGGCAAACCCATACTCATCTCAACCGGTATCGCCAACAAAGAAGATATTCAACGTGCCATCAATATCTGCCACAAAGCCGGCAACCACCAGATCATACTGATGAAATGCACCTCCGCTTACCCCGCAACACCCGAAACACTACAACTCAACCACATTACGCAACTACAACAACAGTTCCGCACACCTGTAGGGCTCTCCGACCACTCATACAGCACCGACAAACAACAACTCGTCATCGCACCAATGGTGGCAACAACACTCGGTGCAGTGGTTATCGAAAAACATGTAATACTCCACAGATCAATGCAAACAGCCGATTCACAATTTTCACTGGATCCAAACGAACTCAAAATTACCATTGACGCAATCAGAAACGTACGCAAAACCATGGCTGAGCCTGAAACACAAAATTACCAAGAAAATAGCGACTACCAAAATAATGACTACCAATGGAACGGAAGAGAAGCAGCACAAACAGGGGGAAGATCGGTGTACATCGCACAAGACGTACCCAAGGGGGGAGCAATCACAACACAAAACACGGCAATCGTAAGACCGGGACTATCTCTGCACCCCAAACACTACCAAAACATACTCGGACGCAAAACAAACAAACCACTGAAACGGGGGGACAGAATCAGCCTCCATGACCTTGCCTGAGGGCTCTCGCACGCCACACGCCACACAGCTCGCACGCCACACAGCTCACACGCCACACAGCTCGCACGGCACACGCCACACACGTGCACACGCCACACAGCTCACAGCTCACGCCTAGGGTATCCGCACCTTCGCCAACGTTACCTGAGTTGGTGCACCCGTGTTGGCTTTAACATTCATGTTCCCCTTAATCTCCAACACGTTCCCACGTATGGCACTCCTCGGTGCATAGCAGAACGCCACAATGTCGCCGCTAGCTCTCCCCGTATAACTTTCCCTTCGCACTACCCCTACTAGGCTGTTCGCGTTGTCCGTAATCGCCGACGCGAACTCCTCTGGCACCCCTGTGAACACTGCCATTGTGCCCTCTCCCAAGTTGGCACATAGGTTGGTGTACAAACCGGGAACCACTGTTGCGTCGCTAATACTTGAGTCGCTATCGGTTGACACCTCTAGCTTGTAATTGTAGAGCACGTATGTTGTTGGTTGTCTGAGTTGTCCGTCCAAGTTGACCTGAGCGGATACCTCTGCCACCATCGGTTTGAACGATACTGTTGCTTCTGGAATAACCACAACGCCCTGACGATAATTTTCGTCCGAACCAATATTCACATCGCAATCGCCAACGGCACCATCCTCTCTGCAGTATGCTTCAACCCTTACCCCTGATGTGCCTGCACTGACCTCCATGGCGGAGTAGTAATTCATGACACTTTCTAGTTTGTAGACTAGTGAACCCCCTGAAACGTCGACTGGTCCTTTGTTGTTCCCTGCAACGTCGAAGTTTACAACCTGGCTTTTCAGGTAATGACGCCTCTCCACACTACCACGCCTCACTATGCTGCTTATGTAGTGCTCCCCTGCCCATCGCACCTTGGTGTCAGTGATGAGCCATGTTGCCATATCTAGTCCAAGTAGGACATTGACTTCTGTTTTCCCCCCTTCACTGCACCCCGTAACCCTTCCGGTGCTGGCAGTGCTCTCGTGGAATTCGAACGCCCCTTGAGGAGTATTCAACACACGAACATAGTGTGTGTATGCGGGGTCAACCTCTAATGCGACGAAGTGTATGGTTGTGTTTGGCGAGCAGGCACTGTCGTAGGTTACTGAGTCGATTTTCCCCTCAGAAACCTCCTTTTCCGTTTCGAGCCTGCCGAGGAATACGGTGGCGTTGTCCATCGCCCCGCTACTGTCCATGAAGCTGAGCCTTACCTCTCCCCCTGCCCCCGTGGGTACGTACTTCACAACCTCTTCAGTAATGGGGTTGCCGTTGGCGTCCACCTTAACACTGCCGTCGTTGTTTAGTACGTTCACGATTTTGGTGGTTTTGTCGAGGTAAACCCGCACTTCGTTCCCCACTATTTCCACGCTGGAGGGATCGCTACTACTTACCGCACCTGCAACAATGTTGAATCGTGCATTGTTTGGCGTTGTTGTCAAAAATCTTATGGGGTATGTTGCGTAGTCGTAATATCCGTCGCCATCTGAGTCCACTCGCCTTGACAAGCCGAAGGAGAGGAATGCCTCTTGCGTCCATCTAATTTGTCGCGGCTTGCTTGTGTGGATATCCACCGCCCGTTTCCCGTTTGCACCGAGGTCAAGGGTAAGGGATGAGCCCTCAGGTGCACCACCGTTTTCTAGGTCGTAGCAGAATACTGTTATGCTCCCGCTCCCCGTGCCCATATTTTGTTCGGTTACGTGAACACTTGCCCCCACGGTGTATGTTCGGTTGACGCCAAAGGTTGCGTCGTCAATATCCATGTCCCCCATGATGAAGAACGGGTATCGTGCTATGGAGTCCGCACCTGTGTTGCAAACATTATGGTTGTAAGGGGCACTCGTGGGGAGAGTTGTGGCAGTAAGGTTGCCAAACAAAGTATCCTCACCCTCCACCATGGAGTAACCAACAAGCATCTCGAACGAATCAACGCGAGGCGAAGAGATGAGTGTGCCCGATGAGTTGTCGCCAAAGTTGGGCATGGCACTAACCGTAACACGAACCCTTTCACCCACACAATACGGCGTGTCGCCACACGATGAAGTCAGCACCCCCGTGCTGGGATTGATGGACACTCTCTGGGGATCGCCACCCGAAACCAAAGCTATGCTGTATGTTGGTGTGAGGGTTGGCGTTATGGTAAGGTACTGAGAAATATCGTAAGTTGTGTTGTAAGAACCACGGGGCTGACTGGTGCTCGAAGAGATATATTTAACCCAAAAATTATCGGAACTACCACTGCCACCTGTGGGATCAAGTCCATCCCAAAGGACTGGCGTCGTATTTGACCACTTGAGACCCGCACGAACATGAGTATCCAAACCAACCCTGAAAATCAACTCCTCCATAACATCATCATTGGCACAAAACGCTATTGTGTCCCCAACAATATCGCGAGAAATACTCAAGGTGGTGGGGAGATCCCGACGCTCACCAAACCTATCAACCAAAACAGCAGAATTGTTGAATATTTGGTGGTAACCAAGGGTGTCAAACGATGCCAAAGAAAAACCGCGACTACCGGTGCACTGACCCATATTGCCATAAGTAGACGACTCAGGGGAATTGAACGTATGGCGGTACTTGAAACTCAACACTGTTGTTGCAGAATACTCACCATCAAACGTTGTCGCCGTTACAGCAATATCCGCCGGCGTAAGGGCAGTATCGCCATAGATGCGAAGCTCACCCGTTTCACCATTGAGGTAGATGCGATCATTGTTTGCACTAGTGTTGCCGTATGCGTACTTCATGGAGTAAGACACACGCATGTCGGTGGGGAGAACGCCTGAGGTGTCGCTAGTCAAGGTAATGTTGCGACTAAGATCGTAAGCACGATAACCACGCAATTCATCCAAAAATACGCTGGAGTACACCAAAAAACGATCCTCATCCCAAGCAATATTGGTTACAGGGTAACGACCCACGGTAATGTTGACGGATTGTGTTAAACCGCTCTCAGAAACAGCAGTAATAAGGGAACTACCCTCGGCAAGTGCCGTCAAGAAAACAAGATGACCGTCAGCAGGATCAACGGACAGAGACACAACGGATTCGTCGGACGTTGTCCACTGGATAGGCATGGCATCATTGGCGTCGCTCTGTGGCACTATCTGAGCCAACAGATCCATGGACATGGGGTTCTCCACAGTATTGACACCATCAGACACAAGGGTAAAACTCGGAGTACGCAAAACCTTGTTGGAACCCATGTTGACAAATCGTATGGCAGGTTGTATGGACACATCACTGGGAACAATGCGTACATCTTGGACGCCAATTGCCGGCGTATCTTTATTTGTGCACGATACGGAAAGCAGTGCCGAAAAAATAACTACTAGTAAAATCTTATGCTTATTACTCATTAGTCCCTCACAGCGGTATGAAAACCACTTATACAAACACACTGTCAGCAATATTGTTGCCACTAGGGTTAATAAGTCGTCCTCAACCTTTTAAATCGGTGCAGAGCAGGTATATTTCAACAGAATTAGGACGCGACGACGGCGGCTTCACAACCTTCACCTGACGGAAGCTAGTTTTCAGCTCCGAAACAAGCTCGCCACGACTGCCACCCTCAAACACCTTCACAAGCATACTCCCACCAACCTCCAACATATCCACCGCAACACGGGATATTAGGCGGACAAGGTGCACAGATTGCTCATGGTCAGCTGACTTAATCCCCGTAGTAGACGGTGCCGCATCAGACACAAGCACCCGAAACTTATAACCCAAACCCTCTATCCTAGACTTAACCGATGGGGAAGTAATATCGCCCCGAACAAAATCGTAATTGGACACAGACTCAAACGAAACCGGCATGGGCAAAAGATCGTTGCAAACAACGTGCCCCTTTCTGCCAACAAGCTCCAAAAGACCTTCGGTCATGCCACCCGGTGCAGATCCCACCTCCAAAACAGTATCACCCTTGCGTATAACTTTGTGCTTGGCGTTGATGTCAAACAACTTGTAAACAGCACGCGACTGGTAACCCTCCTGCTTCGCTTGCTTGTAGTAGGCATCTTTCCTGTTGTACATATTGATTATTCCTCGCGAGTTGTTGGTGTGTTGGTGTGCTGGTGTGTTGGTGTGCTGGTGTGCTGGTGTGCTGGTGTGCTGGCGGCACCTACACCCGTCGCCGACCCTCCATCGCCTTAAATATGGTAAGCTCGTCGGCGTATTCAATGTGAGAACCCGCCGGCAACCCCGACGCAATGCGACTAATGTGTATGGTTGCACCCTCGTTATGGGCAAACTCACGCAGTATGCGTTGCAAGTACAATGCCGTCGTATCACCCTCAATATCATGGTTGGTGGCGATAATTATCTCAACCTCAACCTTATCCTCAGCAGGCTCAGCCGACTCAGCCGACTCAGCAGAGCTCAAGGTTCCCCTAATGCGATCCAACAACTCATCCATACGCAACTCTTCGGGACCAATACCATCCATGGGGGACAAAGCTCCACCCAAAGCATGGTAAACACCGCGAAACCGTGCTGTTTGCTCGATGGCGAGAATATCCTGAGCATCAGCAACAATACAAATCGTATGCTTCTGACGATACGGATCGGAACACACACCACACAGCGCCGACTCAGCAAGACCACCACACAGATCGCAAAACCGTGTACGCTCCTTAAGGGCTTGGATGCTACTGCTCAACCTAGTCGCATAGGTGTTATCTTGGCGTAAAATATGCATGGCTAGGCGTGTTGCCGTTTTGCGTCCAACACCGGGGAGGCGGGACAACTCATTGATGCAATCGTCGAAAACTTTTAATCTAGGCATTACTACTCACCGCTCTGGAACTTGTACTGGTACTGGTACTTGCACTTGTACTGGTACTGGTACTGGTACTTGCACTCGTACTGGTACTCGTGCTGGCACTCGTGCTGGTGCTCGTGCGTTGCAGGTGCAAATCTAAGGTTAATCATCGTGATTATTGTCAGTATCCTCCATGCCCTCGTCCGTGTCAATGGTATTTGTATCAATGATACTTGTATCCGTGATACTTGTATCAATGATACTTGTGGCGAGGGGGGAGACTGAAGGTGCAAGATCCTCTGCAGGCACAACGGTTATGTCCCCTTCCGAAAACGATACCCCAAAAACCTCTGATACCTCAGCCAAAGCAGGATCATCAAGGAGGCTACCGTTCACGGATGAAGATGTTGTGCTGGCAACAGACGGCGACGTATCGGCAGGCGTGGCTGGTGTAGGCGGTTCCGTAGGCTGTTCCGTGGGCTGTTCCGTAGGTGCTGGCGTGGCTGATGTAGGCTGTTCCGTAGGCTGTTCCGTCGGCTGTTCCGTGGGCTGTGCCGTAGGCGGTGCCTCAGGTACTGGTGTGGCTGGTGTGGCTGGTGTAGGCGTAAGCGTCGGCAACGCAATAGACTCATTGGACGACTTAAGAAGGTTCCCCTTCTTGTCCAAAAGGAACACAACCAACATCGCCGTATCCTTTTTCACAATCTCACGAACCTTCTCCTGATAAAAC
>CAMZNJ010000025.1 GCA_947313825.1 uncultured Deferribacteraceae bacterium | reverse complement strand
AAAGGTGTATGATTTGTTTTGCTGTAATCGGGCTTGCGGTGCTGGTGCTGGTGCTGGTGCTGATGCTGGTGCTGATGCTGGTGCTGATGCTGATGCTGGTGCTGGTGCTGATGCTGATGCTGATGCTGGTGCTGATGCTGGTGCTGGTGCTGATGCTGGTGCTGATGCTGATGCTGGTGCTGATGCTGGTGCTGATGCTGATGCTGATGCTGGTGCTGATGCTGATGCTGGTGCTGGTGCTGATGCTGGTGCTGGTGCTGATGCTGGTGCTGGTGCTGATGCTGGTGCTAATGCTAATGCTGGTGCTGATGCTGGTCAAATCCGTGGAACCCATGGCAACCATGTCAACCATGGCAACCGATTCTTTCACAAAGTCCTAATTGTGCCGTCCCACATATCCCCACACAGCAAAAAGGGGGGGATGACCCCCATGAACATTCGGCTCCCTATTATTGCCAAGTCCATTGAGCCATTTGGCGACTTCTGTCAGGTGGACACCATTGAAGCGGATATTCACACCGCAACCACCGCAACCACCGCAACCCCCGCAACCACTGCAACCACTGCAACCACCGCAACCACAACCGCAACCACCGCAACCACCGCAACCACCGCCACCACTGCAACCACCGCAACCACCGCAACCACAACCACTGCAACCACCGCAACCACCGCCACCCCTGAGCCGAGCTACACCTACCACACCCTTGTTGCATTACGCAAACGCTACCCTGCCAACCACCACCTCTATTTTATATGTGGTGCAGATGCGTTGGCTTCGGTGCGTTCGTGGTATCGTTATGGCGATCTGTTTCGTTTGGCAACATTCGTTGTTGTGCCTCGCAAGGGTACGGATATTGCAGAGGTGGTTGACGATTTGCGTAGGGAGTTCGGTTACGATTCCGTCTTAGTTGTGCCGATGCCCGAGGTGGATGTATCCAGCACGATGGTGCGTGGGGAGTGTGGCGTCGATACCCACAGTAGCAACGAGCCCCGCCCCCTAGAAGGGATGTTGCCCACGGGTATGGTTGACAGTGTGCGTAAAATATATTGCAGAGGTGGTGTGAAATCTGTTATAATTCGGGAGAATGAAAGTTAGCTTAGGCAGGAGAACCACAATAATATGACCACAGGTATGACCACAAATATGACCACAAATATGACCACAAAAGAGAAGGCGTTACACATTATAAAATTACTAGACGACAAAAAAGGGGACAACCTCAGACTAATCGATGTTCGAAGCATAACTTCCCTCACCGATTACATGATCTTCTGCACCGGAAACTCGCAAACACACGTGAACTCCCTAGCAGAATACACCGCTGACGAAATGAAAAAAGGGGGCAACCCCGCAACACACATGGACGGCTTCCGTACAACAAAATGGGTAATTCTCGACTATGTGGACATCATGGTGCACGTCATGGGGAAAGAGGAACGACTCTTTTACAACATTGAAGACATGTGGGGCATGGGAACGGATATCCCACTCAAAAACCACGCCGACGAACATGGCGAACATGGCAAATAAGGGGATGGCTTACCCAAGACCAACAACACAAAGAACAAGGTACAAACATAAATATGGGGCGTAACAGCAATAAACCTGAACCAAAAATAACGATAGCCCTAATAGAACCATGCATCCCGCAAAATACGGGGAATATTGCTCGCCTAACAGTGGCAACTCAGGCACGACTACTGCTAGTCGGAAACTTAGGGTTCTCGCTGAGCGACAAATACCTGAAACGTGCAGGGATGGACTACTGGCAATACGTAGACTACAGTTGCATTACCATGGACGAGTTTCAAGCACAGTACTGGAGCCCGACCGGAATATCCGCGACCGGAACCGCCACGACCGGAACCGCCACGACCGGAACCGCCACGACCGGAACCGCCACGACCGGAACCGCCACGACCGGAACCGCAGTATCATTCCTCAGCACCCACGCAACAAAACCCTACACCGAAATACCACACAGCAACAGCCACCTACTAGTTTTCGGCAACGAAACACACGGACTGCCGTCAAACTGGTACGACGCCATACAATCTTTCGACCAAGGGTATCGTATCCCCATGGCGTCCAACTGTCGTTCCCTCAACCTGTCGAGCTCCACAGCAATCATCACCTACCACATACTAGGTCGCAACCGGTTCCAAGGGTTAGCCTAGCCACAAAATAAGCGTTACATCAGTAATTAATACGAATACGCAACAGAGTAAAATTTATGAGCATAAATAACACGCAAACACAAGGCGACAAACCTACCTATATCGACTCCATGGACGTGGGGCAGATGATCGACCTCATGGCAACCATGGGGGAGAAACCGTACCGCGGTCGACAGCTTTACGAATGGGTACACAGCAAAGGTGCCCGTAGCATCGACGAAATGACGAACCTAGCACTACCATTGCGTGAAAAATTGCAGGGGATGGTTACGTTTACCACCTTGAAAGAGGTATCTCGCCTTACGAGCAAGATTGACGGCACAACAAAATTTTTATTCGAGCTGGAAGACGGACTTCAGGTTGAAGCAGTCATGCTATCCGACAAAGGTCGACTTACAGCATGTGTGTCCTGTCAGGTGGGGTGTCGCATGGGTTGCACGTTTTGCGAAACAGCAAAAATGGGGCTAAGGCGTAACCTGACTGCAGGGGAGATGATTCAGCAGGTCAGGTGCCTGCAACAGTTTGCACAGGAAAACACACCTGACAAACTCAGCAACATCGTATTCATGGGGATGGGGGAACCGCTGGACAACGTTGTAGCACTCAAAACAGCACTGACTGTGCTAGTCGACCCCAAGGCGTATAATTTTTCGCACAGAAAAATTACCGTGTCCACAAGCGGAATAGTGAGCAAAATAGATACGCTCACAGAGCTGGAATTCCCACCAACACTAGCTGTTTCCCTGCACGCCACCAACGATAGAGTCCGATCGCAAATTATGCCCATCAACAAGGCTTTCCCACTGGAAAAACTCATCAACAAACTGGCTGAGATAACAAGGGGGAAGAGGGTGCGTGTTACGTTGGAGTATATCATGCTCAAAGGCGTAAACGACTCCATGGAGGATGCTAAAGAGTTGGCGAAAATTGCACACCGCATGAACTGCAAAATTAATCTGATACCCTACAATACAGGATCATCGGAGTTTGAGCCCACAGATAACGAGCATATTTTGGCGTTCCAAAAATACCTGATGAATAAAGGGTTCAAGGTGTTCATACGCAAAAGCTTGGGGCAGGATATTATGGGTGCATGTGGGCAGCTTTATGCTGAGCACAATAAAGAGGTACCCGAGTAGGTGTTTTGCGGGTAACGCCGACGTACCACGCACCGACACGCCGACGTACCACGCACCGACACGCCGACGTACCACGCACCGACGTACCACGCACCGACGTACCACACGCCGACGCATCGCCGTGAAACACGCGGGGTTGTGTGTTATGCAAACACGGGAAGTTGTGTGTTATTCGTTACCCCGCTGGGAACTCTCACTCCACGGCTCCCCGTGCCCGCGTGTACGCTTTTGCGTGTAAGTCTTCGTTAGATTAGATGGGTCGGTTTTCAGATTTAATAAACGCTCCCAAGCCGTCGTCCATCATCTTTGCCCATATTTTATCCACGTTGGTGGCTGTTTTCTCGTCCATGGATATGGGGTCAGGCCACGCTCTTGTGTGCCCTTCAGACTCCCACTTAATTGTGGCGTCGATCCCGATTTTGCCCCCCCACAGTGGCATGGGTGAGCTATGATCCAAGGCGTCCAGCGGTCCTTCGAGGATAACGGTGTCGCGTTTCCAGTCCACATTGTTGCTCATTCGCCAGAGTACTTCAGAGGTGTTCGTAACATCAACATTTTCGTCCACTATGACAATCATTTTGGTAAACATTAGCTGTCCGAGCCCCCATATCGAGGTCATAACTTTTTTGGCTTGCATGGGGTATTTTTTGTCAATGGAGACGAATAGCATGTTGTGGAATGTGCCTTCCATTGGTGCGTACAGGTTTACTACTTCGGAGAGTTGTGTTTTGATGAGTGGGAGGAATATGGTGGTTGTGGCAAGCCCCATAAATGAGTCTTCCATGGGTGGTTTCCCCACAACAATTGTTTGGTAGATAGGGTTTTTCCGCATTGTTACACAGGTGATAGTGAATACGGGGTATTGGTCGGCAAGGGAGTAGTACCCTGTGTGGTCGCCAAATGGTCCTTCAGTGGTTTCGCTCCCGATTTCAACGTACCCTTCCAAAACGATTTGGCTTTCGGCGGGGACGTAAATATCATTGGTGATGGATTTGACCACCTCCACAGGTTTGTTGCGTAGGAAGCCTGCGAGGAGCATTTCGTTGATGCCGTCGGGTAGTGGTGCCGTTGCGGAGTAGGTAACCACAGGTTCAGCTCCGATTGCAACGGATACGTAGAGTTTGTCGAGCCCCATCTCTTTTGCTTTTTGGAAGTGTTGTGCCCCACCGTGGTGTTTGTGCCAGTGCATACCGGTGGTATTTTTGGAGAATTCTTGCATGCGGTACATGCCACAGTTGCTTACGCCTGTTACGGGGTCTTCAGTGAAAACGCAGGGCAGTGTGATGAATCGTCCGCCGTCATCTGGCCAACATTTGAGTATGGGGAGCTTAGTGATATCGATGTCATCGCCGCGAATAATGGTGTGTTGGCATGGGGCGGATTTCACTTTTTTGGGGAAGATGGCACCGAGTTCGGCAAGCATGGGTAGCATTTTCACTTTGCCCCAAGGACCTTCAGGTGGACGCATGTCGATGAGTTTGCTGAGTCGTTTTGAGACGTGGTCAAGGGGTGCTTCTAGTGCAAGTTCCATGCGTTTGATTGATCCTAGTGCGTTGATGAGCACAGGGTATTCGCTATTTTTCACGTTGGTGAAGAGCAGTGCGGGACCGTCGTGTTTGCAAACACGGTCGGTGATTTCGGTAATTTCTAGGTTGGCGTCAACAGGTGTGTCCACCACCATGAGTTCGTTGTTTTTTTTGAGTAGGGTAATGAATTCGTTCAAGTTCGATAAAGACACAGTACATCTCCTTTTTAATGTTGATAAATATGTATGCAAAATTGGTATTGTTTTGGGTTGGTTATTTTTTCTTCTTGGTGCGTAAGAGTAGTGGTGTGTTGTCTTGTAGGTCGGATACAACGCCACGTATTCCGTAAGTGGGTCTTCTGGTGTTGTCGGAGTATGTTGCTTTGCCACGGTATGAGATAGCTATTTGCGTGTTATTGCTTAGGAACGATCCCCCGCGGAACCCCCTTGAGCCTGAGTAGATATTTTCGTTGTACCCCCAAGAGTCGACGTTGTGTTGTGCTGATTCTATTGTTCCGTCGCCGTGTTCGCCAGTGTAGGCACGTCCTTTGGTTGTACCTAGTGTGATAACGGGTTCTTCGAGGCTTCCGGCGAGTTCGAATACGTAATAATATGATACGCCACTTGAGCTTCGGTTTACGAGGAATTCTTGTCGTATGGTTTCTTCGTTTATTCCTTGTGAAACAACGGCTCCGATGGCACTGTTGAAGTTTGCGTTACCGCCGGCGTTGAGTGTTTCCACACCGATGTTGCTGACTGAGCCGCTGATTGTTTCTGCTGTTGCTGTTCCCCACGGGTACCCTTCAGGCACAGGTTTGCGTGATCCTCGTGCTGCTTTTTCATATTCGAGTTCGCTCATGGGTCTGAGTCCTGCCCAGTCGAGGTATGCTAGTGTGTCCATCCATGACACCCATCCCACGGGGATATTTGGGGATAGTGTGTAGAATCCAGTGCGTCCCTCGTGGATATTGTAGCCGTATTGCCCCGTGCGGGATAGCATGTAGGTTGTGGGGAGTTTTGTGCGAGCGTTTGCCCTTGTTAGTGTGTTGAGGAAGTCGACGTAGTCTTGTTGGTTGAGTTCGTACTTCATGATGTAGAATGGTGCGTACCCTGTGGGGTATTGGGGGTTGAGGGTTTCGTGTGTGTTGTCCCATAGGAAGGGGTAGTTGAAGCCGTCTAGTCGTAGTCGCACCCTTTTGGAGTTGAGTTTGTTGCCCCGTGATCCGAGGAGGATGGGTTGGTCGGTAACGGTGTATGTGGAGTTGATGTTGTTGCCGCGGAAAAAGGTGCCCATGGAAGCGGTGTCGCCGATTTCGAATTCGCCTTCGGGGATATGAACCATTTCGATGGCGTATGAGGTTATGTTTGATACGGGTATGACTGTCTTGGAGGGGAGGTCGAATGTAACGCGGGCTTGCAGATTAATGCTCCCGATGGAGTTGAGTTTTGGTTCGATGATAAACCCGGCACCGTTAGCTGCCACAATACAGTCGGAGGTTTGACCGGAGCACTCCACGCTTTTTATTTTGATGTGGGGGTAGTCGGCAGTACCGCGACGCTCTTTGAAAAACACCCACACGGCGTCGTTGTTTATCTCTGTACGCCAGTGGTTCTCCCACGAAACTTGGACGAAAACATCGGCACTAGCGGTGCCACTGAGTGTGTGGCGTACACCTTTGCCCAGTGCCGTGGTGGGTATGAGTGTTGCGAGTGTTAGTAGTGTTGCGAGTAGTGTTGAGGGTAATGCTAGGGGGAGTGTCGCGGAGAATATTGCGGGCACTGTTTTTGCAGGGCGTAAACGTCGAGGCACACGAAGGTGTAGATTGGTGTGGTGCAACTTGAGTATGCTCATGTTTATGTTCATGTTCATGTTCATAGGGTAACCGTATCGCTCCTGCAAGAGATATGCGACGAAAGTGGGTACTTTGTGTGGCTAGTTAAGTAATTGACAAAGGGCGACCAAAGTAGTATAGTTTATTTAAGGTAGTATAAGTTATTTCCGGTGGCATGTCAAATACTATTGCTCACGCCTCGGTTGCTACTGTTGCTTCACGGTTTGGCTACTACTGTTGCTCACGCCTCGGCTACACCACGGGCAAAGCATACGGTGTTTATATATGGGTATTCTAGACAGAACTATTTTTTGACTTGGAGCATTCATAATTATGAAAACATTTAGCATCTTACCCGCTATTTTCGGTCTTCTTCTACTAGTTTTTGTTGTGTTGGGCATGCTAGTGTACTACAACTACACCGGGTTTGGCGAGTATCAACAATACAGCCAAATTATAAACTTTGCCGCCATCGCTGGGGTTATGATTGTTATCATCCGAATAGGCAGTGTGGTCGCCTCCTTACCCTCAAGCAAAGCCAAGAAAACCTCTCCTGAGTCCCAAAAAGCACAAAAAGTATACAAACTAGAACGCGACCTCGTACAGTCGTCGCAAGATTATCGCAGGATTATGGAGAATTCTGAAGATTACCACATACTAACCGGTCGCAAGGGGGGCAAAAAACTGCACTCCAAAAATCACATGGAACAACTTAAAGAGAAATCCATGTTTGACGACACCGCCTCAGAAGATTTGGACTAACCAACGCACAAACATCACACAAAGTATTAATTTTTAGGAGTTTATTTTGAGTAATAATATTTTTGAAGTACGAGTATTGAACCCCAACGGAATGCATGCAAGACCTGCCAAAAGCCTTGTTACCGTTATAAAAGAAGTTGGCGGAGTAATCAAGCTTCGCAATGCAACCAAAGACAGCAAGTGGGTTGTAGGCAAATCCATGACCGGAATACTTGCCATAGGCTTGCAACACGGCGATATGCTGGAAGTAATGGTGGAAGAGGGCGACTTCAATGCTGCCCAAAACCAAATCACCTCTGCCGTAAAAGAGGGGCTAGGGGAAACACCACTGCCATACCATGAAGACAATGAAGATGCCGACAACAACGATACCAACGCTAACGATACTAGTGGAGGGGCTCGAGGCTACAACCTTGCCCCTGATGGGGTGGAAGTAGAGCTGGACAAGCCAACAGAGCCGTTTACCTGTGTTGGTGTTGCCCCCGGTATCGGAATCGGTCCTGTTTTCAAGGTTGAACGCCTCAAAATCGAATACACACACACCATCGGGAAGGCAAACTCAACAGAGGAGGGCGAAATTACAGCCCTTGTTGGTGCCATCGGTAAAGCACGAAACATTATTTTAGCAAAGAAAGAACGCCTCGACCACCTACCGGGAGGGGAGTCCGCAATCATGGAAGCACACCTCGACATTGCCGACGATCCTGATATTTACGACACCGTTGTAGCCGAAATACGCAAAGGGTTCACAGCAGCATACGCTTGGGATACCGATATGGAGAGGCGTGCCAACGAGCAAGCTGCTTCCGATGATCCCATGCTTGCTGAGCGTGCAGCGGATATTCGCGACGTTGGTTACCAAGTCCTAAGCATACTCACTGGTAACGAAAAATCGGTGCAAGAGCCTGCTGAACCCTACATACTCGTAACCAAAGAGCTCGGACCCGCCGATGCCGCAACCCTCGATCCTGAACGCGTAATGGGTATCTGTACCCTACTCGGGGGAACAACATCACACAGCTTTATCCTAGCAAGGGCACTAGGAATTCCTGCAATAACAAACGCTCACAACGGCATCATGAAAGCCGATAACGGCGAAATGTTTATCATCGACGGCAAATCGGGCACGGGAACACTTAACCCAACTGAAGAAGAACTCGTATTCGCCAAAGAACGACAAGAACGACTACGTAAAGCACAAGAACTATCGTGGGACAAACGACACGAAACAGCAACAACCTTGGACGGTGTTGAAGTGGAAGTTGCAGGGAACATTGCCGGTGCAGATGAAGTGCCCGACCTCCTCGAAAGTGGTGCCATGGGAGTAGGACTCATGCGTACTGAAATGTACTTCATGGGGCTAGCCTCAGCACCCACATACGAAGAACAAGTTGAAGCCTACTCAAGTGTTGTAAAACAGCTCAAAGGGCTCCCCCTTGTTGCTCGCCTACTGGATGTTGGTGGCGACAAACCGATCCGCTACTTGTATTCCACCAAGGAGGACAACCCGTTCTTGGGCATACGTGGCATACGACTACTACTACGTCGCCCACAAATATTGCGTGATCAGCTGGGAGCACTAATCGCCGCCTCTATTCATGGACCTGTGCGGATAATGGTGCCGATGATTGCCGATATTGAAGAGGTTCGTGCCGTAAGAGCAGTTTACGACGACCTACTCACAACCATCAAACACGGCGACGACCTGCAGTTTGGTACCATGATCGAAGTGCCGTCTGCTGCTGTCCTCGCCCATGTTATCGCCAAAGAGGTGGACTTCCTCTCAATAGGAACAAACGACTTAGCACAATACACACTAGCCGCCGACCGTGGACACGCCGAAATATCATGCATGGCAGATCCCCTGCACCCCGCAGTAATCAACCTCATTAGCATGGTGTGCGAGGCGGGCAAAAAGCATGGTGCTTGGGTCGGTATCTGTGGCGAACTCGGTGCCGACGAAGATGCAACAGCAATACTCATCGGACTCGGAGTAACTGAGCTCAGCATGAACAAAAAACGTGTACCATTCATTAAAGAACGGGTACGCTGCCTAAACATATCCGATGCCAAAACCCTTGCACGCAAGGCGTTAAAGCAGAGCACGGCAGCAGAGGTTCGCAAACTGAGCCAATCCATGTAACCCCCCTTTTTGGGGGCACGGCTGTGTGTGGCACGGCTGTGTGTGGCACGGATGGGGGTGCTGAAGAGTGCCCCCACACAAACACTGTAGTTGAGCACGAACCAAAACCTAAAACAACACTATGCAATGCAAAAAATATGTACATCGCTGAGGCGAACTGCTGGAAGCGACAAGCAGTAAGGGAGGAGTAATGGAGCATATTATTCTCATGGGTGCGTACTCTTCTGAGTCCTCCCCTGTTCTAAAAGCTTTCAACCACCTAAAAGAGTATGCACACGAGAACGAAATACTCGCTGGATACGAGCTCTACCACGGTGAAGGGTTAGTCGAAGGGGGTATTACCGATTACCATACGGGGCAAGCCCAAAAAGTGGTCGTTGTTGCCGACACCAATATCGCACTACAACATGTATCTAGCTTAGAAGTGGCGTACATACCTGCTGGCGAGCTCATGGAGCACACAGAACGATACATGCAGTCAGTATTTAGCGTTGATGATGGAGATTGCAAAGCTAGGGCGGACACCACTGTTGCAGGCAGCGACTTCATGCTTATGGACGACTCCTCAGGTGGCACCATTAGTCAGGGTAAACCCATGGCTGCAATAAACATTAACATCGACTGTAGCACCACACAGGAGAACCCATTCGATTCCGCCGATAAGTTCTATGAACTCCTAGGACGTACAACAAATACGTGGGCAACGTACAACTTCAATATGTCCTTGCTCTACAGGGGTATGACGCTGAAGCACCATCTTTGCGGCAAGCCTCTTGACGCCAACACAACCATGCCCAACGCCAACACGGCCATGCCCGCCGCTGACACAGCCATGCCCAACGCTGACACAACCATGCCCGACGCCAACACAGCCATGCCCGACAAGGGGAGCCTTAATATTGT
Source organism: uncultured Deferribacteraceae bacterium (assembly GCA_947313825.1). Lineage (GTDB taxonomy): Bacteria > Chrysiogenota > Deferribacteres > CAMZNJ01 > CAMZNJ01 > CAMZNJ01. The sequence continues at coordinate 7,733 of CAMZNJ010000025.1, read as the reverse complement.
CATCCCTGGGAAGGAGATGGTGAGGCGTAATTACAGTGGCAAAAGCGTGTACATTGCAAGTCGCAGGGAGGTTTTGTCTAAAAATCTGTCGGAAAGTTTTTGGGACAAAGCGTACAATGAGTCGGAGCACATCGTTGGGTTCTCTACTGCCATGGAGTATGACGTACGGTATTGCGATCTTTATCCCCCCGTGAGTGTTACGCTTTACAACAAAGTATCGCGGGCGTTGGAAAATATATTCCCCCTACTGCTCTTCAGTTTTCTTTTTATAACCATTATCCCCGCTCTTCCAAACTGGATGCTCGCTTTTATTTCTAATATGGGGCTCAGTACTGACCCTGCTTTATTAGCTTTGAGTACTTTTAAAGTAGTTGTCGCGGTCATGGCGGTACTGCTTAGCTACACAATAGCAGGTCGTTACGCATTGACTCCTGCTATTATGGCAGTAATTATTTCGTACAGTGGCGACTCCCATACTAGCTTCCTCATTGGCGGTGCTTTCGCTGGGTATGCAACCCTTCTTCTGTTTTATGCGGTAAACCGTGTGGTGTCTCAATCCTACGAGCTTTACTCCATGTTCCTTGTACCCCTCATGAGCACAGTGGTTACAGCCGTTGTGCTTTATGCCCTCAACGCCACTCTAGTGCCGTATATTATCTATTTTGAGGGACTATTCATTATGGATTTAGGGTATTGGGGCGTACTGTTCCTAGCTTTGCTCCTCTCCCTTTTGGTTGGAATAGATTACGGGGGTATGATTAGCAAGATGGGGCTATTGTTCGTCGTTATGGTTGCAGTAGTTACAGGGTTTCCGCCACAAGCTCAGCTATTGCTAGCCTCAGTTTTGGCTGCTAGTCTGGTGCCCTCTGTTGGCGTATTCCTATCCACACTAATATTTCGCAAGGTTTTCAACGCTCAAGAAAGGCGTTTAGGCAAACATGCCTTCATTCTGGGGATGTTGTTTATCAATGAAGGTGCAGGGTATTTCGCCTTAGGCAATCGTCGTAATGTATTGCCCATATTCGCCTTAGCCTCCATGGGTGCGGGTTTGCTAACGTTTCTTTTTGCCATCAAAACACCATTTGTCTACGGTGGTGCCTTGCCTTTAGCATTCGACGGAGTTAACAGCCCTTTAGTTTACATGGGTATTATTCTAACTATGTCGATTTTTGTTGCCATCCCCATAGCACTGATACATAGGCGATACAAGCCTTAGTCTGCAAAGATGGAGAAGTTATCTGACTACATGGAGTGTTGAGGTATTGTGTTTGAAACAAAAAGTGTTGGGATAAGCGGTTTTGGTGTTCGTAACTCAAGGGGTATCTACGCCACAGCATCAAAGATTATTCTTGTTCCTAGTATTTTTCTTATGATGCTCGCCATACCACATAACAGCTACGGAAAAGGTGTTTGGACATTCGATCCAGCCATTATTTTCGGCTACTCGTTCGGGCTATCCACCATCTCCCCCGCACCGTCAACACCGATTTCAGGCACCAAAACACTTATCATTAACGGGCTACCCATCCCCCCCGGTTTGCACTTGCAGAGTTTTGTTCAGTATCGGTTCAACCGAGTTCTAGGGTTTGGGCTAGACTTCGGACGCTACTCCTCAGGAACCCTTCGGCTAACATCCACGGACTCCTCAGGAACCACAAACAACCTCCTATTCGTCGAAACATTTACCAACTTTGAAGGGTACATGTACGGGTATCTACCCTTGAGCGGTAACGTTGACTTTTTCAGTGCCCTAGGTGTGGGGCTTATTGTCCCCGACTTAACCGTATACCTAGTAAATGAAGACTTCACGGCGTATATTTTCGACTCCCCCCTCGTTTCCTCAACCCAAGACGAAATCGGGCTTATCTTCAAAACAGGGGTGGACGTGGAAATCATAACAAATACCTACCTAACCGGCTACGTGAAAATCTTCCACGATCTCAAAATGAATATTATTGTTGCAAATGAACCGGTGGACTTAAAAGGAGCCGGCATTGTTGCCTTCGGTATGGGCGGGATGTTTAAATTCTAAACACCAAGTAGACTCACAACTAACCCGATGACAGAGACGAAAAATGAAATTTACAAGTACGATTAAATGTAGTAGAATGGTGTAACGATAAAAGATAAACGATGAAAGATAAAAGATAGGTGCGGTGGTACAGCATGACTAATATCTCAAAAATAAATAGGGCGTCAACAATAGATGTTCAGGTTATCGCCGACAGCATCAACAACAACGACAACAGAATCACAACATTCCAACTACGCTACCCCAGATTCATCCACTCCGAATTCATGACACACCGAATGTTCTCAAGAAACGCCTCCAGTAGCAGAGCCATACCCATCGAACGCGTAATCGAAAACGTAAAACACAACCCCGCAATACCACTAGCTTGGGGCAAAAATCGTGCAGGGATGCAGTCCACCGAAACACTAACAGGGAACGACGCCAACAAAGCCGACACAACATGGACAACAGCAGCCATGAGTGCCGCAAACTACGCCAACAACATGATGGAAATAGGCGTACACAAACAGTTTAGCAACAGACTACTCGAACCATTCCAATTTATCCACGTTGTATGCTCCGCCACCGAATACGACAACTTCTTCAACCTGCGTATCCACAAAGACGCACAACCAGAAATACGCAAACTCGCAACCATGATGCACCAAGCAAGGGAAGCCAGTACTCCAGAAAAACTACACTCAGGGGAATGGCACACACCCTACGTTGCCCACACAAGACAAAAAGACGGAACTCTCACCTACGGCGACAATGGCGAATTTGGCAACAACCACGAACTAGCACTACAAGTGTCAGCAAGCTGCTGTGCACAAATCAGCTACCGAAACATGGACACCTCCATGGACAAAGCAAAAAAAATATTCCGACACCTTATCGACGCACAACCCATGCACGCCTCACCCATAGAACACCAAGCAACACCCATGGCAAACACACACATCAACACAGTAGCCGAGATAGGCAACCCCGACAACAAAGGTGCAACACACGCTGACGCCAAGGGCAACCTGTGGTCGGGGAACTACAAAGGGTTTATTCAGTACCGACAACTCTTCGACGGACACACATGCCACGCCTACACCCAAAACTATTAAACTAACAAAAACGGTAAGTAACAAATAAAATTAATCGAGGTATCGATATGAGCAACACATTCAACATAATACAGGGGGGGATGGGAGCAGATGTTTCATCTTGGAAACTAGCCCGTGCCGTCTCCATTGAAGGGCAGTTAGGAGTTATATCATCCACCGCCATCGACCACGTCATGGTACACAGGCTGCAAAAAGGCTGCAAAAACTACCACAGTGCCGTACTAGCATTCCCCAACAAAGAAGTTTCACAACGCATACTCGACAAATACTACGTTGAAGGTGGTATCCCCGCGACCTCAGTAGTAAAACGCATACCCATGTCCTCCGTAACAATGAGCACCGAACTACTCGAACTCATCGTTGTCAGCAACTTCGCCACCGTTTACCTAGCCAAACAAGGACACAACAACCCTGTTGGCATCAACCTACTCACAAAAATACCCATCCCCATACTCCCCAGCCTGTACGGTGCCATGATTGCCGACGTTGATGTTGTCATCATGGGTGCGGGCATACCCTACGAGATACCTGCCATACTCGACAAACTCTCCGTTTTAGAGAAAGTTGAGATGAACATACATGTAGTAGGATCCGACAGTGGCGACAACTTCAAAAGCCACTTCAACCCCCAAGATATCCCCGTGGAGAACCTATCACTACAACGACCCGACTTCTTCCCCATCGTCAGCTCAGATATTCTTGCAGTATCCCTGTTGAAACGTGCGAAAGGATCGTCCATTGAGGGATTCATCGTTGAGCACCACAGTGCCGGCGGACACAACGCACCACCACGAGGACGTTACGAAATGAACGACGACGGCGAACCTATCTACGGCGATAGAGACACCATCAACATCGAACGCATTCGCGACCTAGGCAAACCGTTCTACATGGCAGGCGGGTACGGCTCAGAAGGGTGTGTTGATGAAGCCCTCAGCCTCGGTGCAGCAGGTGTGCAGGTGGGAACACTATTCGCATTCTCCAGCGACTCAGGGTTCACAGACGAAATCAAAGAAAAAGCCGTAAAGGCATTCAACAGTGGCGAGGTAAGAGTTATTGCCGATGGACGCATGTCCCCCACAGGTTTCCCGTTCAAAGTTTTACAGCTTGAAGGCACTCTTTCCGACGAAAAAGTTGTTGCAGATAGACCCAAGGTGTGCAACCAAGGCTACTTGCGAACCATCTACAAAACCAAGAGTGGCAAGCTAGGTTACCGTTGCCCATCCGAACCCGACAACGACTTCATCATGAAAGGGGGCGATCCAAGCGAAATAGCAGGACGTAAATGCCTCTGCAACGCCTTAATGTCTGCTGCTGGTGCGGCTATCCTGCAAAAAGGGCGAGATGAATTGGAAAATTATGTTGTCAGCAGTGGAGACGACCTGAGTGGCGTACGTGAGTTGCTACGAAAACACAACAACAACTACTCTGCACGCAACGTGTTGGACTACCTTTTAGGTAAATAGCGGAGGGAGCAATGGCTTTGGTTTACGTACTCATGTGGATACTGGCAGGGATACTAATCGGTTATTGGGCGAACAGTAGGGGGCGATCGTTCCTTCTGTTTGCTGCGTTGGGTGTAGTGTCGCCGCTGCTGTCCGTGGTGATTCTGCTCATTGTTGGGCGTCCCAAGGCAAAAAGAGGTGAGGGTTGAGACTGTTTCGCAACCTGTACCCATGCGTTTGCGTGGCACGGTGAGCACACCGAACGCCACGGACGCCATGAGCACACCTAACGCCACGGACGCCATGAACACACCTAACGCCACGGACGCCACGGACGCCACGAACACAAAAGAGGCACTTGAATGGATAAGAACTACTTGAACATAGACGGAATTATTTACACCAAAGAGGAGTTTCTGAAGATCCCCCGCGAAAACGGTGTGCCTAAAGTTGTTTGGGCATTTTGGGGCGGTGGCGAGCTGAACGAAAACAGGCTCCGTGGCATTACCATGATGCGTGATAACCTTGAAGTACCCGTTTGCCTCATAACGCCTGAGCACCTTCAGGAGTTCGTTTTGGATGAATACCCTCTCCATGAAGGGTATCAATACCTTAGAGCGCTACACCAATCTGACTACATGCGTATTTATTTGTGGCACCACTATGGCGGTGGTTGGCACGATGTTAAACCCACAGGAGTATCTTACGCAACTGCGTGGAGCCCTTTTGCCGATTGCAATGTGCACCTTGTCGGTCGCCCTGAAGTGGTGGGTGGTACTGCCGGTGTGTATGATGAAAAAGGCAACTGGATGCCCGACTACATGGAGTTGATGGTATCTTGCGGTTGGTGGATTGGTCGCCAGAGAACGGCTTTCTCTTTAGATACCTACCAACGCCTCCATAATATCTTGGATAGTAAGTTGAAAAAGCTTCGGAAATGTCCTGCACGCTACCCTTACGATACTTATAAAACTCGCTACCCGTTCGACCCGAATAAAAAGCCGCACCTAACAAGGTTTGAGCGTCGTATTCTTCGTGTCTATAATTACCCCATGAACTGGGCTGAAGTGTTCGGGGATATTTTTCACCCCATGGTTTATAAGTACAACGAACACGTTGTCCAAAGCCTCCCTTACGATGAAGAGATGAACCTCGGCTACGGTTACCGCTAATTCTGGCGTGTGTTTGCGTTTGGCGTGTGTTTGCATGGACGTACCCCGTGCTCCGTGCTATAATTACAACAGACTCGCAACTGCGGGGCTTTTTGTATGCAGGTGCTTGCCCTAAAGTGATATTTGCCATGAACTTTGCAACACCTAATCCCCTCTATACTAGGCGACAGAAGTAAAATATAATAAGTAATAATAATAGTTTATAATTATGAGAAGTGAAAGGAGATCAACATGGGACATATTAAATATGGGAATCTTTTAAAAAGATTCATAATACTAATGGCACTGCCTTTAGTGCTGGTTTCCTGCGGAATGGATGTTCTAATCGGCGGTGATGTAGGTGTCGATAACAGCAGTGAAGACGGCGGCGGTGGCGGCGGCGGAGGTGGCGGTGCAAGTGGCGTTGTAGGCGTCGTGTTCCCTACCACATTCGAGTCGGCTTCCTCAACGGCAGATGCAGTGGAGTATGCTCCTATCCGTATTCGAGGTTTTAAAAATTACTCGACAAACGATGGCACAGATGGCGGCACAGATGGCATAGATGGTGGCACAGATGGCATAGATGGTGGCACAGATGGCATAGACGGTGGCACAGATGGCATAGACGGTGGCACAGATGGCACAGATGGCATAGACGGTGGCACAGATGGCATAGATGACGGCACAGATGGCACAGATGGTGGCACAGATGGCATAGATGACGGCACAGAGACCCCATACCTAAGCGAAACTGTTCTGCCCGCTACCTTTACCCCAGACACCAATATGGCGAACATTACTTTTATGGTGAGGAAGGGTAGCGACAAAAATACAGATATTATCCCCAGCTACAAAGATGGCAACATCGTATTCGCGTTTGACAAATTGTTGGTCGCTGATGACTACAAAGACGCGGTTTTCAACGTTCAGGTGATGAATGGCAACACTCAGCTTGCAGGCTTCGAGCTCACTGTTGTGCCTTATGATGAGTGGGTATCTATTTCGTCGGTGTCCATGCCTTTATCAGTGGGTACAGTTGAAGATATGTCGGGCGTTGCCTATAATATTATCCCATTTATTGCCGGCAGTGAAGAGTTTTCAACATCATTAATGGAAATCACGTATTCACCTGCAGATGTAAGTAATACTGGTTTATCTGTTGAGGTTTCGGGCAATAATCCTGAGGCGTTTGAGTATCGGTTGGTGAAAGATGGTGGTAAGTACTACTTGGCAATAACCGCTAACGATGCAGATAAGTCAGCTGTGTTCAAGGTTACCACAGATGCTGCTACTGAGTGTGTTTTAGGTGGGGTTGATGAGTGTGTTTCGGAGCCGGTGAGTGCTCTAATCAAGGTTAAGACTTTGGATCCGAACGCATTAGAACCAGTAGTTTACAATGCTAGTGCTATTACGAAGCTACCTAAGGATATCAGCACCAATGCCCTTTCCCATACTACTGAGGTTACCTTCCTCGTAGATGCTGCCGAAGAGGGGGACAAGGTCAGGTTAACATCTTCTAAGTCCATGTCATTGTTTACCAACTTTGGCGCTGGTACGGTGGAGGAAACAGTAAATAATGGTGCAGCTGTGTTTACTTTGACCAACACCAAGGATGCCAACATATTCAAGGTTGACGCCACCGAGACTCTAACAGCAACCCTTGTTGATAGCGATGGCAATACTGTTCTTGCCCTAGATGAGTTTACGCCTGCACCAGTAGGGACAGTAGTGGTTACAATAGCTCAACCAGAAAACCCTAAAATCGAAAGTGGCTTGGCGGGGGACAGAACCTACCTCTTTACTTCGGGAAAAATAACCATGAACAACATCGTGGTAAATAAAGGGGATAGTGCCGACGGCTTAACATTTGAGGCTGTATCGTCGGACACCTCTGCAATAACAGTCCAAACCACCTTCAACGAAGGCTCCGGCATAGCCACACTAGAAGCAACGGCTGTGGGAATAGCAGACGCCCCAACAACAATTACAACACGCTTTAGGTTGTCCA
>CAMZNJ010000024.1 GCA_947313825.1 uncultured Deferribacteraceae bacterium | reverse complement strand
ACACTGCCACCAGAAGCTTGCTGAGGCAACATGGTAAGGGCAAGGATAGCAAGTACCCATAAGGCTTTTGCAAAATGTTTGTGCGTATGTGTTATATTAATGGCATCACCGTTGAAATATTATATCTAGTTACCTGCTTAGTCCGCCTGCTTAGCCCGCCTGCTCAGCCCGCCTGCTTAGCCCGCCTGCTTAGCCCGCCTGCTTAGTCCGCCTGCTCAGTCCGCCTGCTTAGCCCGCCTGCTTAGCCCGCCTGCTTGTGCAGTATCAAAACCTGCTACAATGGGAGGGAGAACCCTTTGCCCGTATATTTGAGGTCGCCGCCCACTATTGTTGCTTTGAGGTCGAACTTATCATCGAAAACAATAATATCGGCATGATTACCCACAGCCAATGCCCCCCTATCTGTAACGCCAAGGTTTGCGTTAGGGTTTTGGGAGGCGTACTGAAATGCTGTTGGCATGTCAACGCCCCACTGAGACAGGTTTTTCACGCCCGTTAACATATCCAAGGATGAGCCAGCAATGGTGCCATCTTCAACGTGGTGCCAAAGGGAATCACGCATCTCCACAGCCTTGCCATTAGCAAACAGGTTGCCACCAGTAAGACCTGTCGGACATAAGGCGTCCGTGATAAGAATAACTTTGTCGGCAGGTTTGCACCGCAAAGCAAGCTCGGCAACAGCCCTGTTAACATGTTTGCCGTCAGCAATTAGCTCGCAGTAAAGTCGATCATCCATGAGGGCAGCCACGACAGCACCGGGGGCACGGTGATTAATACTTGGCATGGCGTTGAATAGGTGGGTAACCCGCGAGAACCCCATATCCGCACCGCAACACATCTCTTCATGGGTAGCGTTAGTGTGTCCTGCGGACAGGCGTATCCCCTCGCCCCTACAGAAATCCACCAATACACTGATATTGTTGGTTTCGGGAGCAGCAGTCATAATGGAAACCTTACCCTTGGCAAAACGGTGGATGGTTTCCAGCAGGCTTGTGTCCACTGTTTCACGAATGGCGTCAGGTGGTTGTGCACCAGCCTTCGACTTCGATATGAATGGTCCTTCCAAGTGCATACCGTGAATACGCGAGCCGGTTTCATTCCCCTGAGCAGTGGCAGCGGCACGAATACCGTCCACAAAGAGTGGTTCAAGGTTGGTGTAAATTGTGGGGCAGAACGATGTTACGCCGTACTGAAGGAGGGCATCGGACATGCCTAGTATGTCGTCAACGTTGTTGTTGGCAGTGTCAAAGCCATGGAGCCCGTGAATATGCGTGTCCATCATTCCGGGTGCAACAAAAAGACCGGAGCAGTCCACAGCATTGTCGCCATTCCCGAGGGTAATGGGTGTGCGAGATACCTCTGCAATTCGACCATCGCGAACAGAGATGTACCCTTCAACAACCCCGCCACTAAGTACTAGTTTGTCTGTTTTTATCACGTAATTCATACGGTTCCCTCTTACGCACTTGTAAAGGCAGAGCAATCGAGCTCCAGTTATGGTGTTACAACACCTTCATACATTGTGCCATTTATGCGTATTTTGTACATTAGTTTTCCACTTGATCGCCTTAGTGCATCAGTGAGTGCGGAGTGTTTGTAGATGTAGAGCCTTGCTTTGTCCCCTTGTTTGATGGCAACGCTCCCCGATCCGTCGGCACCTATTTGGCAGGTTTTATGACTAGCAAGCGTGTAGGTTGCTTCAGGTGTGCTGTTTCGTTGTATGGCAAGGGCAACGCAAGGAGCTGAGTCCCCTGAAACCGTATTGTACTTCAACCCAACAGAGGGTATGCTTAGTTCGATTAAGTCCAGTTTTCCCACGTTTGAGTTGAAGTTAACATTTAGAACAGCGTCATCTCGCCCGTCATTTTTTAGAAGGTTGCCATTGCTGACGTAATCAGCTTTGTCCACATCGTTGAACCACACAGTTATGAATGATTTTGGTTGAGCTGATTTACGTGGCAAGTAGTATGTCAGCTCCATGAATGGTGCATACCTCAGGCTATCCACGTCTCCAACAAGGTGGTGAGCCACTAGGGATGAGTTATATGATACGGGTCCGATTAGTGGTGCTGTGAAGTTGTTGGAGCCCCCTTCTAGTGGTACACGAAACTGGTATGAGTCTGTGGATGGAGTCAGTGTTGCAACCTTTCCCTGTTGGTAGAGTGATCGTGCGGTGCTGTTGCCTTGCAAGGTGTAGGCATACACGGGGATGCTTCCGACTTGCGTACTCGAGGGCACCACCTGTAGTACAAGTGTTGCTGCGAATAGGTTTTCGTCCTCTTTGAGTCTTTTGTCTTTGATTGGTGAGAACACTGCTTCAATGTAGCGTTTCCCCCTCTTGGGGTCGTTGGAGATGAATGGTTGATCGTCTCGGTTTATGGTTGTGTTTTTGGCATCAAGCTCGATACTACTTAGGTCTAGGTTGGATTTGTCTAGTCGAACTCGAATGGTGCGTTTGGTGTAGCTATTTTTGTAGAGTTCGAACATGCCACCGGGTCCAGTTCCAGACCATGCACCGGAGACGATATCGCCACCGACGTTGCTAGATTTGAGTACCTGTCGACAGGAGGCGATGGATTCCCGTTCTTTGCAGTTGACGATTAGTTCGAGGCTCCCGTTGCTGTAGATTTTGCCCCTTACGGGGTAATTTTTTGCACTAGGAGAGTTGTTTGCATCTCGTGCAGTCATGTTGCCGAATGCCAAGCGGTACTTCCCCCCCTGCGATGGTCTGACTTGCAGCGCGAGTCTGTATTTGGTAGCAGGTTTGTTTGGCATGAACATTTTCAGGTCATAAACACCGCTCACGAGGGCGTTTGATCTCGACGTTTTGCCCGGCTGATCGTGCATGTAGATTACTTTGGTAAGTTTTACTGTGTAGTTTTTATTAACGTTGTATGCAATGCGAAAGCGTCCTGCACCGTCGGTTGTGGTTGTTGCGTTGAGTGTTGGGATTCGCACTGTTGCACCATCCATGGGGTTACCAAGGGAGTCATACACTTCGCCATGAACGTCTAACGCCGTGATATTTTCTGCAAACAGGACGTCTTCGTGGTAATCGACAAACCCGTCTTTCTGAATAACCATGGCGAGGGAGGTAATCATAAACATGTCGGGGTATCGTTTCATCAGGTTTGCGATGGATATGTCGATGAAGTCAGCAATATCCATGAGTGAGAAGCCGTCCGTTGAGTGTACTTGCGTAACGAATACCCCTTTGATAAATGTAAGGTAGTATGAAGCTTGCTGAGTGTCCGTTTTGCTTGTGCCTTCATAGGGCAAAACCAACAGTGTCGCCTTGTCGCCAAAGTCAACCATAACCTTGTGTTCGTTGTCGCCTATGGCTGAGAGGTAGTGGAACTGATCGCTTGCCGCTTCAAGGGAAACACACGAGAATACACGAACATCCACGGGGTAGGATGACTGACGTTCAACACCTAGCTTAACGCTGGGTTTTGTGGAGAAGTAGTTGTAGGCAGTACTAATGACGTCGCAACTATCACCTTTCTTTTTGAGATCAGAACTATCGGAGGATTTTATCCATACCCTAGAACCCCCAGGGAGCTCGCTGGGCAGGGGGAAAAATGTTTTCACTTCAGACGGCGATATGGATATCTTGGCACCGAGGGCAACACTAGGCACAGCGACAACACTGAGTATCAGAGCAAGGAGCACACCTGTGAGCACACCTGTGCGTGCCTTCAGGCGTACCACACCAAGCGGGTAAGGGGTTGGCAAATAGCGTCGTAAGGTGATTTTTCCTGACCATTTCGAGTAACTAATCATACTCTCAATTTTAAACGTTATACCGCCCTTTCGTCAATAGAAATATCCCACCAAAGTAAATTAATGCAAGTTTGTATTGAAAAGAGTGTACTTTATAGGGTATCCTATTTTTATTGATTAGTATTTTTAGGAGTATTACTTTGCAAACAACATCTGCAAAGGGATAGTTAAAACTATGGGAAACAACTCGGAAATTAACAACTTCAAAACCAGCAACACCGAGCAGGAACAAAAAGTCTCAGGGGGAACAACCACTGAAGAGAGCCCAAACCAAGCTAAAATTCGCGAAAAATACTCCGCTCAATACGCAAAATTCCAGAAACCACCCTTCTTAAAAAAAATGTACGGCATCGTACCCATGATACTATTCGCCTGCGTTACCCTACTCTTTGTGCTAACATCATGTGCCTCCGTTTCACCCTACAAACAGATAACACACAACACGCTAAACCTAACACAATTCTCACCCGTATTCATCAACACACCTGTTAGCTCCTTCGAAAATGAAACATTCAACGACGAACAATACAGAGCACTCGTATCCATATTCAAAGAGCAAGGGTACAACGTTGTAGACAACCCCATGGACTCCCGATACCAAATTTACGTCAATGTGGTCAATATTTTTACTGCCAAACAGTTCTCCTCCAGCATTCAAAAGGGACTCTCCCTCGAAACCTACGAAGAGACTCCCAACAAACGAATACCACCCCGCAAACCGTACAAAGCAAGCTCCATGCAACCCACAAACTACACATATATTTACATGCAATCTTACATACCAATAAACAGTGCCTTCCAAGACCGGAAAGTGCTAGTATGGGAGGGTTCAGCCAACATACAACGAGACGAATATCAAAAAGACTACGAAAAAATATTAAACAGATTAGTAAGCGAATACGGACGCGAACTAAGACGCAACACACCCCGACGCAACACACCTTAGCCCCAATAAAATATAGCATGGAGAACAAAATATGAGCCTATTACACAAAAACCCAAACATAAGCCGATTTAAATCCACCTTGCTCCCCCTCATAGCACTTGCACTACTCTCTGTTAGCGTATCATCATGCACCAAAGCAGTATTCGAAAGTGTGGACAACTCCAGATACTCACTCATGACCACGGATCCCATCTTCGTTTCCCACAATACCACCGCCAGCACTGAAGGACAACGACTCGAAGTTCGTGTGAAGAATCAGTTATACCGCCAAGGGTTCAACGTTGTCGAAACCCGCAATAATGCTAAATACACACTACATGTCGAGCTCAAAGAGAACCTCGCAACTATTACCGATACATCAGGCACAGGCTCAGGAGTTGCCTTCAGTGTGCCCCTCGGCGACAGCTTTAGCCTTGCCGTACCCATTACCAGCTCCCGCGAACAATCACAAACATCGCAATCCGTAAAATCTCGTACCATGTATATCAAAGTTCGTGCCATACCATCCAACGACCTCGTTTGGTCAGGATCCGCAACATACAACGTGGGGCAACCAGCACCCTACTACAACTCCATAATAAATAACCTGCTAAAATCTTACGGGAAATCCTACTACGGACGTATTAAAATAGAGAAATAAACCGAAACATATGCCCATCATTGCAAAAACACCATGTACGGCGTAAGGGTCGAATGTACGAAAAATACACTGCGACTAATAACTAATGCAAAGGAAACTCCTCGCATAATGACTAAACTGAACCTTGTGCAACAATACAAAATAGAATTTGCCAAAACTCGTAAATCACTAGGACAACATTTCCTTATCAATCGGTTTGTGATTGATAAAATAGCCACCACAGCCACATCATACACAAACAATATTGTGGAGATAGGTCCGGGGTGTGGAGTGTTGACCATGGCACTACTGCAACACAATGCCCATGTTGTTGCAGTGGAGATAGACCCTCAAGCCATGGGGTTTCTGGAGGAACACCTCGGTGCAACATACCCGCACCTAACCCTACTCCATGGCGACGCCCTCGAGGTGGACTTTACCCCTGTGTTGCAATCATTCCCCGCAAACACCGCAAACACCGACAACAGCAACAACAGCACCGACCACAACAGCAACAACAGCAACCTCCCCTGCCTAGTGAGCAATCTTCCCTACAATATTTCCACCAAAATATTTACCCGCCTTACGTCGCAATATGGTCATCTGTTCCAAAGTGCTGTTCTCATGTTTCAGAAAGAGGTTGCTCAGCGACTCACTGCCACACCAAACAACAAGAATTACTCATCGTTGTCCGTGTTCACACAGTACTACTACAACGTTCGCAAGGTTGTTGACGTTTCTGGTAGTCAATTTTGGCCTCGGGCGAATGTTCTTTCTACTGTGCTGGTATTTGATCGCAAACCTACGCTCCCCCTGCCTCCTGAGCGTGAAGACAGCTTTTTTCAGATGGTGCGAACATGCTTTACACAAAAGCGTAAAACGTTACGCAACAACCTCAAAAATACTGCGATTAGTGGGGAACAGCTCACAACAATCCTCCAATCCCTCAACTTGAGCCCCAGCATCCGAGCAGAGCAACTAACATTATCCGATTTTTTGTACATATTTGAGCACCAAGACCAACCCAAGCAACCCAAGACACCGGTTAATACTACTTAGCCCCAAGCTTTTAAAGAGGGAGAAACTGCAGATCTTTATTTTCAAGAAATATGCTCAAACGTATTTTTTCATGACCATAAAACTTGCGTCCATACCCCTACGCCTAGGACGCAAATACGCCCCTCTACGCTCCCCCATGCCTAGCATACTGTTTACCACTAGTGCTGTCGGTGTGGTGTTGCTCCTGCTTGTCCACCCTGTTGGGCACGCTATTGGTGCCCCTAGGGATACGGACACAACAGCCTCCTTGTCCTCCGATACCATTATCATTACGAGCACCGGCGTGAATGCCACAGGCAACCTATCCCTCGACTACCTCGACACTCATGTTACTTCGAGTAACGGTTCGTGGAATTTTTCCGACTCACAAGTTACCCTTGACGGCAACATACAAGGTGTTTTCAGTGGTAATCAGGTCAACTCTAGTAGTATTACGTTCAACACTGTCGAGCAAACCGCCATTTTCAACGATACGACCCTCTTCATCGAGCCGTACTACAATATTAGTGCTTGCTCTTTGGAGAGTATTGGTAAGAATGTTTATTCCGCCACCGGTGTTGTTTACACTACCTGTTCTGCTACTAATCCCGACTGGTCCATAGCGTTTAAGGACGCCACCTTGCGGCGTAATCGGGATTTGTCCGGTCGAAATGTTTTATTTTACGTCAAATCCGCCCCTGTTTTTTACCTTCCATATTTTAGGATACCACTACGTGAGGAGCGTACTACAGGTTTCTTGCCCCCCAAGTACGCCACATCCAACACCAACGGCTTTGCCATCGCTCCAGCTTTTTTCTGGAATATTAGTGCCGATAAAGATATCACCGCCTACACCACTCTCTACACCAACGCCTCCGCCCTCTACGGTATCCAAGGACGCTACGCCATATCCGATAGTGAGGGTATCAATCTCGAGTTTGATTACAGTAAAGACCGTGTTGACTTTTACAGCTTGGAGAATAGGTGGCACTTCGCCTCCCAAACCAACTTTGACATAGGCATTGTTGAATTTCGCTTACGTGCAGACTATGCTAGTGATATCGACTTTTGGAATGTTTACAACGAGTTTTTCCTGTTTACCCCTAAAGCCTCCACAGCACCGGAAGGCTCCTACTATTTCCAAGCCCTAGCGGGGATACCCACCCCTTATGCCGATATTTTCACTTACTACGACCGAAAAACTATTTTCAGCAGTAGCGTTACCAAACGTACCACCATTGAGCAAATACCTGGGATAGAGGTTAGCAAAAACATACACATACAAGATTTTGTATCCGTTACATACACGGCCGATGCAACACGGGTAACAACTTTGGAGAACCTAGAAGATATCGAGTTCACATACG
Source organism: uncultured Deferribacteraceae bacterium (assembly GCA_947313825.1). Classification (GTDB taxonomy): domain Bacteria; phylum Chrysiogenota; class Deferribacteres; order CAMZNJ01; family CAMZNJ01; genus CAMZNJ01. The sequence continues at coordinate 49,028 of CAMZNJ010000024.1, read as the reverse complement.
ACAACTACTCCCGCTACCAAGTCAACCTCAGCGTTTACAAGGTTACCCCCTTCTACCTCGGATACATCACCCCGCAAGTCAGCTTCTACAGCACTCAGTGGTTTGATCGCGAACAGATTTTTTCCATCGGCGAAATTCTCAGCAAAAAAGTTGAAGTTGACGACGCCAAACGAAATATTGCCGCTTTCAACCTACCATACAGCTTTTACGACCTCAGCACCTCCATGCAAAATCTCAATCTTCACCACACCTTAACAAACAAGCTCACATACAAATTTGTGCAAAACCACTCCACCGTTGGACAACCAAACTTCATCACTGAAGATAGAATCTCCCCCGAAAACTCCCTGACCTACCGTGGTTCATCCCGCCTAAGGCTAAACAAACACAACCTAACAAACACCATCCAGCCCACATACGATATCACCACAGTATCCTTCAACAATATCGACTTAACCTCGAAATACTCCTACAGCAACCTGTTCACCAACTACGCCAGCATGAACATCCACTCCCCCACCGAACTCGATGGACAATACTCCTTTGTCGACAACGCCACCCTCACATTCAACAACTTCCAAACAGGTGTTGAGTACTCCTATCGCGATATCAAAAACGACAACATCACATCCGCATTCAACCTCAGACGCTACAACACCAACATAAACCTATACGGCGGCATCATGATCCCATCGCTCCAACTCTCATACAAACACCTACTCGCCAATATCGCCCCCGCACTACTCTCGACCCAAGGGAGCAGATTAGTCAACACAGGTCGCGAAGCCAGCGTACGCATCATACGCCCCTGTTGGTACATTGAGGGCACTTACGCTTTCGAAAAAGCAGCCACCACACTCGGACCATTCGAACAACAAACCTTTAGCGTAAGCATAGGACTACTCGGATTCGAGCCCATTGAAGCACCTATTATTCGCGTAATAAAATAGCAAGTTCCTCTTGTTAATTTGGCTGAATAGGTATATACTTTCAATCACGGAGTTTTTATTCTTATGAAGAGTTACATCCCTGCATTGACAGCAAATATGACAGCAAATATGACAGCAGAAGCACTAAAACTAACAGCAAAAATACCCTCTATGATGAAACACACCCTCGTGCTCTTATCGCTAGTATTATTACCCCTCACACTAACCCCAACCACAGCACAAGGGGAGGTGCAAGTAACATCATACGGCTCAGCACCGATATCTGGCGGCAACCTCTACACAGCAAACAACAGAGCCCTGCAGAGAGCACTTTTCGACTCTGTCCAAAAATTCTTCAACGCAAGACCCTACATCGACCAACCCACCGAAATCACCAAAGACTTTACCATTTTCATTAACTCCTACAGCATTATCAATCGCTCCATCTCCACAGCCAACAACAGAGTTTCCTACATCACCCGCGTATACCTCGACGACGAAGCCCTCATGCAGTGGAACAATATCATCGGACTAGCAAAAACAAACTCAACTCTATGGTACGACCTCTACATCAACGGCAACAGGGAAACAACCTCCATATACGAAGGGGTCGGACAACTACTAAACACCAAACTCAAAGAAACACAGTTCTACTCCGCCACAAAACAGGATACCATAAACAACAGCGTCGACCTCATAAACGACCAAGGGTACAACCAAGCCTACAACGCTTACAGCAACGACAACAACATCGACCGACTCGTCTACACATCCATCAGCCTCAACTACAACGACGAAACCCTCGAATGCAACATCACAACAACAACATCCGCCGCATACAAAATAGGCTCACCAGAAAACTACCAACCACAAACAAACATCTCCGAAACAGACTCACTTAATACATGCATCAACGATCAACTACCACAAATCATCAGCTCCCTAGGCGAAACCATCGCTCTGAACCACTACACCAACACCAACCAACAATCGTTCCAACTAATCATCGAAAACATGAAAGACATGGTTTACATCAACAACCTACTCAAACACCTCGCCAATAGACGCTACATCTCCGACTCATCACTAAAATCACTATCCACCACAAACATCACTTACACCATTGACAGCACTTTCGACATCAAATACCTTAGCACACAAATCACAAAATATATCAAAAACACTCCCATGACTGTGCCCCAAAACCAACCGCAACAACCAAACACAGCACAAATACCAACCAACAACGATAACACCGAAAACATAGCCGAAAACATAGCCGAAAACAACCCAGCTGACGGAACCCTTAATCAGAATATCCCACAAAACAACGCTCAATCCAAACCTGAAACAAAACCGTACAACGTCGAAATGCGACGCACACCAACATACATCCGACTCATCTTCTAATCCACCAAATCCACTAAACACACCCCACACACAAATACTCCAAAGGGTAACAAAACATAATGATACAAAAACTTCTCCAAATTATCGAACAATACGACAACATCATCATCACTGGGCACGATTACCCCGACCCCGACGCCCTAGCCTCCTGCCACATACTCACAGCCCTCGCAAAACAACACTACCCCGACAAAAATATTACCCACACTTACAACGGCTACATTAGCCGTGCCGAAAACCTCAACATGATGACCGAGTGCAACATCCACCCCGTGGACATCAACACAATAGACGTGGACAAATACCAATACCTTATCATGATAGACACACAACCAACCTCAGGGAACATCTACATCCCCACCAACATGGAAGTCATCGGCATCATCGACCACCACTCCCTACGCAACGAATCCTTCGCCGTACCGTTCTGCGATATTCGCAACTCCGGCAGTGCCTCCAGCATTATCGCCTCCTACTGCCAAGAGCTACGGTTCCCCCTCACAGAGGCAACAGGCACCGCCCTGTTTTACGGCGTAAAAACAGACACCATGGGCACCGCTCGCAAAATCAGGAAGTTTGACGAACTACAACTCAAATACCTCGCCCAATACACCTCCTTCGAAAAGCTATCACACATCGAGAGTGTTAGCCGCACCCCCCTCTACTACGAAACAGTTTGCAACGCGTACATCAACTCCGAGCTTGTTCAGGAAACCAAGTTTTTAATGTCGAACCTTGGCTCCATCGACAGCTTAGACATCACAGGCGAAACAAGCGATTTCCTCATATCCAACAAAGCACTGGACGGTGTTATCTCCGTGGGGTCATTGGATAATTTTTCATACTTCTCCCTAAGGTACAAACCTGAATGGGCTCACGCTAGCGAAATCGCCGGCTTCCTCGCACTGGGCAACGGCACTGGTGGCGGTTACAAGAAAACTGCTGGTGGGCGAATTGGTCATACGGAAACCCTCGACAACGACGCCATTTACGAGCTTCTGAAGAGGCGTCTTGTGGAGTTCTTCCAAACACATCGCCCATCTTCCTCCTCCTCACACCTCTAGGCGTGCCCATCCCTCTTTCCCCGCCCCCAAGCAGTGTTGTTATATCTAATCTTGCTTTCATTAAAAAATTATGTTACAGTGTTAGGAATTGAATACACTGGTGCGAGCACCTCACCGCCCAGTCATGATAAACCGCACTTGAGCATCATCCCTGCCCATTAAATTTCAGTCCATGAGCCCCGATGTTCACCTATAAACCGATACGGGATCTTTTAAATGATATTTTTCAACTACCAGCTCACACGCAAGCATAACCAAATTAAATACAAAATATCCAACCTGTTTCGCTACACCTATATCATCATTTTAGTCGTACTCGCCATGGCGTTCCTCGTTACCAAGAGCCTCCCCATTGCAGGCATTATTATCGCTGTAATATCCTTGGCAGCCTTAACCTATCGCGAGGAATGGGTTTTTGATGGCGAAAAAAATGAGGCACGCTATCAAATAACATTCCTGATGCTCAACAAAACTAACACCATACCGTTTGACAATATCCACTACTTCGATCTGCAAAGTCGTAACCTACCACTGCCATTTGGACGCAAACGCATTCAGTACTACCTTGTTTTGGTAAACAAAGAGGGGGAGTCCTACGAAATAGGCTCCGATAAGGTTCGCTACAGCGACAAAATCATCAGCGACGCAAACGAAATCGCTGTGCACTGCAACCGCCCCCTGCACCACTCAACAATATAAATAACTAACTAACAAAAATAATATATATAACTGGAAGGTATATCGTTATGGACTTGAATAACATTTACTCATTGGTAAAGGACGACATCTCTGAAGCGGAAAAGCTCGCCAAGGCATCCCTCTCTCAGGAATCCGAATTCATCTCTGAAATAGCCTCATATATGTTTGACGGCAAAAGCAAGCTCATACGTGCTACCCTACATACCCTTTGTGCTGGCATGTGCAACGCCGACAGGGCTACTAGCGTAAAAGTTGCTAGCTGTCTCGAACTACTACACAACGCAACCCTCATGCACGACGATATTATCGATGGAGCCTTGCTGCGTCGTGGTTCAGAAAGTGTTAACAGCCGCTTTGGCAACGACGTTACAGTACTCGCTGGGGACTACCTCTATGCTAATGCTTTCACAATGATTTCCGAGCTCAATAGTGTTCGCCTAATTCAACTATTCGCCCAAACAACAAAAAACCTCTGCACATCCGAGATTCAACAACTAAATAACATTGGCAATATTAACCTTACCGAAGGTGAATATATGAAAATTATCCACGGCAAGACAGCATCCCTTTTTGCTGCCACGTGCTCCTCAGTTGCAATAACCAACAACCAACGCACATACGAAGAGCGTGCCCTCTCCCTTTACGGTCAAAACCTCGGATACATTTTCCAAATATCCGACGACCTTCTCGACTACTTCAGCCAACCCCATATTACTGGCAAAACCCTGCATAAAGATCTCTATGAAGGCAAAATTACTTTCCCTATGATAAAGCTACTGCAGGAAGTTACCCCTGAGGAGAAGGATTTCATACAACGCATCGCCATGGCAAACCCTCCAAATAGTGAACGGGAGGATATCTCTGCACAAGTTTCCGCCCTCATGAAAAACTACGGCATTGAAGACAAATGCAACGAAAACCTCATGGCACTCGCCAACAAAACATCGGCATACCTCTACCTTTTCGACGAGGATTCTGAGTATCGGAAAGCTCTGGAAGCACTCCCTAGCATACTTGTTACACGCACAAAATAAACAAGGCTGTATAATTAAATGGCATGCTCAGCAGTAAATAGCACTGGCAACAACGAACCTATCTACAATATTGTTCCATTCGGTCCCATGCTGTCTGCGGCAACACCCTACTCCACCTACGTTGCAGGGTACACTAGTAGCGTGCCCCTCACTCGTGGACAGATTGTGTTGGTTCCTGTTCGCAACAAGGTGCGTCCTGCCATGGTACTCGGAGCAACCTCGCCTGAGGATGTTAAGCCCGACGTGATCTACAAGAGCATCCACCAACAAACCCCCATAACCCTGAACGCCCCCATGGTTGAGCTTCTTGAGTCCCTGTCCACTTATTACAGCGTCAGCCTAAACCTCACCCTATGGCGACTGCTCCCCACATCGATTTTGAGCAAGCTCGCCGACACAGCTCCCGAATATATTGCCGAGAAGGTTGTCCCCGTTGAGCCCATCACCCTCTCGCCGGCACAGTCGGCGATTTCCCAGAGCATTAAAGGCCATATGGACGCGTTTTCCACCCATCTTCTCCATGGCATTACCGGTAGTGGTAAAACTGAGGTTATGGTTGACGTTATCCACAAGGCTCTTTCCCTTGGTAAGCAGGTTTTGTACATCGTCCCTGAAATATCCTTGACCCCACAGCTTATCAGCCGTATTTCGTCCCGCCTTGGTTACAAGGTTTCTTCGTACCACAGCAAAATTTCCGCAAGCAAACGTTTGCACCACTTTCACCATTTTCATACCGGCAATATTTCCATTATTCTCGGTGCAAGGAGTGCCCTGTTTCTGCCAGTTAAAGACCTTGGTTTGGTGATTGTTGACGAGGAGCACGAACATAACTACAAGCAGGATAATGCCCCCCACTACCACCTTCGCGACATGGCTGTTCTCTACGGCAAGCTCGCTCGTGTCCCTGTTATCCTTGCGTCTGCCACCCCGTCCATTGAAAGCTACCATAACGCTACCCTTGGCAAATACCACTTGCACCCCCTTTTAGAGCGTGCCAACACTGCTTCTGTTCCTGATATGCATATTGTGAACATGCGGGAAGCCGACAGCATCGATGGCATCGTATCCCTAGAGCTGTACGACGAGATACACCAACTAATTAAACGCGGTGAACAATGTATTCTGTTCCTGAATAGGCGGGGGTATTCGCCACACCTTGTTTGCCGAACATGTGGCACAATGGCGAACTGCCTCAACTGCTCCGTCCCCTTGACGTTCTACAAATCACGTAAAATATTCCAATGCCACTACTGCAACAGCACAACCCCAAAACTCAAATGCCAAACATGCGGGAGCAACGATATTTACGACTACGGTGCTGGCACAGAAAAAGTAGCTGAGATAATAGAAGACCTGTTCCCTGGCAAGGTCATGCAGATGGACACATCCACCACGAGCACGCATACCAAGCTTAAACGTGCCATTAAAATGTTTGAAGAGGGGGAGAAACAGATACTCGTCGGCACTCAGATGGTTGCCAAAGGGCTCCACTTCCCCAACGTAACACTCGTCGGTATCCTGCACTTTGATAACATGTTCTCCATGCCAGATTTTCGTGCCAACGAAAGAGCATTCCAGATGATTGTACAGGTTTCAGGTCGAGCAGGACGCGAGGGGCTAAAGGGGAGAGTGATGGTGCAAACATTTATGCCCGAAACCCCCGTAATACAGCTAGCCACAGAGATGGACTACCATGGGTTCTACCAACTAGAGCTCGAGCACCGGCAAGCATTCAACTACCCGCCATTCAGCAAAATATGCAGGGTAACAGTTAGCGGCTACCACCCCGACGAAACCATGAACATTACCCAACAGCTTGCCAACACGATTTACGCCACAGAGGGGGTTAGTGTTAAGGGTCCTGCTGAGTCTCCCGTGCATAAAATCGAAAACACCTACCGCTACAACTTCATGATAGTGGCACCATCCCACACATTAATGCTACATACGATGCACCAAGTTCAGGAGGCGTTCAGGTCTCTTCGCACAAAAAATATTACGTTGAAGGTTGACAGGGATCCGTACAGTTTTTTATAGAAGCCCTTCCCGCTTCCAATAGTTCCAAATACTAGTTCTAACACTCCTCGGATCAGCTTTCAGGCAGATATTTAGCTGAAGATTGTAGTCAGAAAGGCAACTCGCCGTGGTTTCCCCCGCAACATGAAAATTATACCTTGTAACATCCAGCCCCGGCTGATCAACAAACGATCTCGCACCTAACGGGGAGAGTAGAAGTACATCTTTAATGTTGAGAACTTTCATGTAATCCCCAACAAACCCATGATGATACTGTATGGTTTCCTGCGTGTACACATGGGGTGCCTCAAGGGCAACACTCTTGTTTTTGAAGAACTCAGCAATTTCAGTTGCAACAGGACTATTCCCCGACGCCAAAAATATGGTATCACCAGCCATGGATATTCGCTCCATCGCCTCCAAAATATTTTCCATAGAAGCATCGCTCAACACAACATCAGCTCTGCGTAACGCATACTTATTCAGTATTTTGCCCGTATCCTCGCCGATACAAATAAGGCTCGTGGCAGTCATATCCCGCAATCGATACCGCATACTGTAGGCTGAATGAATATCCGGTATGATGATAAACATATATCGAGGCTGGTTAATGGGAAAGTCGTTCACTTTGTGGGAAAACATGGGCAAGGTGTACGTCTCCCAACCATCCTCCATAAACATGCGGGCATAATCGCTCGATTTCGCAGCATCTGAAACAATCAGTATTGGCTTCATGGGAACCACCTCACAACCTATCAAATATCACCATTCTAACACAATTCACACACTTTATAAATAAATAATAACCTGTACAAAACCCATCAATAAAAATATTGTGTTATTTAATGAAGCGTGTATTATGGTAAATAAAATTCAACACAAAGGAAAATCCCTATGATAGAAATCAACCAACGCACAGAGCTTGACAAACTATTCCTAGCCATCGACTCCTGCATATCCGAATTCTCATTCTCAAACACGTTCATCTTCCAACACGGATACAAACAATCCATCGACCGAATGGGCGACAACATCATCATCGCAAGCACAGACAACGACAACAACACATACGCACTACTCACAAACGACCTGCCACACTTCTCACTAGACGAAATCGAAACCATCCTCAAAAAATATAAGTTCATCTACCCCGTGGACGAAAAATGGCTGACACACCTCGGCGACGACCCTAGATTCGCCACAGAAGCACTCGAGGAAGACTTCGACTACCTCTACCTAGCCGAAAAACTAACAACAATGCCCGGACGAAAACTCAGCAAAAGACGAAACCTCGCCAAACAATACCACAACCTCTACACGCTAGAGCGTAAACCCATGGAAAGATCAATACAAATCGATGCACTCACTGTGCTCGACAATTGGGCAAACAACCGACTCGACGGCGGACGTGAAGGGTACTCCGATTACGACCAAGCCAAAGTCGGAATAATGCAACAAGAGGAACTCGGACTCGAAGGGTACGTGTTCTACAGCAACGGCGAACCATCCGGATTTTGCCTTGGCAGCACAATCTCAAACAAAACATTCAACCTGCTGTTTCAAAAGGGGGATGTCCGGTACAAAGGGGTATACCAAGCCATGAACATGTCGTTTGCCGAAACGATTGTCGGCACACATAAATATATCAACTTTCAGCAGGATTTAGGCGACCCCGGTTTAAGGCAGTCCAAAAGTGCCTACTACCCTGATATTGTGCTCAAGAAGTACTCCATCTTTCTCAAGTAGTTCGCACGACAGCATTACGCAATAGGTTGCACGCCAACGTGTTTTCCGCGACGTGTTGCACGCCAACGTATTTTCCGTAACACGAAAAATCGCACCCACTACCTTGAGAAGGTGGTTGAGTGCGACCGTTCGACCTATGTGTTATCTTCCATTATTTTTGCACGACAAAGTGTTACCGCAACCGCACAACAGCATTACGCAACGGGTTGCACGCCAACGTGTTGCACGCAACCGTGTTGCCACGCCTACCCTTTGAGCAGGGAGTTGCCGTCCATCTCTTTCGGTTGTTGAATGCCCAGAATTTGCAGCATTGTTGGTGCAATGTCGGCAAGCTTGCCGTTGTTGTCGCCAAGCTGTATGTCGTCTTTGCGAGCGTCGAGAGTTAGTCGCACCAAGTTTGTTGTGTGCTGTGTGTGTGGCACATTGTTTTCGTAGTCCCACATTAGTTCGCAGTTGCCGTGATCTGCCGTAACGAGTACGGTTGCCCCGACGTTTCGTGCTGTTTGTAGAACTTTGCCCAAGGATGCGTCCACAGCTTCCAACGCCGATATTACTGCTCCTTCTACTCCTGTGTGCCCTACCATGTCGGGGTTGGCAAAGTTGACGATGGCAACATCTAGGTTTCCTGTTTCGAACGCGGCACAGAATTTGTTGGTAACTTCTTCGATGCTCATTTCGGGTTTGAGGTCGTATGTGGCAACGTCTCTGGGTGAGTTGACGAGGATACGTTCTTCCCCTTTGTATGGTTCTTCCCGTCCGCCGTTGAAGAAGAATGTTACGTGTGGGTATTTTTCTGTTTCGGCGAGTCTTAGTTGTTTGAGTCCGTTGTTTGCGACAACTTCGCCGAATATATTTTTGTATTCATCTTTTGCGAATGCGATTTCGAGGTTAAAGTCTTCACTGTACATTGTCATGGTTGCGAACCGTACGTCTAGTTTTTTGCCTCTGTTAGCGTAATCGAAGTTTTCGCTGATGAACATTTCTGTTAGTTGTCGTCCACGATCGGTTCTGAAGTTGCAGAAGAATATAGCGTCTCCATCTTTGACATTGGTGTCGAATGTTAGTCCGTCCACGGCAAATGGTTCGAGGAATTCGTCTGTGATTTTTTTGTTGTATTGGTTTTCGATACCATCTGCAACTGAGTTAAATTTTGGCACATTTTCGCTATGGCATATTGTGTTGTATGCTTTGAGCGTACGTTCCCATCGTTTGTCTCTGTCCATTGCGAAGTATCGTCCTGTTACTGTTGCCACTGCCCCTAGATTATTATTTTTCATGTAATCGTCGAGGTCTTGTATGAATTCGCGTCCACTTTGTGGTGGCGTATCGCGTCCATCGGAGAAAGCGTGCATTCGGATATTGTTTATTCCTAGCGAGTTGAATGCTTTAGCCACCCCTTTGATGTGTTGTGTGTGTGAGTGTACACCGCCGTCGGATACGAGTCCGAAGAGGTGTAGGTTGCCCCCAGTTTTTTCTAGGTGGTCGGCAATGTTTTTCAGTACGGGGAGTTGAGCAAATTCGCCACTTTCTAGTGCTCGGTTGATTTTGACAAGTTCTTGGAAAACAACTCGACCGGCACCGATGTTTAGGTGTCCTACTTCGGAGTTCCCCATTTGTCCGTGTGGTAATCCTACAGCTTCGCCGCTAGCTTGTAGGAACACGCTTTTGTTTTCGCGTACTAGTTTGTCGTAGTTTGGTGTATTCGCGAGTAGAACAGCGTTGTGTTCTGTTTCTTCACGATACCCCCAGCCGTCGAGTATGAATAGGGCAACTTTGTTCATAAGCATGGTGAAAGCCTAGTAGTGGCTTTTCCCCTCCTTTTCGAGTTCTTCTTTGCAGTCTTTGCAGTATTTTGCGTACGGGATGAATGAGAGTCTTTCTTTGGCGATTTTGTCGCCACAGTACTGACATTCGCCAAACACACCGTCTTCAATGCGTTGCAGTGCTGCTTCAATGAGTCGTATTTTTTTGTTATCTGTTTCGAGTTTTTCGAGAACCATGCCTTTGTCTTGCATTACGTTTGCTTCGTCGATGACATCCATCGAGCCGGTGAACGTTGTTTGCGATTCCTCTAGATGAATTTGTCTCAGCCTATTTGTCTCTTCTTTAAGGTTACTTAACTTATCTTTGTAAGTTTCTAGGACTTTTGCGTTCATAACTAAGCTCCTTATTTGTTGTAGGGATGACCAGTTAATATGGTGTGCCCTCGATATATTTGTTCTACAAGAACATTAAATGCTAACTGATATGGCATTGTGAGTGGAGAGAGGGAGACAAGCATATCAGCTCGTGTTCTAGCTACTTGTGGTAGCCCTTCTGGTGGTCCGATGAGGAATACCAGATTGGCTCCGCCATGGGTTTGGTTGTCGCCCATGATTTTGGCAAATCCACGACTGTCAACGGTTCGTCCACGTTCGTCCATGGCTATTAGTTGTGCCTTAGGCGACAAGTTGCGAATATATTTGTCCACAGCCGACTCTTTACCAGAGAGTTCGACGAACTGCAGGTCTACATGCCCTTTGAGCCTTGATGAGTATTTGTTAAACTGATCAACAAGGTGGCTATCTTTTAGCTTGGAGCATGTAACAACTGTTATTTTCATCAAGCCTCTTGCGAAAGTGGTTCTTACCCCCTACTGTGGGGCAAGCCAACTTCTAATAAATTAGGGTATACTTCTAAAAATGTTTTGTCTATAAAAATATTAACCTACTGACAAGTACTGCCCCTATTTGTGTGCATTCCTATGGCTACACACAAATATACAAAGTAGTTTCAGCCCCATACCCCTCGGCAACACTTATCTAGTGAAAATATTTATTGCTTGCACAGGTCAGCCTAGTGTTAGTCTGTGTATTTTGCATTGCCACGGTGGAAATAGTGCATGGTAATGGCTGCCGCTTGGGATACGTTTAGGGAGTCCGCACCTTGTGTCATAGGTATGGTAATCTGTTCATTGGCAAGGTCAGAAAGCTTGCTACGCACCCCTTTCCCCTCTGAGCCCAAAATAACAGCGGCACGCTCAGGGATAGTAATGTCGTAAATATTTGTTCCCTCTGAAGCGGTGGAGTAGATTTTGTAACCTAAGTTGCTCAAAGTTTCAACCCCTTCAGGGAGGTTTACAACTTCGAACAGTTTCACATGGGCAACACAGCCAGCACTAGCACTGAAAACAGTAGGTGTTACCTTCACCTGAGAGTGGCGTTGAATGATGATGCTGTGGAAGTTGAATGAGTATGCCGCACGGATGATGGCACCGAAATTTTGGGGATCCTGAACCTTATCGAGAACAAGAACAAGGTTGCCAAGGTGAGTATTAGCACGCAACGAACGAAGAAGGGGTGTTACAACCTCAACAGCTGAGCCTGACACAGCATTGGGGAAGAGTTGTGCGTACTCCTCACTAGAGTGCACCGACACTTTGGCATTGAAGTCAACGTCGTAAAGGTTTGTGCCTTTGCGAATGTGAATATGTTTGGCGATTCCAGCTTTGCACGCTTCGCTAACACTATTCTTGCCAAAAGCAATCATCCTGCTCCCATCGGGGGGTAGTTGTATTTTGGTTGAGGCAGTTCTGTCTTTTTTTTGGGGGTATCTAGTGGTTGTGCCACCGATATTGCTGCCTCCAGATCTGTTTTTTCTGTAACCACCACGCTTATTTTCGCCATCTTTGTTGTTTTTGTACATCCAAGACCCCTTAATTTAATTCAAAGGGGATTATAGCATACAACGGGGGTACTTAACAACACTTTCGTGCATGGAGGTGGTGCAATGGGAACGTGAGGCGTTGTTCCCATTGCTCCTTCCCCTTTGGTTGCTATTTGAGGCTATTTGAGGTTGAATTGGATTTTTTCAGCAACAGTTGTGGGATCCAGTCCGAGGGTTTTGTAAATATCTTCGGATGCTCCGCAAGGTGCGTAATAGCTAATGCCAAACGGTACGACGCGACAGTTTAGTCCTAGCCTTGCCACAGCTGTGCTTACGGTTGCGAATAGCCCCCCTTGGTAGAGGTGGTCTTCGTATGTGAAGATTACGCCATTTTTTGCTAGGCGAGTGATTTCGTTTTCGTCGATGTGTAGTGGTGTTGCAACGTTGTACACTCCCACCGATAGCCCTGACGTTTCGTCATCCCCTTTGAGGATATCGTATGCTTCTATGGCACGATATGTCATTTGTCCGTAAGCCAGTAGTGGGAAGTCTCCTTTGCGTAGTGTATCAACTTTGCCGTATTCAACACGGTAGTTTTCGTCGAAGAATACTGTTCCGTCTTCATTGGTGATTGTTGGTATTGGCGACCGTCCCATGGCGATGAATACGTTCCCGTACTCCCGTGCAGCTTGTCGAACAATCCTGTCTGTTTGGTTTGCGTCGGCAGGTGCGTACAGTTTGAAGTTGGGTAGGTTACGCACAAGTGAGAGGTAGTCGACGCAGTGGTGTGTTTTGCCATCTTCACCAACATCCACGCCACAGTGTGTTGCGGCAAGTTTGACGTTACTGCCGTTAATGTCGTTCATCCTGTTTTGGTTGTATGATTCGATGAGGTTAAACATTCCGAACCCGGCGAAGAATGGTACGATACCGCTAACGGACATGGCACCGACAGTTGAAACAACGTGGTGCTCCATTATTCCTGCTTGGTAGAAGCAGTTGGGGTAATTTTTGGCAACATCGCCGAGTTTGACTGAGCCTAGTAGGTCGCAGTCGAATGCGATGAGTCGTTGCGGTTGTTTGTCGGTATTTTGTTTGACATCGATGGCGGTTTCTTGGGATGAGATAACGCTGTGAATTGCGTTCCCGAAAGCACTCCTGTTGTCGGTTTTTGTTCCGGCGGGGTACACCTTGGGGAACCCGACTTGCATGTTGATTGCGGGGTTTTCCAGTGAGTATTTGGTGTAGTTGTATCCCCAGCGTTGACTGCGATATTTGTCTAGGTCTCCTGCAACGCCTAGTTCAGCACAAGCTTCGGCGTAAAGTTCGTCGTTTGTTGGAGCACCATGGTAACCGTGCTTGTTTTCCATGAACGACACACCCTTCCCCATGGTTGTGTTGAGGATAACGAGTACGGGTCTGTCTACTTTTGTTGCACTGTTGATTGTTGCCAGTATTTGTTTGAAATTGTGTCCGTCTATCTCTTCCACATGCCAGCCACACGCCATGTAAAGGGCTTTTATGTTGGTGGGCATAACTTCGCCAACTTTGCCTGTGGATTGTAGTGCGTTGTAGTCGATGAGTGCTGTAATGTTGTTGAGTTTGTATTTGGATGCAAAGCGTGCTGCTTCTAGTAGTTGTCCTTTTTGCGATTCACCGTCTCCGAGTAGGCAGTATGTGTGTGCGTTTGAGCCATGGATTTTCGCCGATAGAGCAAAGCCACACGCCGTCGACAATCCTTGCCCGAGGTTCCCCGTCGTCCACTCAACACCAGGGATAGAGCGGGTTACGTGCCCCTCAATGCTGGATTCAATGTGTCGGAATCCGGTCAGCATCTCTTCGCGATTGATGAATCCATGTGCAGAAAGTGTGGAATATACTGCAGGGGAGATGTGCCCAATGGAGACAACAATGCGATCACGGTTTGGGTCGTCCATATTTTTTGGGGAGATGTTCGCGTATGCGTAGATGGACAGCAGTGCGTCGATGGAGGACATTGAACCACCCTGATGCCCCGATTTGGCAACAGTTGTCATGGTGAGGATATCGCCGCGGCACACCTTTGCTGAGCTTTCTAAAGTGGACAAATCCCTGTCGGATAATGGTAGCTGAACATTTTTCAGCACCTCGACGCCGTTTTCATGAGTAAGACCTTTTTTAGACATAAGAATACTCCTAATTTTTCTTGAAAAACTTATCAATATGTAAAGTTGTGTGAACAGTAGGTATTTGTTGTTTGAGGCGACTGTGGTTAATTAACGACTGTGGTTAATTTTCGTGCAGTTTTTCATGCCACTAGTGCCACTTTCAAGGCTACAATACTTACCGAACATATAAACACATTATAACTACTTCACCCCCCTTTCGTCAAGGTAATTAATTTTCACGTTGCCCGTACCGCTAGTTTGTTGCACCTGCACCTTCTAATTGTATTTTTCGTCAAGCCTTTCGAAAAAAAATTTCTTTACAACTTCATATTGTTGTGCTACAATTGCTCATATAAGTAATACATTAGTTATAAGTAATACATTAGTTACTATTTTGGACATAGGAGGACTTTATATGAGAAAATTATTTATTTTCGGTCTGTCTTTGACTCTGGTGCTGTCTTTTTCGGCAGTATCTATGGCTAAGGACAGTATTGCTGAGAGACTACAGCTTGAGAACACTACGCAGAAGGGAGTTTACTGGTCGCACAGAGGACACGGCACTTCCAGTAAAATACCCGTAGAAGACAGGGCAAACCATAGTTGCACAACTTGCCATGGGGACAACCCCCCTACTAGAGGCGTACTCATCTCACAAAAAACAGGGAAACCCCTCGACATCTCAACTATTGTGCAGGATGGTGTTAAAAACAAAATGCACGTTGAATTCTGCTGGGAATGCCACAACGTAGAGAAGGTTAACGTTGGCAAAAAGTGTGCTACATGCCACACTGGTCCAAAAACCTAGTACTACCTATGCCCCTTAATGTCCACTCTACACCGCCACATTAAGGGGTAGTCCTATCGTTATCCCTTGCCCCGCGTCAAAGCAACCAACTTTCTGGTCGCTGTTGCTCGTACGGCTAGTTTACTACACTTGCATCCCGTGGACTGCATGGGCTCCCGTGGACTGCATCGACCTGTTGCTCGTACGGCTAGTTTGTTGCACCCGCATCTTTTAGTAATATTTTTCGCCAAGAATTCCGATAAATTCTTTACAGATTTATATTCCTTGTGATACAATCTTTGGTAAGTACTGCTTTGTTAATTAAATAGATTGATTAGAACAATTAAATCGATTATCATCGTATTACTTTGCAACAAAAAAGATACAGAAAAGTGAGGTGCCACTTATGAGAGCTAAACTAGTTATTGGATTTTTAATAATACTGTCCCTTTCATTTGCAGCCATTGCACTAGCTGTGGACGCACCACCAAAGGGAAAAATTAGTGTTGCCGAACACCTCGGATTTACAGGGCTCTCAAAGAAATCAGCAATCTTCGACCACGACTCACACGTTAAAGCAGTGGAGAACCAATGTGCCACATGTCATGTTGTCGGTGCCTCCAAAAAAGTACTTGTTTCACAAAAAACAGGGCAACCACTCGACATCTCCACCGTTGTGCAAGATGGTGTTAAAAACAAATTGCACGTCGAATTCTGCTGGGAATGCCATAACGTAAAGAAGGTTAAGGTCAGCAGAAACTGTGCTACATGTCATACTGGTGCAAAGCTGTAGAACCCGTGCCCTTTGCTTGGGTGCCCATTTTAGATACACTACCGCGTTAAGAGGCAGCTTAACGCTACACGCTGACAAACTCTGCCCCACATGCCAAAAAATCTACACCAATAGATTTAAACAACACGGCATGTCGTAAAATTTTGCTAACATAGGCTCATATGTTATAAATTCCTTATTCTGAGGGGTATGCCACTGGCTTAACCCAGTAAATATGCCCCTCAGATACTCTAAGAACTCCACTATTGACCACTATTCTCAATACGTATACACTCTAACCAAACATTACCAATAATCTCAATAATGGTGCCTAAATATGTTAAAAATTTACAATACCTTATCCCGAAGCAAAGAAAACTTCAAAACAATGGAACCCAATACTGTCAAAATGTATGTCTGTGGCATCACCACTTACAACACGTCCCATATCGGACATGCCCGAAGCGATATCGCATTCGACATCATACGCAAATACCTCCTGCACCTCGGCTACAACGTCTCATTCGCCAAAAACTACACCGACATCGACGACAAAATAATACACAAAGCAATATCCGAAAACACAAGCTTCCAAAATATCTCTGAAAGATACATCAAGAAACACCAAGAATTCGCAAAACAACTCAATGTTATGCCACCAACAGTCGCTCCAAGGGCAACAGAGCACATCGGCAATATTATTACGTTCATCGAAGAGCTCATAAACAAAGGGGTTGCATACGCCTCCCAAGGCGACGTCTACTTTCGTGTCAATAAATTTGCACAGTACGGCAAACTCAGCAACCGCAACCTCGACGACATTACTTCTGGGGAGGGCGACGCTGCCAAAGAACGTAAAGAATCGGAACTCGACTTTGCCCTGTGGAAGGGTGCCAAAGCGGGGGAACCCTCATGGGAAACAACATGGGGCGACGGTCGCCCAGGCTGGCATATTGAATGCTCAGCCATGATACGTAGCGAACTGGGAGGCTCCATCGACATACATGGCGGCGGACTTGATCTGGTTTTTCCCCACCACGAAAACGAAATCGCACAATCCGAATCGTTAGGCGAGAGCCCCCTCGCAGCTTACTGGATGCATAACGGTTTGCTAACCGTGGATGGTGTTAAAATGAGCAAATCATTGAATAACTTCATCACTGTGGATGCAATGCTTGAGCAGTTCCATCCCGAAGTTATCCGCCTATTTTTCGCCAAAACACACTACCGAAGCAGTCTCAACTATTCCGTCGACTTAGTACTTGAGTCGGAGCGATCCCTCACACGACTCTACAACTACCTTGCTGAAACTAATACTGCCACAGCTGGCACAAAGGGTGTGGATGCTCGGTCGGAAGTTGAGCGTCTCTACTCCGACTTTGCAAGTAGCTTTACCTCTGCCATGGATGACGATTTCAATACGCCTTTGGCTCTTGCTGCTTTATTCACCTACACCAACGGGTGCAACAGTATTTTGAACAGTAAGATAAACGCTGCAACTCTCGTGTTATTGCAGGAGTCTAATGCTTCTGTTGTTGCTACGGTTTCGTCTATTTTGGGTGTCCTCACCATGGCACCTGTGGAGTTTTTCCATCAGATTATGCCTATTAGTGAGTCGGAATTGCAGGACTATATTTCTCGCCGCAACGCTGCTCGTGAGAGTAAGGATTTCGCAACATCGGATGAGATACGTGATACCCTTGCACAAATGGGGATAATGCTTATGGATACTGCTAGTGGCACCCATTATTTTGTGAGCAAGGTACGCGAGTCGTAGTTCGCACGGTTCACGCGGGTCGCGGTGTTGCTGAGTGCTGAGCACGGTTCACGCGGGTCGCGGTGCTCACGCGTGTCGCGGTGTTGCTGAGTGCTGAGCACGGTTCACGCAGTTCGCGGTGTTGCTGAGTGCTGAGCACGGTTCACGCGGGTCGCGGTGTTGCTGAGTGCTGAGCACGGCTCACGCGGGTCGCGGTGCTCACGCGTGTCGCGGTGTCGCTGAGTGCTGAGCATGGTTCACGCGTGTCGCACTATCAGCCCCAAAAAGATACGGCGTTTTGAAGAATTCTTTAAAGTCTTTCTGCTTCACTTTGAATAGCTCTTTTTTGTTGCGATTCGGTGTCCTAATCTTGAAACTTCCTTGGCTACCGGGGTTCATGGATATGGTTATGTGAAATGTTTCGCCATTTTTGTCTTTCTGGTCATCCATAACCACTTCTATGTTTTCGGGGGTAATGAGACACGCCTTAGGGATATATTTTCCCTTTGTGGTTTCATTGCCGCACATAAAAATATATACATACCCTTCAATATATTCCACGTTTCGAAAATCCCATACGGGTGTTTCGCCCGCATTTTTTCTGGCGTTATCCCTAACTTGTATTAGTACATTGACGCCCTCTTCGACGGTATTTTTGGTTCGAATGCAGTATTTTTCTGCGTAAGATCTTTTTTTCTCGTCGTCCTGTTGTTTTGAGATTAGGCTAATTTGGTCGTCAGCATTTTCTAATATTTCCAGTAGAATAGCACCATGATAAAACTGTTTTTTTGGTATGCTCATAAATTCACCTCTTTGGCATAAATAGTATCATAATGTTTACTATTTTGAAAGAAGTTTTATTTTGCGTAATATTTTCCAGCGTGCGTGCAGGTGTGTGCGTGCGTGGCAGGTGTGTGCGTGCGTGGCAGGTGTGTGCGTGCGAGCATGGCGAGCGTGTGCGTGCGTGCATGGCGAGCGTGTGCGTGCATGGCGAGCGTGTGCGTGCGTGCATGGCGAGCGTGTGCGTGCGTGCATGGCGAGCGTGTGCGTGCGTGCATGGCGAGCGTGTGCGTGCGTGGCGAGCGTGTGCGTGCGTGCAGGTGTGTGCACACACCGAACCCCACGCCAGACGCACAAAGTCCCGTCATCCATGCACACTCCCTCTGCATCAAAGGGTTCGTATGGACAACGGGTGTTGTCGTATCAGTTTGTGCTATCCGATTGGCGGGCTCTAGGCTCTTCTGACCTTACCGGCCTTCAGGCATTTGGTGCATACCTTTGCCTTTACAATCTGTCTTGCATCGTTGTACACGCGTACAGCTTGTACGTTCGGGTAAAAAACCCTGCGAGTAACATTATGAGCATGACTAATATTTCTTCCGAACATGGGTCCTTTACCGCAAACTTCGCAACGTTTCGACATAATAATTTCTCCAATACACTTCAACGGTGTACGTATTTTATGTTTGATTAGTATGGTGTGAACCCGCATTAGTCCATGCCGGGCACCCTGTTTCAAGTGTAAGTAAATGGCAGTTTTTCCTACCCTTGCGTCAATTCAACTAGTTCGACAGTAGTAGTTCGGTTGTAGTTAAACAGCCTGCTACCGTTTAAAATTGCCCACTACAGTTTCGATACAATTGACAAATATTGACAAAAATCGACAAGTAGAATACCGAATTAAAATACTACAGCAAAACTCCCTGTTATGCAACAGATATTTTCTTATTCGCCCATATTCCTTTTTTTCACGACTATGCCCCGACAACCACCCGACGACAACCACCACACCACCACGCCACCGCACCACCGCACCACCGCACCACCACGCCACCGCACCAGCCCCCTTTCTCGCCTATTGCGAAATTATGATGTGACTTGTTGAGTTATTTGTTGTATGATAGGTATTGTTCGACAAGATTTGACTCGGTGGTGGTCCATGTTCCTGCGTACATATTTTAGCGATAGTCGTGTTTTGCTGTTGTTGAGTGTTTTTATACTGCTGATTCTCAGTGTTATATTTGTGTATTCCACTGGTTTTGTTGTGTCCATCGGTTATGGTGTGCGTAGTTCCTATTTTTTTGAGAAGCACCTCATTGCTTTGCTCATCAGTTTGGGAGCAATGTACGCTGGGTATCTAATCCCTGTTAATAGTTACAAACGCTACATCCCTTTCCTTTATTTTTTCACCGTTAGTTTGCTCATTTCCGTTTTCTTTTTTCCCCCTATCAAGGGTGCTTATCGTTGGATCGATCTCCCATTTTTCAATTTTCAGCCATCGGAATTTGCTAAGTTCATGGTTATTTTGTATTTAGCCTACTACTTGGACAAAAAAGGGGACGACATCGGCAGCTTTCTTCGCGGTTTTTTGCCTGCATCCATCCTGTTGGGCATCCTCACCTCCCTTATTCTCATCGAACCCGACTACGGCACCACCCTTACGATTATTATCGTTGGTTTCGCCATGTACCTCATGGGTGGCATTCGCCTGACCCACCTTGGTGGAATGCTTGCATTTGTTTTGCCTGTTATGATTAGTGCCGTGTTGACTGTTGGCTACCGTAGTGCACGGTTGTTTGTGTTTTTGGATCCGTGGCAGGACATGTACGGTCATGGTTATCAGCTTGTTCAGTCCCTTATTTCCGTTGGGAGTGGGGGTTTTTTCGGCAAGGGTATCGGCAATTCGGTACAGAAGCTCTACTTCCTCCCAGAAGCCCACAACGACTTCATCTTCGCCATTATTTCTGAAGAGATAGGATTTGTTTTAAGCACTGCTGTTGTTCTTGTCATCCTCTTCATTTTCAAGCTGTGCACAGATATCGCTTTTTCCTACGAGAATAAGTTCAACCGCCTGCTAATATTTGGTATCGGTCTTCTGTTTTTTGTGGAATCCATGCTCCATATCTTAGTTGTCCTCGGGTTACTGCCCACCAAAGGCACCACCCTTCCTTTTGTTAGTTATGGGGGGAGTTCCATGCTAATGTCCCTGTTTATGGTGGGTGTCGTACTGAGTGCGTCCTCAAACAGGGATGACGACAGCAACAATATCTCCACTGGGGGCACTTATGGGTAAGAAACGCACCCGAACCACGAGGGTAATACTTGCTGCAGGGGGCACAGGCGGTCATTTATACCCCGCCATCAGTGTTGCTGACGTCCTCACCAACAACGGTGCACAGGTAATATTTTTAGTATCCAACAAGGGCATCGAAAAGCAGATTTTAGAGCAACACGGCTACCCCTACCTCGAACAACGTATCAGTGGTTTCATGGGCGGTTCAGCCCTCAGCAAGGTACGTAGCCTCTACAGTATCATGCGGCAATCCCTCGCACTGATGGGGGTTGTACGCAAAGGTGATACCGTCATTGTTTTTGGCGGATTCGTATCCATGCCTGCGGCATCCGTTGCCATACTCAAGCGGTGCCCACTTTATATTCACGAACAAAACGCTGTCATGGGCAGAGCCAACAAACTGCTGTCCAAATATGCTCGCACAGTATTCCTCTCCTACCCGCGAACACAAGACGGTGGCGACAAACACCACGTAAACAGCAAGTTTATTGTTAGTGGCAACCCCATTCGCAACCTGTTTTCCAACATTCAACCCAACCATATCCCCGCCGTCCGTCCTGAAGGTCATACCCTGAATATCCTTGTTCTTGGTGGCTCTCAGGGGAGTCGGTTCATCAACAACCTCATAATTGACACGGTGTTCCACATTGCTAACTCAGAGCAGGGCAACTCTGGTGCAACTGGTACAACTGGTGCAACTGGTGCAACTGGTGCCATCGGTCGCATTCAAGTGATGCACCAAGCTGGCGGTAAGCTCTACGACGAGGCTCGCCAAGGGTACACCCGAGGGTACTCCCGAGGCAACACTGGCAACACTGGCACCACTGACGGCACTGACGGCACTGGCAAGCATATCCACGTGGAGACCGGTGTTCCCCCAAATGAGCCCGCTCCCCGCAACGCCCCCATTTCCGTGCACGTTGTTCCCTATATCGACGATATGTTTTCAGCCTACGAATGGAGTCATCTTGTTGTATCTCGATCCGGTTCTAGCAGTGTGTTTGAGTCGTTACAGGCGTGTCGTCCTTGTATCTTCGTTCCGTTTGCAAAGGCGATTGACAACCATCAGTACCACAACGCCGAATTCATTGCCCACGCTGGTGCAGGCGTGATTTTGACAGAGTCGGACGCAACCCCCGAAAACCTCATAAACTCTATTCTCGCCATGGTTAACAGTTACGATTCAATCGTCTCTAAATTAGCCACAATCGAAATAAAAAATAGTTCTGAAATCATTGCCAATCACATCTTCCCCAAATAAATCTGTATTTTATGTTTGTTGATGCAGAGAAAGCGTTTATATTTCTGAAAAAATACTGTATAATAATATGATATTAATTTTAACATTTTCATACTTCAAAACTAGGTACTAATTATTATGCTAGAACAAATTTTTGTAAACTACAGCCGTGTACACTTCATAGGCGTCGGCGGAATAGGCGTCAGTGGCTTGGCAGAGCTACTGCGATCCATGAATATCCCTGTCTCAGGCAGCGACCTCTCCGACAACTACAACGTCCAACGACTCCGCGATATGGGCGTAACCATCCACATCGGGCACCACGGCGACAACGTCATCGGTGCCGAGCTTGTTGTCTACTCCAATGCCGTCAGCCCCGACAACGTTGAGCTCGCTTACGCACATTCAAACGCTATCCCCTGCATTACCCGTGGCGAAATGCTTGCCGAAATCACACGCCTCAAACACACCATCGCCATTGCCGGCTCCCATGGCAAAACCACCACCTCCAGCCTCGTCGGCGAGCTCCTTTGCGATACCCACTACGACCCCACGATTATCATTGGCGGTCGCCTCAACAAAAACGGCAACAACGCCATGGTCGGCACAAGCGACTTCCTTGTAATAGAAACCGACGAGAGCGACAGGTCGTTCCTCCTCACCTACCCCACCCTTGGAGTTATCACCAACATCGACATGGAGCATGTTGAGGAGTACACCGACTTGGATGACCTAAAAAACGCGTTCATCGAATTCGCCAACAGAATACCTTTTTACGGTGCGATTATCGTCTGCACCGACAGTCCCAGCGTAGTGGATATCTTGCCCAAGATTAAACGACGCACTATCACTTACTCCATCGTTGAAGCACCCGACACTGCCACCACGCCCCTCCCCGATATTTACGCCACGAATATCGAGGTATGCGAATCGGGCTCATCTTTCGACATCTACACCTATGGCACACTATTTGGTCGGTTCAGCAACAGCCTCATGGGTCGCCACAACCTTCTCAACAGCATTGCGGGGATAGCCTGTGCCCATTTTCTGAAAATAGACCCTGCTACCATTGCCGAGAAACTCCTAGGCTTCCACGGCACCCAACGTCGTTTATCCGTGCGTTACAAATCTGATAACACCATTATGATTGACGATTACGGGCACCACCCCACTGAAATACATGCCAATATTCTCGCCCTCAGGGAGTCCTACCCCAACCATACCATGACTATCCTATTCCAGCCCCATAGGTACACACGCATGCAATACCTGTGGAACGAATTCGTGGAGGTTTTGGCTCTCAGTGATAATATTTTTGTGTTCGATATTTACGAAGCCAGCGAACAACCTATCTCAGGGATTACATCCCCCGCCCTTGTTGACTCACTCGTTGAGTACGGCAAGGCTGATACCCAATATATGTCCAACTTCACCATCTTCCACCAGTTTCTCCCCAATATCCTGAGCAACGGGAACAAAAATATCATCATTACATTCGGTGCGGGAAGTATCACCCTCCTCTCGTACACCATCGCCGAAACACTAACTAATTTAGAACAATCAAAGGAGTAAGTTATGAATGTGGTCATACTTTACGGTGGTGAAAGCAACGAACGCGAAATTAGTATCCAAACCGCCACACACATGCAACAGGAACTTGAACGTGCTATCCATAAGAGTGGCAAAGGGATTACCGTTACAACCCTCGACGTTGTTGACGGCTTCGTCGAAAAGCTAATAAGCCTCAACCCACAGTATGCTCTCAACGCCATTCATGGCTACAAAGGGGAGGACGGTCGCATTCAATCAGTACTCGAAATGCTCAACATCCCTTACTACGGTTCAGACGTTGAAAGCTCTGTTGTAACCATGGACAAACTTCTGTTCAAGTACCTCCTCGATGCCCACAACATTACCACTCCAGCATACACCACCACCAGCACCCCCCTGAGCAGCGTTCCCCCGCTAGGCAACGACTCCAGCCCCTCAAAGTGCGTTGTGAAGGTTCCCCGTAGCGGTTCGTCCATCGGTGTTTACATTAGCGACTCGTCCAGTATTTTAGAGGACTCCACAGCCGCACTCCAGCAAGCAGCAGGCACGCAAGGCAACAGTTCCCAAGGGGAGATTCTCATCGAAGAATGTATTGAGGGTGTTGAATGCACCGTCCCCATGTTAAATGGTGTTGCCTACACTCCCATCCTAATTACTCCCCCCCCAAATAGTTTTTACAGTTACGATGCCAAATACGAGTACAAACATGGTAGAACCGACTACATCGTTGCGGATGATCTTCGTCCAGGTCTGATGGCGTTACTGAAGTCAACTTCTGAGCGTGTGTTTGCCCTTTGCGGTTGCAGTGCCATTGCTCGCGTTGATTTTATTTTGCAAGGTGCAACCCTCGACGATATATTTACGAAAGAGGCTCCAGACGTTGCCCTTCATATTCTTGAGATCAACACTGTTCCGGGCATGACAGCGACTTCCCTCGTTCCCAAAATTCTTCTCCACAATAATATCTCTTTGGGCGAAATATTATTAGAGACAATTTCTGACAAAAAATAGCGGCTGAAAGGCTTGTTTTACCGAGGTTTCTCCCCTTATGGCACTACTACGATGGAAGTTTTTAATATTTTTATTTATTGCATTTTTTGCAATGATGCTATATTATTCTTACAAGGGTGTAGCTTCATTGGGATTCTTCTCTGTGGAGCAGATTAAGATAGTGGGTGTGCAATATTCTGATGCTTCGTCGTTTGACGACTTAGCCAGAGGTCTTCTCGACCAGTCCTTACTATCCCTCAATACAGACGAGCTCCAAAGCTCCATTGAGGCGATAACATCATCAAACCCTTGGATAAGTAGTGTTCGGTTGGTGCGATCCCTTCCCAACAACATAGCCATCGTCGTTTACGAAGAGTCGCCCCTATTTGCGGTCAACTCCTACGACGCCTGCTACTATGTTACACGCAATAGCAAACGCATACCAACACAGTGCTCTGAAGCACATGTTTTTATGGATAGCAACGTAAATGACTCCCTCATGGACGATTTTATAAAGGTTTACAATACCAACAGCTTTATCCATAATACCATTACAACGCTTCAGCGACGCGGAATATCTACTAATATCGACGGTGTAGACTACTTGCTACCCTACGATGAAACTATTTTACAGAGCAACTATCAGGTATTTACCGATAACCTGTCCCGTGCTTACTCTTCGATCAGCTCGGTGGATCTTCGCTTTGAAGGCAAAATACTTGTAAAAGGAACATACCATGCACAACGATAACTTGAACATAGGCTTGGATATTGGAACATCTAAGATTCGGGTTGTAATCCTTCGCCCCAACCTTGAAGGCGGTTGTGATGTTCTCGGTGTTGGCAGTGCCCCCAGCAAAGGGTTACGCAAAGGCTCTATCATCAATATTGACGCTGCTGTTGGTGCCACGAAAGAGGCTCTTCACCAGGCAAGTGTCATGAGTGGTGTGAACATTAAAAGTGCCAACGTGAGCATTTCAGGTGCCCACTCCAAAAACATTAATTCACGCGGTATTGTTGCCATTCGCGGGAGTAGCGTTATGGCAAAAGATGTGGAGCGTGCCATGGATTCCGCCTGTGCCGTTAGCATCCCTGCTGGCTACAAAGTTTTGCATGTTCTCCCCAAAGAATTTACCATCGATGAGCACAGTGGCATCAAGGATCCCATGGGGATGAGTGGCGTACGCCTCGAAGTTGACGTCAACATTGTGCTCATACTGAGCTCAGCATACTCCAACATTGTTGCCATATGCGACAAACTCGGTCTCGCAATTTCAGGTATTCACCTCGAACAGCTTGCTTCCGCAGAGGCAACTCTATCGGACGATGAACGCGACATGGGCGTTATCCTCATAGACAACGGTGGTGGCACAACTAACATTGCTGTTATCAAAAACAGTGCCCTCATTTACTCGAATACCCTTCAGATTGGTGGTTACAACTACACTCGCGACCTTTCCATCGGTTTGAGCATGCCCGAAGCTGAGGCAGAGCGTATTAAAATCGAGCACGGCGTTGTCAATATGGACATTGTTGATCCCTCGAATATTATTCCCATCCCCAGTGTGGGACGCAAAGAGGAGCGTCAAACCTCCCTTGAGGTCATCGCTAGCATTCTTTATGCCCGTGGCGAAGAGGTTTACAAAATATTACTTCACGACCTCGCCGATAAAGGTTTTGTCCACGATGCTGGTGCCGGCGTCGTTCTTACTGGCGGTGCTAGCTCCCTTCTTGGGCTAGACAAACTCGCCTCCGACACACTATCCATGAGTGTGCGTACCGGTAGCAACTCCACCCTCGGGCTCAGCGGATTCACCGATTATGTTGAGGATCCCTCCTACAGTGTTGCCCTTGGGCTTGCATTAATTTTATTTAAAAACAGAGAGCCGATACGATCTAAAGCACCTAAAGTGCCAAGGAAGAGACAGCAAAACAAAGGGCGTTATAAATCTAGTCGCTCCCCTGTCAGCTCTAACAACACTAACCCTCGCCATGCCTATGACGACGGAAGCAGTACAAAACATACTACTGAAAAAGTTTTCGGGGCAATCGGTCGTTGGTTTAAGGAGTTTTTTTAGAACCAAGTATATCACTACAGTTTGAACCTTTAAAAATTATAGTGAACTAACAATATTGCAAAAAATACATAGTAATACGAAGGGAGTCGTAACATTAATTCATGACTCCACTTCTCTATTACATTAACTCTGTTATTGATTAACTTTTGGGTGTACATAAAACATAGAAGGGGTGTGCGAAATGAATAACGATTATTTTGTTTTCGAAGAAGTGGCAAAAAATGCCGTAATTAGAGTTGTCGGTGTTGGCGGAGGTGGTGGCAACGCCATCAACAACATGATACAGAAGGGTATCAGGAATGTGGACTTCATTGCCGCAAACACTGACGCTCAGGCTCTCTCCAAGAGCAACTGTCCGACAAAGATACACTTGGGATCGCAACTCACCAAAGGGCTTGGTGCGGGCGGTAACCCTGAGGTTGGTCGCAAGGCTGCCCTTGAAGCCATCGACCAAATTGAAGAAGCCCTCGAAGGCTCCGACCTTGTGTTTATCACCTGTGGGCTTGGCGGAGGAACTGGTACCGGTGCTGCACCTATTGTTGCTAGCGTTGCCAAAGATATCGGTGCCCTCACTGTTGCCGTTGTTACCATGCCTTTCTCTTGGGAAGGTGGGCGTCGTAAAGCTTTTGCCAGCGAAGGGCTCAAGTTTTTGAAAGATCGTGTTGACAGCTATATTGTTGTTCCTAACGACAGAATTATCCCTGTTATTTCAAAAGAGACAACTTTCGGCGAAGCATTAGCACTTGCCGATGATGTTCTTGGTCAGGGTGTCCAAGGTGTCAGCGATAGCATCAACAACAGCGGACTCATGAACGTTGACTTCAACGATGTCAAAACCATCATGGGCAGCAAAGGTATGGCTCTCATGGGCATTGGCACCGGCGAAGGTGATAACCGTGCCGACAAAGCTGTGCGGGCAGCACTTAGCTCCCCCCTACTTTGCGATATCGATATTCGTGGTGCTTGCGGACTCCTCTTGTATATCGCCGGTGGGCAGGATATGACCATGCACGAAGTTGACGATATTGCCAAAGCCATACACGACATTGTTGGACATGATGCCCTGATTATCATGGGAACAGGCATCGACGAATCCCTAAATGGTAAGCTTAAGGTAACCATCGTATCCACAGGGCTTTCCGACGCTCCCAAAGATTCCAGTAAAATGATCGATATTACAGGGAAAGTTCGTGGCACTGAGGCTCAGCCTAATGCTCCTCGCACTATTACTAAGGAGAACCTCCCTAGCATTGAAAATATTACGTCTCAAGAGAGCGACTACGAAATACCTGCAATCCTTCGCAACAGCGATCGTAAAATAGGTAACCGATAGGGCACTGCCCACCGGGTACTGCCCACCGGGTACTGCAACTGACCACCATAGTACGGCGATACTAGCCCGTGATTGAAGCAACATCGCAACACCACGAGTTAGTATTGCCCAACCTAGCTGTTGCACGTCGTATTTCCGTGCAGTGCTTCCGTGCAGTGCTTTCGTGCAACTTTCGGGTAGCTTCCGTGCAACTTTCGGGTAGCTTCCGTGCAACTTTCGTGCAGTGCTTTCGTGCAACTTTCGGGTAGCTTCCGTGCAACTTTCGTGAAACTTTCGGGTAGCTTTTGTGCAGCTTTCGTGCACTCCCTTCCCCCTGAACCTCGCTACACGCATTCAAACCTCAGGTGCCACCATGGTAGAATTCAACATCACTCCACCTCATCCGTCCTTTGCCCCTTTTTTTTCACAGGAGCGTGAGCGTCTTCAAGCCTCCCTTCGTAAGATTCAGGGCGATTCTCTTCCGTTGCCTCTCAGCAGTGTGTTTCGTTATGCTTCCCAAGATTTGTCTTCCGTCCGTGTGGTTATTTTTGGTATGGATCCCTACCCTCAGGTTGGTGTTGCCACTGGTCGTGCTTTTGAGGTTGGTGGTTACACGTCGTGGCAAACTCCTTTGCGAAATGCCAGCCTCAACAATATTTTGAAACTTTTGTACCTCACATATCGCCATGAATATGCAAGTATTCAGCATATTCGCAACTCCATATCTAGCGGTGCGTTCCCCATCCTCCCACCTCCGAGCTGGTTTGATTCCCTCGAGTCTCAGGGTGTTCTGTTTTTGAATATCTTTCCCACCGTGTCCACAGGTTCCCCGCTGTCTCACAGTGGTGTTTGGTCATGGTATGGTTCGGCTCTGATACGTCATATTTCATCGTACAACAAGAGTATTTCATGGTTCATGTTCGGCAGCCAAGTACAACGTTATACTCAGTATATTTCTCACAGCCAAGGTGTATTCGAGTGCGACCACCCATCACGCATCAATATCCACAAGCCGTCAAGCTTCATCAACTCCCCCTGCTTCCATGAAACACGTAACGTCATCAACTGGTTGGGATAAAGTTTCTAGTTGCACAGAATGTTCTTACTATGATATTATTACGCTAACAAGGTTATCGTTCTGAGACTATTCGCAAGTTTATTGCGGAAACTTTTTTTTGAATCGCGTACAAACAGGATTATCACCAAGGGGGCATAATGCTAAATAACCCAAGTGTCGACTGGGGGCTACCCCTACATTCTTACCTAAAATCACTTGTAAATAAAGGGGAGATAGACAGCCAACTTTCCTCCATACTTTGGGCAATATCGATTGGGAGCATCGACGTTGCAGAGCAGATTGCCCACAAACCTTTCAGCAAAAACCTAAACACACACAACTATCAAACCCAAACAGTAAACGTCTCAGGCGATGATGTTTTGCCCATTGATATGCTTGCCAACGAGATATTTACCTCCATACTTAGCGACTTAGAAGGCGTGGGTGCCATCCTCTCTGAAGAGATAGATTTCAGTGTTTTCAATCCGGGAGACAACAACCACTACTACGTGGCTTTCGATCCCATTGACGGCTCCAAAGTTCTCGATCTCGCTACCCCTGTTGGCAGTATTTTCGGCATCTACCGTAGCAAGTCCCCCATTTTGTCCACCTCGAAAACCCCTCAGCTCCCACAAGGACGCGATCTTGTTGCCTCTATCTATGTCCTCTACAGCATGCACACCTACTTTGTTTTCTCCATTGGCAACAACAGAGGCATCAAGGTTTTCGCCAACGACGTACAGGACTCCATCCTCCACCCCGAGCACAACCCCGCCCTCGGCGACAACAGCTACAAACTCATACACCCCAACTGGCGTGTTAAGGAGTACGGGGATATTATTAGCGTCAACGAAAGCAACCAACATGTTTGGACAGACTCTAGCACACAAGACTTTTGTCAATTTTTCCGTTCCCACCCCGACCGACGCTACACTAGTCGCTTCACAGGCTCTTTAGTGGCAGACTTCCATCGCAATGTTATCAGAGGCGGTGTATTCGCCTACCCCGCAATAAAATCTCACCCCCAAGGTTGGCTTCGCCTTTTGTATGAAGCTGCCCCCCTTGCCTTTATGCTTGAATCGGCTGGCGGGCTTGCCACCACAGGGGATACTGACATTCTCGACGTTCCCATTTCAGATGTTCATCAACGCGTCCCCCTTTGCCTCGGCTCCCCCTATGAAGTTGAGGTCTACAAAAAACTCTTTGGAGAAAAATTATGATACTAGGTGCCCACGAATCTATTTCTGGTGGTGTGGAAAAAAGCTTCCCCTTAGCCGCCCATGACGGTTGCGAATCCCTGCAGGTATTTGTTAAGAGCTCCAACCGGTGGGCATCCAAGCCCTTAAGTGATGAAAATATCTCAAAATTTCGCTCATCCGCCGAGAAGTTTGGATTCAGCAACCTAACTGCTCACTCCACATTTTTGGTCAACCTCGCATCAGACAAACCTGAAAACGTTGAGAAATCCATCACTTGCCTCAACGACGAACTCAGTCGTTGCGATACCCTCGGCATTCCGTACAATGTTATGCACCCTGGGGCACATATGGGGCACGGCGATGACGCCGGTATCGCCTCCATAGCCGCCAACCTTGACCACGTATACGACCAAGGCGACTACAACGCAATGATACTGCTGGAAACCACTGCAGGACAAGGCTCATCCATCGGACACACAATCGAACACCTCGCCGCCATTATCGACAAATGCAAACATGGCGACAAAATAGGAGTTTGCCTCGACACTTGCCATATGTTCGCCGCCGGATATGATATAAAAGATAACTACGAAAATGTTTTCACAAACTTTTTCTCAACTTTTGGCAACAAAATAAAAGTCATACACCTAAACGATAGCAAAAAAGAGCTAGGGAGCCGACGCGATCGACACGAACTCATTGGCGATGGCTTTATCGGCAAAAACACCTTCGTGCAACTAGTCAACGACTCCCGCTTCAACAACATCTTAGGCATACTCGAAACCCCTGTTGAAGAGAACTACAAACTTGAACTCAACAAACTCAAATCATACAGGAACTAAGCTCCAACGCTAACACACTGCACGCTAACACACTGCACGCTAACACACTGCACGCTAACAAGGGAGAACAATGGACAAACTAAGCATCGCCACAAAAAAACGTAAAGAACTGCTCAAGTCTGTATTTTCTGCCAACACAGTGGTTGTCAGCGGTCTCAGCGAAATATACACATCTGACCACAATATCTACATCGTCAAAGTCATCATCAAAAATAAACAGGTGGACTACTCCACCATGGAACGACGACGCCAAGCTTGCATGAAAGATTTCGAAACCGGATCCCGCTTCTCAAGCCTGTACGAAGGTGTGTACAAGGTTGTTGTTGGCGGCGATAAACACTTTGTTGCCACCATCGACTCCCCCTACCCCGTTATCGAATATATTATCAAAATGAAAACATACAACAATACCCTAAGACGGGTTGTCGAGATGGGCTCCATGGACAAATCCTACATCGAAAATATCTCGCACCAACTCGCAACCAAATATCGTTCAATCAAGGGGATATCCTTCAAAGCCATCGAATACGCCGGTGCCAAACCCATGAGCGAACGCTTTGCCAGATACCTCGACCATCTCAACAATTACGCCATCGATATTGTCAACACTACACACTTATCCTATATCTCCGAAAAAACCATGACATTTATTCGCGAAAATACAGACGTTATTCGCGACCGTATCGACTCAGGATTCATCAAAGGGTTCCACGGAAACCTTACCCTATCAAACATAGCAATCGTTGATCGACGAATAGAACTAATCAACGCCGTTTACGAAGACGACTACACACGGTTTCGCGATATTATCTACGACTTCTCTAGCATCGCATACGAACTTGAAACACTCGATATGCTTGACATATCCGACGCACTAATACGAGAATACAGCAGGGAATACCCCGACAAAACCTACGTCAGCCTTATTAGCTTCTACAAAAGCCTTGTCGCACTGGAAAACGCCGTTTTCTTGCAAAAAAAATTGGACAACACTGAAGAATGGTCTGACGAATACCTCGAAACACGTGCTCAACTAATCAAAGCCGTATACCGATCGGTCAACTATACCTTCAATATTGACAACAAAAAATGCGTCATCATTGCAGGACACATGGGGAGCAACAAAACAATCATATCCAAAACCCTAGCAGATCAACTCGGAGCAAAATACTTTAGCCTCGAAAACCTCAGAGCCAACTCGAAAGTGCGTGGAACTGATATGACCGAATCTATGCAGTACGGTAAAGGTATCTACAGCGAGCAAATCTCACTCGAAATACACTACCAACTAGGCACAATCATACGCGAATACCTCGCCACTGGAGGCTCAGCCATTGTTGACGCCGCACTCGTAAAACAAGAATACTACGAAGAACTACTAAGAGGACTGATGAGCAAACCCATTGTCGTAAAACTTGACGCCGACGTGTCCGAACTAAAACACAACCTCGAACTCGCAAAACATGCAACAAACGTAGGGATGACATCAATACCGCAACCACACGAAGGACTACTCGAAGAACACCTCGAAGCATACTCCTTCAACAATGAAGACCTAACCATCGAACTTAATCCCATTGTGTCCAAGATGGTGGATACAATCATTAAGAAGATTATCATCGAATCCGACAAATACACATTCCTCAGCTAAAATCATGGAAACAAATACAACCAACGGTACAAACAACAACATGACTCAACATTCATACAAAATATTCGGTGCAAGCCCTTTCGGCGATATCTCGTTTATCATCAAACACACACACCTACTGGGATCCATTATGATGGATTGCGGCAACATATCTTACTACAACAACAACCAAATCAACAACGTAACACACCTCTGCATCAGCCACACACACATGGATCACTTCTACGGATTCGACCGAATAATAAGAAGCATGCTAATCTCATCCAAAAAACTAATCATTTTTGGACCACAAGGCATTATCGATAACGTATTCTACCGAACACAGTCATACACTTGGAACCTAGTGGACAGCTACACCTTCGAAATAGAGATACACGAACTCAGCAACACTGGCGTTCAAAAATCTGCCCTGCTACCCGCAAACAAACAGTTTCAACCGCAACCAATCCAATGCAACTGCGTTCTCAAAAATACCAACAACAAAACCGTATTCACTCTCAACAATGGATTTACGCTAACATACGAAATTTTCGACCACGGAATACCATCAATAGGATACCGTGTAGAATCGCCACGACGAGTAAATATATCCGAAACAAAGATGATGGAACGCGGACTAAGAGGGGGGAAATGGGTGCGACAACTCAAAGAAGCCTACCTTGACAACAACCCTGAAGTGGACATTGCCCCCGACTACATTAGCGATACGGACAACTCAGACAACACAGGCAACACAGGCAAACATGACGAAAACAGTATGCCCGCTAAAAACCTATTCCATATGCTAGAGGAAACACCGTCCGAAAGCGTAACCTTCGCAACCGACCTCGCACCCACACAGGAAAATATACACAAGGCAACACTATTCGCCAAAAACAGTAATATTCTCGTTATGGAAGGGGTATTCATGGAGGAGGACAAAGAGCAGGCACATATTAAGAAACACCTAACAATCAATATTGCCAAGGAAATATTCCTGAATAGCTCAGCCAGCCAACTCTACTTATTCCACCACTCACCAAGGTACGAAGCGTTCAAAAGGAAGCTCAACTACTACATCTGCAAAGGGATAGAAGATCGAATACTAACCCTGTCTCGGCGTGAAGAGGACTAGTAATACCCGCAACACACCCGCAACACACACCTAAGCTGACCGCGTTACATCGACTGACCGCGTTGCATCGCCTGACCGCCCGACTACTCGCTCCCCTTACGGATAGGCTTGCCATCGTCATCCAGTATAAACGGCGAAAAGTAGTAGTCGTCCACAAGGGAATCACTAATGGAGTAGTCGTTGGAGTCTATTTTGTAGTACCGAACAGCGGTGGCGTTCGTTGGTAGCGGGAACAGTGCGTAAGGCAGTTCGTCCAGAATATCGCTAGTGTAGCGTCGCCAAGCAGGTAACGCGGCACGTACACCGTACTCAGCATTCCCCAGAGTTGTGAAGTTGTCGAACCCCACCCACGCAACTGTTAGTAGGTTGGGAAACATGCCCACAAACCAAGCATCACGGTAATCGTTCGTCGTGCCGGTTTTTGCCGCCAACGGACGTCCCACCGACCTCAGCGCGATTGCTGTACCCTTATTGACCACATCCTCCAAAACTGTAAGAACTTCATACGCCTCTGATTCGCCGAGAATTCGATTCGGGTCGCTGAACATGGGCTGATCGTCGTCGGCGATGGTGGCAGTATCGGTGGCGAGCAGTTCGTCGTCGGTGTTCGTGGCAGTATCGGTGGCGAGCAGTTCGTCGTCGGTGATGGTGGCAGTATCGGTGGCGAGCAGTTCGTCGTCGCCGTTCGTGGCAGTATCGGTGGCGAGCAGTTCGTCGTCGGCGATGGTGGCAGTATCGGTGGCGAGCAGTTCGTCGTCGCCGTTCGTGGCAGTATCGGTGGCGAGCAGTTCGTCGTCGCCGTTCGTGGTATTGTCATAGTTGCCACTAGCCGAATATACGAGCACTCCGTCCGAGTTCCACACATCTAAAATAGCTACAGGTTCTTGGTATATTCCTAGGTTGTTGAAGACGTTGAACGACGATGCCACCTCCATAACAGAGGCTGATCCGGCACCGATGCTTACTGTTAGGTCGTTTGGCATTTCTGAGGAGAAGTGGAACCGTTTGGTCATATTTAGTATCCGTTCGAGTCCTAGTTTTTCTGCCAGCAGTATTGTTACTGTGTTTCTTGATTTTGCTAGCCCTTCGGCAAATGTTGTTGTGCCGTAGAATATTTCGTTGTAGTTACTTGGTTTCCATGTGGTGTTGTTTTGTCCCTCTTTGATGATGGGTATGTCGTCCACATAGTCTGCGAAAGCGTATCCATTTTCGATTGCTGTTGCGTAAACGATGGGTTTGAAGGCACTTCCCATTTGTCGGTAAGATTGGTATGCCCGATTGTAGACGGATTTGTAGTAGTTGAAGCCCCCCACCATTGCGACGATTTCGTTGTTTTTGTTTACGCTCAGCATTGCACCTTCGGCGGTTGGTTCTTGGAATAGGTATGCTAAGTATTCACTGTTGTTGTCTTGCGGATTGTAGAGTTTGTTTGTTGGCGTGATGTAGATGATGTCCTTTGTTTCGAGTACTCGGAGCATGGAGCTAACGCTAAAGGCTCTTCCTGCAATTTTGTCGCTACTATTTGCTGCCCACCTTGTGGAGCTGATGGGTATGAGCATGGAGTTACCACGTAGTACGCGTATTTTGTCGCCACGGTTGATATTTGGGTTTACGAGTAGGTTTACTGTTGTGTTGTTTAGTGGGAGCACCCTTGCAAATGTTCTGTTTAGGGATATGACGAGTGCTTTTTCCGCCCCTCTTTTTGTTAAGTAGCTTGGCACGTCTGTGAGTTGTTCGTAATAGAGGTTGTGCACAGTTTGTTTGTAGGTATCTGTGTAGAGTTCTGCTGTTGGGAGTTGCCCTGCATCAATAGCCGTGTTGAACTGTTTTTTGTCCGTTAGAGCCATGGCGTCCACGTCTAGTGCAGTGGTGCTGGTGGTATTGGTGGTATCGGTGGTATCGGTATCGGTCTGAGCTTCTCCGCCCTCTTCAGCGTTATTTCGTGCTATCTCTTCGAGTTTGTTGCGTACCTCTTGCGTAGCCTCTTCGTATGAGAATCGGCTTAGTTCGCCAGTGAATCCTTGGCGTTTTGCTAGATCGATGAGGTTTAGCTCAACAGCGTTTTCGGCTTTCTCTTGTAGGTTTAGGCTTAGCGTTGTGTGAATGGTGTAGCCGTTGTCTAAGTAGTCAGTAATATTTGCTACACGCTTGAGTTCAGTTATTACGTAGTCCACAAAGTAGTTGGCGTACTTGCGTCGTGGTTCTACTTTGTCGATAATGGTGATTTCTGTTGTTATCGCTTCAC
The DNA here is from genome assembly GCA_947313825.1 of uncultured Deferribacteraceae bacterium. GTDB lineage: Bacteria > Chrysiogenota > Deferribacteres > CAMZNJ01 > CAMZNJ01 > CAMZNJ01. The sequence goes on along the minus strand of CAMZNJ010000024.1, from coordinate 12,671 downwards.
TGTATTCGTTTTCGGTAATGTAGTCGTCTTCAAACATGCGTGTTAGTACACGGTTTCGCCTTGCAGTGGCACGTTCAATACTAAGGTGTGGTGCGATGTAGGATGGTGCTTGCGGTAGTCCTGCAATGGTTGCACATTCTGAGATTGTTAGTTCTGTGTTATCCTTGCCGTAATAGTTTTCGGCTGCGGCCTGTATCCCGTAAGCCCCACGCCCATAGGGTACAACATTGAGGTAGAGGGTTATTATTTCATCTTTGGAGAGCACTTTCCCCATCCGATAGGCGATAATCACCTCTTTGAGTTTGCGGATAATTGTTTGATCACGGGTAAGGAATAGGTTTCGTGCAACCTGTTGGTCAAGTGTAGAGGCACCTTCCACCACGCTTCTTGCGGCAATATCAGCCTTCGCCGCACGCAAGATTGCACGTAGGTCAAACCCTTGGTGTTCGTAAAACCGTTCGTCTTCAATGGCAATGGTGGCGTTAATCAGGCAAGTATTTATTGCTTCAAGGGGCACCGGTTCGCGTTTGAATGTGCCGAGTAACCCTATTTGTTCGCCGTTTCTGTCGTAAATAACCGAGGGGGTATTGTAGGTATAATTGTGAAGTTCGGCGTTGGAGGGCAACTGCTTGTTTAGGTAGTAGATTAGTGCGGCAAAAGAGAGAACTCCAACAATACCCAGCACGACAAAGGCGACGAACACCTTTGTAATTATTGATAAAATTCGACGCCAAAGTGGTTTGCGTGGTGGTGTGGGTGCGTTTGTGGTTCCTTCGGGAATGATTCCCTCGGGAATGATTCCCTCGGGAGTGGTTCCCTTAGTGGTTGTTGTGGTTTCATGTTGCACCGTGGAGGATGTTTCCCCCTTTTCTTGAATACTCATATTAATATAAACACCTGAATTATAGCTTATTTTGGATGGCTACCCCTGAGGGATGGCTACACGGAATGGTTACGCTACCCCTAACATTATACACAGAATAGCCCTCTGAGCATAGTACAAAAACAGAATACAGTCAACCTTACTTTGCCTTCAGCTCTAGGATAATGTCTCGATATTTTGCTGCTTTTTCGTAGTCCCGCTCTTTTGCCGCCTCGTACATTAGTTTTTCAAGCTTCTTGATATCACCTTTAACCGTGCCTGTTGGTTCGTAGTCGGGTGTTTCCAGCTCGATGGTCATGTAGTCTTTTTCGTAAATACTTTCAAGAATATTCACAATATCGTTGCGAACAGTGGCTGGCGTAATATTATGTTCTTTGTTGTAAGCTATTTGTTTGTTGCGTCGCCGCTCAGTTTCCTTCATGGCTTGCTCCATGGAGTTGGTGATGCTGTCTGCATAGAATATGGCACGAGCATCGAGGTTTCTGGCAGCCCTCCCAACAGTTTGAACCAACGAACGCTCTGAGCGAAGGAACCCCTCTTTATCAGCGTCAAGAATCGCCACAAGCTCCACCTCAGGGATATCCAGCCCCTCGCGAAGTAGGTTTACCCCGACTAATACGTCAATGGAGCCCTGCCTAAGTTCGCGAATAATACGGATACGATCGAGGGTGTCAACATCGCTGTGCATGTACTTAACCTCTATGCCCACTTCTGAAAAATAATCCGTAATCTTTTCCGCCGATTTTTTGGTCAATGAGGTAACAAGAACACGACCGCCACCTTTTTTAACTTTTTGGATTTCCGCAAGAAGATCGTCAACTTGGGTACGTGCTGGGCGAATCTCAATGGGGGGATCAATCAGACCTGTGGGGCGTATCAGCTGTTCCACAATAATACCCTCGCTCCTGTCGAGCTCATACTCAGCTGGCGTGGCGGAAACATAAAGTGTGCGGTTGGTTCTTTCGTTGAACTCATCAAACGTAAGGGGGCGGTTGTCCAAGGCACAAGGCAGACGAAAACCGTATTCAACAAGCTTCATCTTCCGCGACCTATCACCACTGGACATGCCACGAATCTGAGGCAGGGTCATGTGGCTTTCGTCGATAATCGTCAGGGCATCCTCGGGGAAATAGGACAGAAGTGTTGAGGGTGGCGTTCCTTTTTCTCGCCCTTCAAAAATACGGCTATAGTTCTCAATGCCCTTTGTGTAGCCTGTTTCACGTATCATCTCAATATCATACATGGTTCGTTGCGACAGTCGCTGTTCCTCAACAATCTTGCCCGACTCGTGGAATATTGCACAAGTCTTCAGTAACTCTTCCTTTATCTGAGCAATAGCAATGTCCAAGGATATGTCGGGGGCTACGTAATGTGTGTTGGGGTAGATGGATACCGACTCCACCTCCTCCAAAACCTCGCCAAGCAAGGGGTTCACAAGGAATATTTTCTCAACTTCATCACCAAAAAATTCAATACGATAAGCAACGGAATCTTCGTAAGATGGGAATATTTCAATAACATCACCCTTAACACGAAAACACCCCCGCTCAAACTCATAATCACCACGGTTATACCGCGTAAACACTAGCTTCTCAGTAACGGTATTGAAGTCGATGGTATCGCCAACAGTGAATGTTATTATTTGTTCCGAATAGGACTCGGGGGAACCCAAACCGTAAATGCAAGACACGGACGATATGATGATAACGTCCTTCCGCTCCATCAAAGAGCGTGTTGCACTGTGGCGAAGTTTCTCAATCTCTTCATTGACGGTGGCATCTTTTTCAATATACTTGTCAGCCGACGGTACATAAGCTTCAGGTTGGTAGTAGTCGTAGTAACTAACAAAGTACTCCACAGCGTTATTCGGAAAAAATTTCTTGAATTCGCCATAAAGCTGTGCTGCCAAGGTTTTGTTGTGGGCAATAACTATGGTCGGAACGTTGAGCTGTTGGATAACGTTTGCCATGGTAAACGTTTTACCTGAGCCTGTAACCCCTAGTAGTACCTGCTTCTCCACGCCGTCGTTGTAGTTGTCCACAAGGGCTTTTATCGCCTTAGGTTGATCGCCTGACGGCTCGTAGGATGATACTAGGTCAAACTTTGATTCAGATCTCATATGAGCTATACCGATGTTTGACCACTGTGCGTGCTAGGCTTACCACCGTCGCTAGCAATACCTGCACCGCCGGCACTGCCTACATTGCCTACACTGCCTGCACCGCCTACACTGCCTGCACTGCCGTCGCCTTTGGGTTGAGCGTGTGCGAGGTTATCGTTGCCCCCGCGACTCTTGGTTAGGTCAGTGGGGAAGTCCGTGGCACTACTCCTGAAGGTTACGCCAACGGGGTAGTCTCTTGTGTTGTGGTCGTAAATAGGTACTGGCATATTTAGGTCAAATGTTTCGATGAGAGCTCCTAGCTTATTGGATCCTTCAGAGAGTTTTGATAGGGATCCGGTAATATTTTCTAGTGTAGCGTTGCTTCCCTCGATGTCGTCAGAGACGGCGTGAATTTTGTAGCTAATTGTGTGGATATCGTTGTTTTGTTTGTTGAACGACTCGAGGATATTGTCGGTACGATCGCCAACACTGGCAACAATATCCCCCATTTCGTCGAAAGAGCTTCGCACCTCGCGAATGGTGTTGCTTCCTTTGTTGACCTTGTCCACAGTTGCACTCATGCTTCTGTTGGCATTTTTACTATCGGCACCAAATGTGTTGATTATGGTGGATATTTCTAGGACAGATTTTTGTGTTAGCTCTGCCAAGTTACGCACCTCATCTGCAACAACGGCAAACCCTTTACCAGCGTCCCCTGCCCTAGAGGCTTCAATGGCAGCGTTGAGTGCTAGAAGGTTTGTTTGCTCGGCGATGCTGCTAATTGAGTCTAGTATGTTGTTGATTTCGGTTGCGAATTCGTCGATTCGGTCGATGGTTTGCGACAGGTTTATGACTTGGTCGTGTATATCGCTAACAATGCCTATGGTGTAGTCGAGTTTGTTGCTACTGGAGAGAGCACTTGTTCGGGCGATGGAGACGTCGGACTTCATCCGTTCGAGAAGCCCAACCATTACCATGGAGTTTGTGCTCACGTCCGACACAGTGTCGGCAATTCCTGAGAGTGCTGTTGTTTGGTTGTTGAACCTAGCTGAGAGGTTGATGGACTCGTCTTTGATAACATCAACGTCTTGTGAGACCTGCCTACTTAGCCCCAAAGCACTTGTCAATATGTAGTGCAATCTTGCACGAATGTATCGCAGGAATCGGAAGGTGTATTCTATTTCGTTACCGGAGGCATGTCGTACACTGCCTAGGTTTCCCACTTTATTGGCAACATCCTCTGTGTGCCCTGTAAACAGGAGTATTTTGCGTAATTCAGATTTGAGGAGGAGTATTTTGGTGCGTAAGAGGTGCCCTAGTACGGAGAAGACAAATAGCATAATAGCAATGGGTGCGATATTTAGTATGCGTAGCAATGATAAGGCTGAGTCATTTCGATGGCTAATCTCATCTAAGTATTTGGCATTACTTTCAGCTAGTAGATCTAAGGTTTCTATCAGCTCTGCCCTTGAGAGAGTGGCGATACCATTAGGGCTCCACATCTCCCGAATATCGCTGTAGTATTCTGTGAGATCTTTTGTGTAGGCGCTAAATCTATTTCGAAGGTTTCTCTTGACCAATGGGCTAAGGGGTGCCCGCTCAATGGCTGCCATATAATTGTCGCGGTACACTTTGAGGCTATCGATATTTGTGGTATTGGCAAGAGTATCAACTACAAAGCTATTGTCCTGCAGAGACCCTAGTGCAATTTGGTAGTACTCAAGGTAGACTTTTATTAGGTTAACATCTCCAGTTGCCACAACTTCGTCCATCTGAGCGTTAATTTGTTTGATTAGTATGGCCTTGGAGCCTTTGCTACTGTCATCACTTGAGTAGAACGTTCCATATTTTTGTGCTAGCTGCGAAAACACACTATCTAGCCTCGAGAATTTCTTTACCACTTCCTGATATTGTGCATTCTCGTACGTTTTGGATATGGCAATGATATCGCCATAAATTTCTTTGTGCAAATCATTAACGGCGTTGGATATGTCTTTTGTGGGGCTTGACAGATAGAGGCTCAGCAAAAACTTGTAGTCTTCTACTCCGATTTCGATATTTTTGGCAACATATGTTCCTTCGATAAATTCCACATTTTTGTTATTGCTGTAGACGGATGCAGCATAGATTGCAACAAGGGAGCCTACTGAGATGAAGACTGATATGGCGAAGTATGTGATGAGCGATACGAGTCCCACATTTTTTAATTCAAATGTTGAAAAGTTATCTTTAGAATACATTATCCAAGCCCCCTAATACTAACATTTTATTATATAACTACTGTTGCCTATTGTAAACCTCTTATTTACAAAAAATTGTTTATTTTATTGGCAGAGTTATTTTAAATTCTGTGCCTTGCCCTTTTTGTGTGTCCACAGAAATATTACCACGATGCTGTTCCACTATTTTATGTACAATTGCCAACCCAAGCCCTGTCCCCTGTGGTTTGTTGCTGTAGTAAGGAGTGAATATTTTATCTAGGTGTTTACTGTCTATCCCTTTGCCATTATCTTTCACGTTAATATTGATAGTGCTATTTTCAGGAATGGCTATCATTTCTATTTTGCCTTCGGGCATGCTCTCCATGGCGTGAACGCTGTTGTTTATGAGGTTGATGAATAGCCGTTTTAGCAATTGATTGTCCGCCATCACTTCAAGATTTGGGGGGCAGTCCACCACAAATGTAACATCTGGGTATGCGTTGTCGTATAGGCGTTTGATCGACTCCATGAGCGGTTTGAGTTTTATTGTTTCTGGGGAGAAGTCGGAAATACTTGTGTAAATATTAAATTCTTCCACCATTTTGAGCATATTATCCACTTCGCTGATAATAATTTCCGATGTTTTTAGTACTATTTCGCCTAATTCGTTGCGATCCATGTTTTGGGTAAGAGCTTTGCGAGCCATGCGTTCGGTATTGAGTTTGATGGGTGTTAGTGGGTTTTTTATTTCATGAGTGATTTTCCGTGCCATATCTTGCCACACTCTCATGCGTGCTGTTTGGATGAAGTCCGTAACGTCGTCTATAATCACTAGTACGCTTTCAGATCGATAAGCACCACTGTTAGATTTAGAATCGTCCTCTGAGGCAATAATCTTAACTAATTTTATTTCTAGGATGGCAATTTTCCCACTGGAGCCAACCCATTCCATCTGTCGAGATGTGTCTATTCGCGGTGAGGTGCTGTTAATCAGGTCGTGTACCTCTTTATGTATGGTGCTTTGTAGCCCGCGATATTTATGCATGAGAGTGCGTGCGTCCCGATTGGTTTGCAGTTCTTCTAGGTTGTGGTCGTAGAGTGTTAGTGCGATGTGTGCGTTATCCAGAATTGCTTCAATGTAGAGGTTGCTGTTGCTGAGTTGGCTATACATTCTTTCCAGTGCATCTTTTTGCTCAGAGAGGGCTTCAGACTTGCTTGCTAGTTCGTCCAGCATGTAGTTAAATGACGACATCAATCGTGATATTTCATCGTAACCACCCTCAGCCACACGAACCTTCATGTTCCCTTTGGCAACATTAATGGCTGCCTCCGCAAGCTCTTGAATCGGCTTGAGGAGGGAGTTGGCAAAAACTAGGGCTGCACCTAAAAATAACAAAGCCAAACCTAATGCTAGTGCCAAAATGATGAGTATTTGCGATACCTTAAGGGTTGAGGAGAAGCGGCTAATATCTTTGTAGTTGGTGTAGGACTGCTCGATTTGCCCCAATGTTTGGGCGTCGATGGTGCCTGCAATACGATAAAGCATCACCTTAGCAAGTATTACCCCGTCGTCGAACTGCGAGTAAACAGGCACGATCGTCCAGAAAACTTCGCGATCATCCTTGACACGATAACCGTAAGAGATAGACTGACTGTAAATATCAATATTGCTCGCCAACGACTGATTTGTGATTAAGTCGGAGTAGGAGAAAAAACTGTCGCCACTCTCAACAATAACACCACCAAATGCCGACAAAACCTCGATACCGTCAACGATGGTTGTGTTGGTCAGATCTGAAATAACACGCTGAAGTGCATCACGCTCGTAAGTGTAGGTCAGGCGGTTGTTAGTAATGGTCAACGACAGCTCAATGCCCCTGTCGGCCAGATCGCGACCAAGGTTATCGCGGTACTGACTCATGAGGGTCAGGGAGCCGTAAAGGGACTCCTCAACGCGAGACTCAAACCACTTATTAATGGTGGAGTTGATAATATTAATCGAGAAAAACGCCATGGTGAAAATTGGAACAACGGTAATAATCGTCATGAAAACCAACACACGACGCTTTATCTTAGAGCCGAAAAGGTTGTTACGCCTATCAGCAAAGTGGCGAACAAGGTTGCTGAGAACAACGAAAATTAATATTGTGAAAACGATGAGGTTGATGTTAACAAGAAAAAAACTGAGAATGCTGGAGCCGGAAAGGGAGCCGTAATCTGAGAAAAATATGGACGAGTAGTAGTTGAAAAGCACTAGCACCGCTAAAAAAAATGTGTACTTAATTACTTTTCTGTTAGCACGCCTAAGCTTTTTAACTCGAAACATACCCCTACCCTAGTGCTTATTTCGCCCACCCGAAGAGACCTGCCCCGAGGAGCTATGCCCCGAAGAGCTATGCCCCGAAGAACGAGTGCCCTGCCCCGAAGAACGAGTGCCCTGCCCCGAGGAGCTATGCCCCGAAGAACGAGTGCCCTGCCCCGAAGAACGAGTGCCCTGCCCCGAAGAACGCGACGCCAAAGAAGCAACCTCCTGAGCAGTCAGTACACGAAACTCACCTGCCTTCATGCCATCCAAACGAACAGAGGCGACGCTAACGCGAACAAGGCGACGAACATGAATATCCATGAACCTAAACATGTTACGAATTTGGCGATTTTTGCCCTCGTAAAGGGTTACGCTGTATTTATTGGAGCCGATGGCGTGAATATGGCAAGGTGCGTACTGAATCCCCTTGTAGGCGATGCCCGACTCGAGGTCATGGAGCTCACTGGGAGTCAGGCTACGCGATGCCCATACGCGGTAAACCTTGCTAGAGCGAGACGACGGATGGGAGAGGCTACTCACTAGCTCACGGTTGTTGCTAAGTATCATCAACCCTTCGCTATCGTAATCTAGTCGACCGGCATAGGGGAGTTTGTTTTTGGCGAACTGGGGTATATCCATGAGTGTTGCTTTCCCTTCGGTGTCCACAGTGTTTGACGCGTATGTTGAGAGCATCCCTTTGGGTTTGTAAAATTTGATGTAGGTGTATTCTTTCTGTTCATAAACGGGGGCATCGTCAACAGACACAACGTCCCCAGCCTGTTGGGTATCACCTAGCACAGCCACACGTCCATTTATCTTAACACGTTTGGCATCGATAAGTTTATCGGCATCGCGTCGACTGCACCCGTAATGTGTTGCAATGTATTTGTTGAGCCTCAACCCCGACGACGTAAGGTTTTTTGACTTGGAGTCAGGTTTGTGGTTTGCCATGTGTTTTCGTCCTTGTGTTGTTTTATTTCACCGATTACGCTTGTGCCCATTACGCTTGTGCCCATTACGCTTGCCCGCAATGCCGCCTATATTCCCATGGCACGGCGAACAGAGTCCACACGTCGCCCTGCTTGTTCTGTTGATGGTGCACTGTGTGGGGCAAGGTATTCGTAAGGGTCAGATATTTCTGCTTCCAAAACCTTGCGTTTGCTCTGCACCCCCTCCAGAAACTCCACAATATGGGGGATGAGTATATTTTTGCAGTCGACACAGCCGATGCTAGCACTACGACACCCTGTGGCACATTCTGCAAGCTCTGCGTCGTTGGAGAAGAGTTTGTGGTAGTCGTACACGGGGCATACGTCGGGGTTACCAGCATCAGTACGACGCTGACGACTTTCATCAGTTTTCATGGTTTTGAGCATTTTTTTCACTTGATTAATGTCCTGTTTCAGCATGATGACATTGCCGTACGATTTGCTCATTTTGCGTCCATCCGTTCCGAGTAGTTTGGAGGATTCAGACAGCATGGCTTGCGGTTCTTTCAACACATCCGTGCTGTAGAGGTGGTTAAAGCGTCGTACAATCTCCCGCGATATTTCCAGATGAGGTGCCTGATCTACCCCGATGGGGACGAGGTCAGCGTCGTACAAAACAATATCAGCTGTTTGTAAAACAGGGTATCCTAAAAAACCGTAATTAGATAGATCTTTGTTTGCAATATTTTCCCGAAGCTCTTTGTAACTTGGCGTACGTTCCAGCCATGTGATTGGTGTTACCATGCTGAGGATGAGAAACATTTCGGCGTGGTAAGGGTTGTAGGACTGAATGAAAACCCTACTTTTTTCGGTACTTATGCCGCAAGCAAGGTAGTCCAGCAAAACCTCACGCACATTCCCTTTGATATCCTGCGGATCTTCGTAATTTGTAGTCAGGGCATGCCAATCGGCAATAAAAAACGTGGTATCGTAATCCGTGGAGTTCTGCATATCCACAAAGTTTTTCAACGCACCGAAATAGTTACCCAAATGCAGGGCACCTGTGGGACGCATCCCCGCCAAAACTTTTTTCATCATAAACCACCCTTTTGCTTATTCGATCAGTACACCCCGAACCATTACCGCAACACAGCCAACACAGTCATCACAGCCACACAGTCATCACAGCAACATAGCAACACAGTCATCACAGCCACACAGCCACTAATCCCGTTGGGGCAACATGCATACGGGGAGCATTTTCCGAGCTGAGCAGGCTGTTGTTGCTTAACGCATTTGACTCGTGAATATAATGCGACCCGACTCTGTTTGCAACAGGCTCACAACGCGAACATCCAGCTTCTTTCCGATTAGGGAGACGCCATCCTCCACAACAACCATTGTGCCGTCGTTAAGGTATGCAACCCCCTGCCTGTGCTCCTTGCCAGCTTTGACAACAGTTACGGTAAGAATTTCGCCAGGGAGCACTGTTTGACGCATTGCCAAGGATAGCTCGTTAATATTGAGAATGCTGACTCCGCGTATCTCTGCAACTTTTAGAAGATTGAAGTCGGTGGAGATGAGTCGTGCTCGTTTTTTTTGGGCAAACTCCACCAATCGTTCGTCCACGGGGAGTTGGGAAACGGGAACATCGTCAACGGATACGGTTACGGTTGGTATCTCGCGAAGCTTCTTGAGGGTTTCAAGCCCCAGTCGACCTTTCTGACGACGCAAATGATCTTGGGAGTCGGCAATAAATTGGAGCTCATGGAGAACAAAGTTCGGGATGAGTATTTGCCCATCAATGAAGCCTGTCTCGCATATGCCCGCAATGCGAGAGTCGATTAAGGCAGATGTGTCCACTGCCAGTCGTCTCTCCTCAGGGGTAAAATGGGACGACTTTGTGCCCTGCTTAAACACCATGACAATTATTCTTCGTGTAAAGCGATAGTTTTTGTAGCCGAACAAAAACCCAGAATACAAAACAATGAAGAAAAAAGATATCCTTATTGCTTCCTGCTGCAAAAATACGCCACCCCAGTAGGTGTAAGCCCACGATCCAACAAGGAGGAAGAAGGATGCGAAAAGAAAACCCGACATTATCCTGTAATTTGTGTACACCTTGAGAAAATACGCCAAAATATCCAAAACAATGGCCATGGCAAGGGTTGCAACAATGAAAACTGCCGCTCCCTGAAGCTCCAACCCCAAACTAACGTATGATACAAGGAACACTAATAAGACAGATACAACAAAAACTACCCTAAAAATTAACATAAAGTAACCCCAAAAATAAACCAACTACGTCTTAGCTATAACAAGAATTGAAACAATTATGAAAATAACAGCAACCATCGCAATAGCAGGCAAAAATACCGTATTTACTACAAAAACAAAATTAATATATTGCGTATCACATAAATCGAAACTAAAGCAGCAATGGGCGACAAATCAAACATCCCAACCGAAGGGATTAAACGCCTGAAAAAACCCAAATACGATTCCGTTGAATAATACAAAAGTATATAAAAATTGTTGCGAGGATCGGGTGAAAACCATGAAAGCAAAACCCTGAAAAACAGAAGCATGGCATAAAAACTCAAAAACGACATAACACCAGCTATTGTAAAGCTAAACCCCACAGATAACATTCGCACAATATCAAAAGAGATGCCACGTGTAAGAGACTCGAAAATAAGGATAGCAAAGATTACCGACAAATAAATCCCCAAAAATAGCAAACCAACGAAAGCATAAAGCATCTTCGAACGTATTGGGATTACCGGCGAAACAGTATTGCACAACTGCTGACCAACACGACGAAATAAGGTTACAAGCATGCTAGCGTTGGTGCTCTGAGGATTGGACAGGATAATCAGGGACACAAACACCACTACCATGTAGAAGTTTAGAACACGGACAATAAATGGAACCGACTGTGCAAGGCTGAAATCCCGAGCGAGAAACATACCACCAACAACGTAAGCAACTGACACTAATCCTAAAAGCATTTGCACTTGGAGCGTCGAAAGGCGTTCAGGTATGTATTTGGAGGTTAGGGAGGCGATTAAACGCCCTACAGTGTTGAAGTTGAGCTCTTGGCGAGTAATAACGCTACGAAGAAGAAGCAGTACACTAAAAATATAAAACGCGTATGTGAGTAGCAAAAGAAAAAGCTTTGAGCTGGACTCAACTACCATGGAATCGAACATGTATCCTCCTGCCCTAATCAATCCGCAAAATTAGTCTGCAAAAATGGATTTGCAGTCGCCGTAAGGGGCTTAGTGGTCGAGTTGCCCCTGTGTGAATAGGCACAGGCACCTTACGCAAACACCTTGTTTGATATGTTTAGGGTTAATCACTTACAAGTATACACCATCGGGCAAGGATAGTCCATAGTAAATAATGGACGGTGCCACACAGCCACACAGCCACACGACTACACAGCCACACGCCTACACAGCCACACGACTACACAGCCACACGCCTACACAGCCACACGACCACACAGCCACACGCCTACACAGCCACACGCCTACACAGCCACACGACTACACAGCCACACGACTACACAGCCACACGCCTACGATGGGTAGCGGTGCCCGATTAGTTGTAGGATGGGGAGGACTGCGTTAAACGATGCTACAACATCGGGGTCGAAGTGTGTTCCTGAGGAGTCGTTGATTATTTTCACTGCTTCCTCCACGGGGATTGCCTCTTTGTAGGATCGTTTTGTTACGAGTGCGTCGAACACGTCGGCAATGGCGACAATTCGTGCTGATATGGGTATTTCTTCTCCTTTCAGAGGTCTGTTGCCCCCTGAGGGGAGTTGCACTATTGGGTAACCGCTTCCGTCCCACTGTTGGTGGTGGTGTAGTGCTATCTCTTTGGCGATGCTTTCCAGTGAGTTACGCGGTTTGTCGAATATTTTTGCACCTTTGACCGAGTGTTTTCTCATTGCTGTTCTTTCGCTTTCGGTGAGAGGTCCTTTTTTCTTTAGGATGGCGTCAGCAACCCCTACTTTGCCTATGTCGTGAAGCATTGCTGAGACGCGAATTTTATCTTTGATGAAGTTTATTTTGTTGTGTGCGACACCGTTGACCCTAGCGTAGTGTTCGAATATTTCGGAGGAGTATGCTCCAACGCGTTGTGCGTGTGCTGCTGTTTCGGAGGGGTCGCGTAGTGCTGAGAGTTCGACCATGCGTAGGATAGAGTCCATTTGGTCGAGGCTAGTTTGCAGTGGTCCTGCTAG
>CAMZNJ010000023.1 GCA_947313825.1 uncultured Deferribacteraceae bacterium | reverse complement strand
TTCAACACTATTTACACAGACAACAATAACAAACGTGTCTATGGTAGCAACCATACCAGTAGCCATGGCGAGCATACGTATCGTCAGGCATTGGGCACTTTGTTCAAGGAGTTGGGTATTTCTGCTCTGGCGGAGATCTACTACAAAGACGACAGCACCAGCACCAGCACCAAGGAGCCGCTTAGAATTCGTCCTGATTATTCTATTTATCGAGCTAATGATAAGTGTGAGTCGGAGTTAATTGGTTTGGTGGAGACTAAGGGTATCGAACACAGTATTAATTCCGTATTAATCGAAGGTACTAAGCCTAAAGGTCAGCTTACGAAGTATCGTCGTTTGCATACTAATATTCTTGTTACGAATTACGGCGAGTTTGCTCTGTTGGATAAGAACGGCAAGGAGACTCCTGTTTTCCGCACAACGGTATTTCACTGTTCGGCTCTTGATGCTCCTGCAAACCAGTGGCGTATTTCGGACAGTGTTGTGGAGGAGTTCCGTTTGTTGATGCGTGAGTTTGCATCGGGTAAGCCTGTGTGCATATCGAGCATCGAGGCTTTGGCTTACCATATGGGCACCCACGCCAAAGGTATCCACGAGGCTCTAAACGCTTTGTTTAATGTGGAGTCCGCGTCCACGGACAGACCTTTGCACAAGCTATATGAAGAGTACGAGACGTTTACGGCACCCAATATTGAGAGCAACAAAAAGAATCATGCTGTTAAATCTTCAGAGGAGGAGGAGGAACGCCTAAAGCGTAATCAGAAAGAGTTTTTGAAGAACTATGCTCAAATGCTTGTTTATGTTATCTTTTATGCGGGCATATCGAAAAGCTCTACCCCCCTTAGTGTGGACAACCTAGTGAGGCATATCCCTGCCAACATCCCCTTGTTGAAGACCATGTTTTCCCGTGCAAGGGAGGTTATGGACGCCTCTTCAGGTTCGTCGGCGAGCTCGAAGCCACGCAAACTTTTACGCACCTACATGGAGTCCATGGTAAGCTCTATGAACGCCATGAACAAAACTAAGATACGTAACGACCTCAGCTTCACCACCATCCACGAAGGTCGCAAGGGGCAAGCCGAGCACGGGCGAACTAAGCATAACGAGAGTGATCCGTATATTTATCTGTTTGAGCATTTTTTGAGGGAGTTCGACCCGGAATTGCGTTCCGATCGTGGCGTTTACTACACCCCTTTTGAGGTGGTAAACTTTATTGTGCAGTCCACAGATTATTTGTTGAAATCCAAGTTAGGCATCCATAAGGGGTTGAAGGATGATAGTACAACCATTTTGGATTTTGCTTCAGGCACAGGTACGTTTATGTTGGAGGTCATCCGCCATATTTTGAAGGGAACACAAAACCCTACCCTACAGGAGGAGCTCATCAATAACCATATTTTGAAGAACCTGTACGGGTTTGAGCTCCTTTTGGCTCCGTTTATTACAGCACACTTGCGGCTAAACCAGTACATTGGCGAGGTGGTGGAGGGGCACAACCCTAAGGAGAGCCAACGTTTGCGGTTGTTTTTGGGGAATACCTTGGCAGACGAAACCCCGTACGCACAAATGGGCAGCACAGACGTTTGGGGGGAGGAGATAGAGGGCACCAACAATATTAAATCGGGTCGAACAAAGGTTCGCGTTGTTTTGGGCAACCCGCCGTACAACGCCGAATCTCAGAACAACGAGAATAAAATAACGGAGCTAATGGAGCGGTATAAAGCAGGACTCAAATTGCAAGCTTTCACGGGGCTAAAGGATGATTATGTTAAGTTTATCCGCTTTGCACACAACCTCATGGAAAACAACCAAGGGAAAGCGGTGGTGGGCGTTATTACCAACAACACCTTCATGGAAAAGGACTCTCTCACCATGATGCGTAAGGCGTTAATGGAGGATTTCCAAGAGGTATACGTTTTAAACCTCCACGGTGCTACCAAAGATCGAATAAACACCACCATCCCCCAACACTTTAAAAACATCTCCAAAGATGAAAACATATTCGACATCCAAGTCGGTGTTTCAATACTGTTTTTAATCAAATCCCACGAAAACGACGCCAAGGGTATCAAGGAGAAAAACCCTGCTAACTGCAGGGTATTCCGTGGCGACCTGTACGGCACAAGGGCAGATAAGTTTACTCACCTCTACCCAAAAACGGTTACCAACCCCAAAACTACCTTCCAAAACCTACCATGGCAGGAGGTTTTCCCCGATGAATCCAACCGATACCGCTTTTTGAAAGAGGATACAAAACTACTGAAGTGCTGGGCAACAGGGTATGCCTTGGATGATATTTTTCAAGCACAATCCCCCGGTATACAAACTAAAAACGACAAGATGGCAGTGGGGTTTACAAAGGAGCAGTTGCAACATAAGCTACGCCTATTCGCCTCCATGGATGGGGAGGAAGCACGGAAGTATTTTCAGATAAAAAAGGATAGTACCGACTGGAAAGTTGCCACCGCCCAAGGGGATGTGAAAACCAACGGATTAGAATGTATTGAGCAAACCCTCTACCGCCCCTTCGACACTCGCCATGTGTACTACACAAGGCAAAAAGGGAAGGGTATCGTGGGGAGAAACCGCCTCGAAGTAATGAAGCATATTTTAGACATTCAGGGGAACCTCACCCTAATTGTAACCAAGAACAACAAGGCAACGTACTCCAACATTGCACTCGTTAGTAGAACCATAATGGACTACCATATGATAGCCGAGTGCGCTGTGTACCCCATGATGCTCACCGTAGAAGATGACGCGAAAAGCCGTCAAGCTGGGTTTGACATGGACAAAAGCTTTGACACCACAACCAACACCCAACCCAACCTAAAACGGCTAACCGACGAGGGCGGCTCCCCCACACAAAACACCATTCTCGACATACTTGCCACCAAATACAACGGCAAAA
>CAMZNJ010000022.1 GCA_947313825.1 uncultured Deferribacteraceae bacterium | reverse complement strand
AAACGAATGAGGTTATCGTTAATCTCATTCATAGCAGCCGCATCCCCACCAGTACTTTCGAGGGTTGCACCTAAGCCAACGTCGATTAGTGCCGCAGTTAGAGCTGCATCAACGTCGAGCATGGTGTAGCCACCCTCTAGGTAAACATCCTTGCTATCGGCACCAGCACCGTAAACAGTAATCTTTTGAAGCTCGTCCATGATGTTTATGCCGTCGCTATTGATAAAGCTCTCAAGTTGCATCAGCTTAGCCGTGGATGTAGCAAGCTCACCGCCACTATTAACAAATAGCTCCGATGTACCTGCTACTGTAGCACCTGTTGCTGTTTCTGCAAACTTCAAGAAGAAGGCACCAGTCTCAATGGAGCCATCAGATTCATTCATGTAAACAGTGTGTATCTGCACGTCGGTGTAGTCAACTTTACCGTCGTCGTTGTCCTTGATGGCAAGGGATCCGGGACCATACTGAATAGAAAGAGGCGTAGCTCCGTTGTAAAGAGCACCAGCACCGTTGCCGGAGAAAGTAATCAATCCTCCTCCATCAGCTAAGGCGGTACCTGCGGAATCTTCTATTATCATCACAAGCATTTTAGATCCAAGTGCAGTAGTGTTGTTTGATGCCGTTCCAATTTTGACTTTAATTTTAAAGTCGGTACCGATACCGGAGATAGTAATAGACGCAACCGCTGTTGCACCAGTACCAGCAGTAGCCGCAGAAGCAGCAGTAATCGTGACTACGCCCTCTTGCACCTCACCTGTTTTCGCATCGGTAAACTTCCATGAAACTGTATCAACAGCCGTTACGCTCTGCAACGCTCCTGCAGTAGGGTCGACATACGATGCCACTGTAACTTCCATGAACCCAGAACGGGAGACATCGGCAGTAGTAATAGCTGTACCAGCCATAACCATACTCGAGTGTGATCCTTTTGCGTAGAATGTTGCAACCGCAGAAGCATCGCCAGTTGTAGCCGCTCCTGCCACAGAAATGGCATATGTATCTCCATGGGTACCCAAAGACTGCCCGGCTAGGGTACCTGCATAGGCAAGGTTCATGCCCGCACTTGACCTTACAAGCCCGCCAGCGAACTGCCCAGCGGACAAACGCATAATGTGGGATTTGTAAACAGCACCCTTTCCGCCCTGAGCAGAAACGTCTACACGGTAGTTGCCTTCGTCAACCTCGCCAGTAATAATAGCTTCAAGGCGGTCGGAAGATGATGACCACAACGCTGTAGCATTACCATTCAAGAGCTTCTTTGTGTTGAACTCGGTGGCACTAGATACACGGTCAACCTCTTGTTTCAATTGGTCAACCTCTTTCTGTAGCTCAGCACGGTCGGACGTGGTGTACGTACCGTTACCAGCCTGCACAGATAACTCACGCATACGAAGCAACATATCGCCGATGGCTTTCAAGCCACCTTCAGCCGTTTGCAACATGGATATGCCGTCTTGTGCGTTACGGTTCGCCATTGCTAGTCCGTTAATTTGTGCTTCAATCTTCTTGGAAACTGCCAAGCCGGAAGCATCATCCACCGCACTGTTAATACGTAGTCCGGATGATAGTCGTTGAATCGATGTGCTCAGCATATTTTGCGACTTCGTCAAGTTGTTTTGGGCTGTAATAGCCGTTGGGTTGCTGTAAATCCTAAATGCCATGATATAACCTCCATGTTATACGAAAGCCTTGAGCTTCATGGGCAAAAGCAGGATAATTACTAAACCTAGGGTGAAGGTGTGGGATTGGATACTTGCAAGACTCGCCGAATGCAAAGTCGTGAAGTAAGTAGCTATGGCAAAACAGTGGCGAATTGTTAACCTAAATGCATGACACTAATACAGCAACATGCTTAACAGTCCGACCAAGTTTTGAGGGCTACAAAAAGATTAGGAAGGGGTTTGAATAATGCTCACTTGCTTTTTAGGTAACAAGTGGATACCACCCAAGCCTTGACCAGATCTCTTGGAGTCCGAACCAAAGCGACACAGTGAGATAATACCTAGCAGGGTCAATCGCCCTACTTTTATATTAAACAGAAATATACTTTTGCCATGGCTCAAAGTCCTAGGCTTTCAAGTATTGCATCTGCTGGCATCTCATTGCCGCACACACAGCTTAACTCTACGGCTAATAATAACCGAGCTTCCACGCAAGATAAAACAAGGCGAAATTTCAAGCTACTACAACTATCGCCCACCCTCAGCAAAACTTTACGCTATCTTCAATAATATTTTTTTTAAAATTTATTACGGCGGGCAAAACCAACATACAAATATCCACCAAAGCAATAAAACCAACACTAGCGGGGCTCATCGCTCCTCTGAAATAATTTTTATGAACTTTTTGAGCACTAAAGTAACAAACAGAAAGGACGTAATCGGCAGAAGTGAATAAAACTTTAGTAAAAAAGTTGACTTTTGTTTTACTTCGGCTTATTATCCCTAAGTAGGACGAATTAAAAACTAGCTTTGAAGCAACACGACGTTCTTTTAAAGCAACATAAGTACCTTTTTAAAAGGTTTATGGTTTATCTCTAGTACTTGTGCCAGCTGACGGACTAGCTACACAATTGCTCCCTATCCACCATCAATCTTTCAAATATCGTTAAATACTTATCTTGCCAAAGTAACTTCGAGGTGCTCTCAAGGCACATAACATGGAGGTTATACTCATGGCTTTAAGGATTTTTAGCAACCCAACGGCGATTACCGCTCAAAACAGCCTGACGAATACACAAAAAACTCTCAGCACATCTATGCAGAGGCTCTCTTCTGGTATGCGTATTAACAACGCATCCGATGACGC
>CAMZNJ010000021.1 GCA_947313825.1 uncultured Deferribacteraceae bacterium | reverse complement strand
GTTGACCCCATGCACCACCACAACTGCAACTCCTCACAGCTATGCTCCAGCCACCACAATAATTATGGCAAGGTCTATGCTTGTGGTGGTATTTGGACACGTGGTAACATATGTTAGTTGGTATGGACGGTAGTAATATTTATTGATAAATGTTCATGATAGAGTACATTACTAGAGAGTTGTTGGCTCGGTGTTTAGTGGTGAGTTTATGAAATGAGTGCATGAGTTTATGATTGACAAACAGCTCTCCTAGCGTTAAGATAAAGTTTATGAAAGAAAAAGGTATCAAAAATATCGAGATTGCTGACTATTTGCATGAAAATTGCTTAGATAGTTTCAAAGAGTGTGAACTATACTCAGTTATTGTTAATCGTTGGTATTATGGATTCTATTTGATAGCTAAATCCGACCTGGCAAAGAAGTATCTAGAGTCTCGTTATGGACATACTCACTATAGAGTTGGTAAAGAACGAAAGAATAAAGTGTTGGGTATATGGGAGCTTATAGCCAGAAATTACGACGAGTATAGTGTGCACGGGGCTGGTGATGGTTTGTTCCAAATAAGAAATACTTTTGATTATAGTGAATCTCAATCTCAAGAGGATTTTCAAAGAGCTGCCGAACTACGGAAAGAGTTAGAAGATATTTTTAATAAGATAGGCTTATAAAGAGGTTAGTCAAAATGATGATAGATAGTATTAGCCAAAATAACTTAGAAGCATTGGGAGACGAGCAGGAAATCTGGAGTGTAGATATCAAGATGATAAAAAAAGCCTTAGAATCTGTATTTACTCTTCAAGAAATTATTGAGTACTGTACAGTAATATCTACAGAATATGTTTATTATATATATCTCTCAGATGATAATTTCGAAAAATATAGGAATAAAATTAATAAACAACTAGGATTAATTAATAAGGAGTACGATAGTTTATCCTCGAAATCAGTTATATTTTGGAAAGAAAAATACAAGGGTATTCATTCTGGCAAAGAAATAGATATCCTTGAAATACTTGGTACAAGTCAGTGTCCAGATAAGTTCGAAATAAATTTTAGGAGGGTAGATAATGCTTCAATTAACTTGACTAATTGGAGCTTCCTTTATAGCGATATGTCAGAGATAAATACTTCCTTAAGTAATCCAAGTTATAAATCAAGTGAGAACAGTTATGCCAAAAGAGCCGAAAAACCACGAAGAGACATTGATGCACGTGCAGCTTAGTAAGGAATTCAAGCTTTTAGGGGTGATGTTAGAGAAGTTTGAGTTCAAAAAAAACAATATAGAGAAATTTGTTGCTCATAAATTTAATATTGATGTCAACGCTGTTGCGTTTAAGAGTAGCCAACAGTACGATGTGGTATCTCAGCTTAGGTCTAGCCTAGTGGACAGCGATGGAAGGTCTCTCTTTGAAATATATGGGGAGATTGTTGTTGGAATTGAGGTAGAGGAAAGCTTTGACGAAGCATTGCTTAATAATGTTGTGGCTATAGGGTTTTCGTACTTTAGACCTCTGGTAGCACAAATGACCGTGATGGCTAAATTACCACCCTTGGATTTACCTGTAGTAGATCTCTCTGATGCTACGATAGAGATCAGGGACAGGGATGCTGATGAGAAGCGCAGTGGTGATGAGGGGGGTTGATAATAGCTTGATAGAAGTGTTTTGAGATGGAAAAAGTTGACTTGCGGACGAGCAAGGGTACTAATTCCAAAAGCTAGGTGGGGGCGAGCCCTTCCTCCCCCCACCTCCCGAACATCGAACCGGCTAAGGCAAAACCTTGCAGAAGCCGTCCCACACACACCTCCCCCCTCCAAAAGAAAAGAAAGGTCGCACGGCTTGACGCCTACTTGCCCCTGACCTTCACGAACGCCGTGTAAACAAATGGAATAGCGGTCAATACAACTATCAAACTCGTCAAAAATGCAGCACCGTAGTTCGCAGCGTAGCCAATAAGTATTCCCAAACCAATGAAATCTGTATCAGAGAAGGTTGTGTTCGCAAACCCCAACTCACCAAGAACAGGAATAAGGGCGATGGGAAGAAACGTAATCACCAAACCGTTGACAAACGATCCCAAAATAGCACCGCGACGACCACCAACAGCATTACCAAAAACACCAGCGGTTGCTCCTGTGAAGAAGTGGGGAATAACGCCCGGAAGGATTATCAAACCACCGGCGGCAATGAGAACCCCCATGCCAACGATACCACCAAGGAAAGACATCAAAAAACCAATAACAACAGCATTCTCCGCAAAAGGGAACACAATGGGACAATCCAAGGCAGGCTTGGCGTTGGGAACAAGTTTGTCCGAAAAACCCTTAAACGCTGGAATAATCTCCGCCAAAATAAGGCGAACACCGGTAAGGATAATCAGCACTCCCGCCGCAAACATGATGGACTGCTTAATCGCAAACAAAATGTAGTGCTCACTAATGCCTAAAGTTTCACGTACAAACGTTTGACCAGACAAAACAGTCATCACAACGAAAAACACCATCATCGTAAGGGAGATGGAAACAGAGCTATCACGCAGGAAGTCGAAGGATTTTGGGAAGTTGATGTCCTCGGTGGATTTCGAACCCTTGCCGAGGAGCTTGCCAATCTGAGCACTCGACCAGTAACCGATGGAGCCGAAATGACCCAAAGCGATGTCGTCGTTGCCAGTAATCTCACGCATGTAGGGGTGCACAAGTGCCGGAAACGCAGTCATTGCAAAACCGAGGGCAAGCCCCCCCATTGCGTAAAGGTGGAAGCCTTGCAAACCGCCAGCAATCAACACAGCACTAATCAACGCAGCCATGTAGAGGGTATGGTGCCCTGTGAGGAAGATGTATTTCCAGACGGTGAAGCGAGCGATGAAGATGTTGACCGCCATGCCGAGTATCATGATGATGGCAGTTGTTTGCCCGTATTTGCCCAAGGCGAGGGAAACGATGGCTTCGTTGTTGGGGACAACGCCAGCAACGCCGAATGCCTCTTGGAAGAGCTGACCGAAGTAGTTTAGTGAGCCGATGAGAACGCCTGCTCCTGCACCGATGATTAGGAAGCCGAGGATACCTTTGAGGGTGCCTTTGACCACGTCGCTAAATGCTTTGCGTTGCACGAGTAGTCCGATGAATATGATGAGACCGATTAGAAAAGCGGGATCGCTAAGGATGTCTGTTAAGAATGTTAATAGATGTGTCATGGTTGAAATAATTCCTGTTTTATATGATATTTTTGCGTGTGAGCATCTCTTTGATTTTTTCGTTGAGCTCTTTTTTGTCGATGATACTGTTTAGAACGATAACGTCATTGAAGCCTGTGAGGCTGTTGCTGAGATCTTTGCCGATGACAACCACGTCTGCCATGGTGGGCGATGCACTTGCAAGGTCGGTATTGTTTACCTCTACGTTGTCGATGTTGAGTTCCTTCAGGATGGCTTTGATGTTCATTGAGACCATGAGGCTGCTTCCAACGCCACTTCCGCAAACGACTAATATTTTCATTGTGCTCTCCTAAACTAGTTTGTGAATTGAGTCCGTATCGGGTGCTTTTTTGATCATTTCGATGTTGTCTTCGGATTCCAGCAGTGTTGCCAGTGCGACGATGGCGTCGAGGTGTGCGGATCCATCTTGTGCTGCTAGCACAAAGAATAGGTAGACGGGTTCGTCGTTGTTGGGGAACAGTACGCCGTTGTTGACTCTTAGTAGGGACATGGATGTTCGCAGGGCACCGTCTTCGGGTCTTGCGTGTGGCATAATGACGCCGGGTGTGAGTATCATGTACGTACCGAGTTCGTGGATGTTGGTTATGATTTTGTTTACGTATCTCGGTTCGATGAGTTTTTTGTTGAGTAGTGGTTCAGCGGCGATGTGTATTGCGTGTTCCCAGTCGTCCACGTTTTCGACGATTTGGATGTTGTTTTTGAGGAGTGCACAGAGCATTGGTATGACCTCTCGGAGTGTTGTTCGTGGTATTGTTGT
>CAMZNJ010000020.1 GCA_947313825.1 uncultured Deferribacteraceae bacterium | reverse complement strand
TGGTTAGTCAAAGCCCTGTGCCGTAGCTACTTGTAGCCCCTATTCGCAACACGCACTACCCATCCTAACGGCTAGGTGTTGCCGGTGCTACTTTTGCTATGCGTTTGCTCAGCATCACCTACACAAGGTGTCCTTAAAAGCGATTACAATATTTCGATTTGCTCTCCTGTGAATGTTATAAAAATAAGAAGTACGAAGACGGTTGAATAGAAGTACATAAATTTATTAGAAAGGGAAACAGCTATGGCTAAAGTAGATGTAGTTGATATGAGTATCAACAAAGTCGCAAGTTTAGATCTGCCTGAAAGCATATTTTCTTGCGAAATAAAACCTCATTTAATGCATGAGGTTGTTGTGATGCAGCTAGCATCGCGTAGAAGCGGAACGCACTCAGCCAAAACTCGCTCTGAAGTGAGCTTTTCTGGTGCAAAACCATGGCGTCAAAAAGGTACTGGTCGTGCAAGAGCAGGAACCAAAGCGTCGCCCCTATGGAGAACTGGTGGGGTGGCTTTCGGCCCAAAACCCCGCGACTACTCCTACAGCATACCCAAAAAGAAGCGTCGCTCTGCGTTGCGTAGTGCACTAAGTGCCAAACATGTTGACGGTGCATTCAGATTTTTCGACAACCTATCTGTCCCAAGTGGCAAAACAAAGGATGCCGCTGAATTCCTGAAGTCCCTTGGCGTGGACAGGAAAGTTTTACTTGTGCACGATTCCTCTGTTTCAGCAGAAACATTGCGCGCAATGAAAAATATCCCCTTTGTTCGCCTCCTCCATGTTGACGGACTAAACGTGTACGATGTCATCAACGCAAGGTGTATCTTGATGCCCCGTACAGTTGTTGAAAGGGTAGAGGAGGTACTAGTTTAATGTTAACAGTTTATGATGTAATACGCTCACCACACTTGACAGAAAAAAGTGTTGCCCTGTCTGAAGATGGGAAACAGGTTATTTTCAAAGTTCATCCCAAGGCAAACAAATATCAGATTCGTACTGCCGTTGAAGAACTATTCAATGTCAAGGTTGACAAAGTTCACACCATGCATTGTGCCGGCAAGAAAAAACGTTTCGGTCAAGTTGTCGGAAGACGACAAGACTACAAGAAAGCAGTGATATTTTTGAAGGAAGGCGAGAGCTTTGAGCTCCCTTAAGTAGAGAGGTTTTAGAATGGGAATAAGAGTTTATAAACCAACATCGCCAGGGGTAAGATTCAGAACAAATCTTTCATTTCAAGAGATAACAACTGATACCCCAGAAAAATCTTTGTTGGCTCCGCTCCACAAGAAGGCAGGACGTAACTCCAACGGTAGAATCACCGTTCGCCATCAGGGTGGAGGACACAAACGCAAATATAGAATAATCGACTTTAAACGTAACAAAGAAGGGGTGCCCGCTGTTGTAAGTCAGGTCGAATACGATCCGAATCGCTCCGCTTTCATCGCACTACTCAACTACAAAGATGGTGAGAAATGCTACATCCTAGCTCCACTCAACCTAAATGTAGGAGATGTAGTAAGCAACGGTGCAGAGGCAGATATTCGCCCCGGCAACTGCTTGCCACTGCACGCTATCCCTGTGGGAACCATCGTTCACAATGTTGAACTGAAACCCGGCAAAGGGGGACAACTTGTTCG
This sequence comes from uncultured Deferribacteraceae bacterium, assembly GCA_947313825.1. Taxonomy (GTDB): domain Bacteria; phylum Chrysiogenota; class Deferribacteres; order CAMZNJ01; family CAMZNJ01; genus CAMZNJ01. Next base: position 32,159 of record CAMZNJ010000020.1, on the reverse strand, counting down.
TGCCGCTGGCTCCTATGCTCAGCTATTGTCGAAAGAGGGTCGCTACTGCTACCTACGCCTACCTAGTGGCGAGGTTCGCTTGATACTTTCGCAATGTCGTGCAACCATCGGTCAGGTTGGTAACTCCGACCACGGACTTGTCAAGATTGGTAAAGCAGGACGCAAACGTTGGATGGGTGTACGCCCAACAGTTCGTGGTGTTGCCATGAACCCAATCGATCACCCACACGGTGGTGGTGAAGGTAAGACCTCTGGTGGACGTCATCCCGTTTCACCTTGGGGAGTGCCAACAAAAGGTTACAAAACACGTAAAAAGAACAAACCTTCCAGCAAGTACATTGTTACTGCTAGGAAAAGGTAGGGGAGGGAACTGTGCCTAGATCGTTGAAAAAAGGTCCTTTTATTGACAAACACTTGCAGAAAAAAGTAGAAGCAGCAGCTGCATCTGGCGATAGCAAAACTGTTATCAAAACATGGTCAAGACGTAGTACTGTTAGCCCTGATATGATAGGACTTACCTTTGCTGTCCACAACGGACACAAATTTATCCCTATTTACATCAGCGAAAACATGGTGGGACACAAACTAGGGGAATTCTCCCTAACCCGTACCTATCGTGGACACAAGAAAGATGATAAGAAAATGAAGAGAAGGTAGGTATGAAAATGGTAGCTAAAGCTGTTACAAAGTATCAAAGAGTCTCTCCTCGCAAGGCACGCCTCGTTGCTAACGCTGTTCGTGGCAAGGGTGTCGAAGATGCATTGGCCCTATTGAAATACACTCCGACCAAAGGTGCTGGAATTATCCTAAAAACTATTCACTCTGCCGTTGCTAACGCAGAAGAGAATGTGAAATTTTACGATACAAACAGACTCTACATTAGCGAAATAACCGTGGACGCTGGACCACCGCTCAAAAGGTACATGCCTAGAGCTTACGGTAGGGCAAGTGCAATCCACAAACCTACTGCTCATGTAAGAGTCGTTCTTTCAGATAAAAGTGAGGTGCAATAGTGGGACGTAAAGTTAACCCTACAGCATTCCGTTTAGGCGTAAACAAAAATTGGAGCTCCAACTGGTACGTTTCCAACAAACGCACTTACGCCAAGAATGTTCTAGAAGATATCAGAATAAGAAAATTCCTCAAAGGTCATCTCTTCTCGGCAGGCATTGCTGAGATAGGTATCGAACGCATGGGGAATAGAATCCGTATTACCATTCACACCAGTCGACCCGGTCTTGTTATCGGCAAGAAAGGTGCCGAAATCGACATGCTCAAACGCATGGTCGGCAAATACACTAGCCACGAAATCATTCTCGTAATCAAAGAGGTTAAACGCCCCGAGATTAACGCTATCCTCGTTGCAGAAAATATAGCACAACAGCTTCAACGCCGTATCGCCTTTAGACGTGCGATGAAACGTACTGTTTTGCAAGCCCTCAAAAGTGGTGCACAGGGGATTCGAGTATCGGTGTCCGGTCGCCTCGCTGGTGCCGACATTGCACGTACCGAATGGTACATTCGTGGACGCGTTCCACTACAAACACTACGTGCTGATGTTGACTACGGCGTTGCTGAGTCTCTCACAACTTACGGCATCATCGGCATCAAAGTTTGGATTTTCAAAGGCGAAATCCTTGACAACAAAGAAAGGTTGCAGAAACAACACTCTGCTTCCCGAGGAGTAGCTAAAAATGTTGATGCCAAGTAGAACAAAATATAGGAAGCAACACAAAGGCCGCATCAAAGGGAAAGCGACCAAAGGTAATACCCTTGTGTACGGAGATTACGGTTTAATATCCGACTCCAAAGCTAAGATTACAGGACGACAAATCGAAGCAGCACGTATTACCATCAACAGATACCTAAAACGTGGCGGTAACCTTACCATCAGAATTTTCCCCCACAAACCTATCACCAAACGCCCCGCTGAAGTTCGCATGGGTAAAGGTAAAGGACCTGTTGAATGGTACGCAGCACCTGTAAAAGAGGGTATCGTTATTTACGAACTCGGCGGAGTTACAGAAGAACAAGCAAGGGAAGCCTTCAGAAGGGCATCGCACAAACTGCCTGTTAAAACAAAATTCATTAAGAAAGAGTCAAACGCTAGTTCGGCTCAAGTTTCTTAGCCGAGGCTGAGGTATAATTATGTCATTTGAAAAGTTTGAAAAAATGAGTATAGCAGATTTGAAAAAAGAGGAGCTCAAGTTGCGTAAAGATATCTTCGAAAATCGCATGAAAGCACACTCAGGAGAATTTGCTGACGTCTCTTTCTTTGGCAAAGCACGTAAAGATATTGCACGTATCAAAACTGCCATTAGTCAGAAAGAGCTTGAGGTATAGTTTCATGGAAAGAACGAATAGACGCAAAGTGCGTAAAGGTACTGTTGTTAGTGATAAGATGCAGAAAACCGTTGTTGTACTTGTCGAAGACAGAAAACAACACCCGTTGTACAAAAAATATGTTCGCGTAAGCAAACGTTACAAAGTACACGACGAAAACTCTAAAGCTCGCTTAGGCGATATTGTGGAAATTGTTGAAACACGACCACTAAGTAAAGACAAATGCTGGCGTTTGCTCAATGTATTGTCCCACTCTGCTGAAGCAGAAGCTACTAAATAGCTTCAGAGTTTTAGTAAATTCATTATGTTTACTAGGAGTATTAGAAGATGATTCAGGTTCAATCAAGGCTAAAGGTTGTGGATAACTCCGGAGCCAAAGAGATAATGTGCATCAAAGTGCTAGGTGGCTCAAAACGCCGTGTTGCTAGCATCGGCGATGTTATTGTATGTAGCGTAAAAAAGGTTTCCCCCGACTCCAATGTTCAGAAGGGTTCCGTTGTTAAGGCTATTATAGTACGCACTGTGAAGGAGTGCCGTCGTAGCGATGGGTCTTACGTTAAGTTTGACGATAACGCTGCGGTCATAGTAAACAAAACTACTTTAGAGCCTGTGGGAACTCGTGTTTTCGGTCCCGTTGCCCGCGAATTGCGTGCATCAGGCTCCATGAAAATAGTTTCTATGGCTCCGGAAATCATATAAGAGAAACGAGGTTTACGAAATTATGGCTGTTAAGTACAAGTTCAAGAAAGATGACCCTGTTGTTGTTACAGCAGGCAAATACAAAGGTGTTGAAAGCAAAGTTATACACATCTTCAAAGAGCGTGGCAAAATTTTGCTGGAAGGGGTGAACGTTGTAAAACGCCACCAAAAACCTAACCAAGTACACACTGAAGGGGGAATTATCGAAAAAACCCTCCCCATAGACATATCCAACGCAATGTACTACTGCTCAAAATGCAGCAAAGGCGTTCGCTTGGGCATCAAAGAAGAAAAAGGTTCGAAGAAAAGGTTTTGTCGCTCTTGCGGAACTATAATCAAGTAAGCAAAGCGTCTTAATATTGGAGTGATTAAGGGTATGAGCTTTTTAAAAGAAAAGTACAAAAAAGAAGTAGTCTCTCAACTAATGAAAGATTACTCCTACAAAAGCACTATGATGGTTCCCAAGTTGGAAAAAATAGTGCTCAATACGGGAGTTGGCGAGGCTGTGCAAAATCGCAAAGCCCTTGACGGTGCCGTGGGCGACATGACGCTCATTGCCGGTCAAAAGCCTGTTGTTACACTAGCGAAAAACTCCATTGCGGGATTCAAACTCCGTGAAGGTATGCCCATCGGTTGCAAAACAACCCTGCGTGGCAATGCTATGTACGAATTCCTCGAACGTCTAATACACATCTCCCTGCCCCGAGTAAGGGACTTCAGAGGTGTGAGCGATACCGCTTTCGACGGTCGTGGAAACTACACACTAGGACTCAAGGAACAGATTATTTTCCCTGAGATCGATTATGACAAAATTGACAAAGTTCGCGGTATGGACGTTGCAATCGTTACCTCTGCAAAAACAGACGAAGAGGCACGTTCGCTATTGACATACCTTGGGATGCCTTTCGCAAAGGCTGAAGATTAATAGGAGGTTGTAGTGGCTACTAAAGCTAAGTATAATCATATTTTTAAGAAGAATAAGTTTAAGGTTCGCGATTATAATCGTTGCCCCGTTTGTGGCAGACCCCGTGCCTTTTTAAGACGCTTTAACATGTGCCGTATCTGTTTCAGAACCTACGCATCCAAGGGCGAAATCCCTGGGGTTCGCAAAGGTAGCTGGTAGAGTTTTACCCCGCTAATCAAGATGTTACGGTGGCTTCAGCTACTAAACAAAACTTGACAAAGCTGGCAAAACACAGAGCACACTAAAGCAAGCTTTCTGCACACTAAAGTGCAGAAATACGACGAATTAACAGACGCGTGCACATGCACGACTAACTAGAAAACGAGTAGGAGAGTAAAATGAGATTAACTGACCCTATTGCTGACATGCTCAGTCGTATCCGAAATGCTCACATGGCTAAGCATTTCGAAGTTAGAGTTCCTCACTCTAAGATGAAAGAGGGTATCGCTTCTATTTTTAGAGAGGAAGGTTACATAGAGGATTTTAGAGTTATATCTACAGGTAGTTATAAAACTATTATCATCAGGCTGAAGTACTCCACTGAAGGAGCTCCAGTCATTAAGGGATTGAAACGCATTAGCCGACCCGGCTGTCGTATCTACTCTGACAAGAAGTCCCTAAAACCAGTTTTGGGCGGACTTGGACACGGAATCATTTCCACCTCCCAAGGACTCAAAACTCTCAAAAATTGTATAAAAGAAAATATCGGTGGCGAATACGTTTGCCAGATATGGTAAAGTGGGGGAATAATATATGTCTAGGATAGGCAAGATGCCCATCGCCATACCGTCTGGTGTTCGGGTAAGTCAATCTGGTAACGAAGTTGTTGTAGAAGGACCAAAAGGGAAACTTCAACAACGCGTTTCACCAGAGATTACGGTAAAAATTGAAGAAAACGAAATTGTACTCACAAGAAAAGATGACAGTAAACCTGCCAAAAGCATGCACGGACTGTACAGAACCCTTGTTGCAAACATGGTTCAAGGTGTTTCCTCTGGCTTCACCAAAGAACTCGAACTACGCGGTGTCGGTTACAGGGCTGCCCTAAAAGGGAAAGACCTCGACCTCGCACTAGGATTCTCGCACCCTGTACTATTCAAAGCTCCCGAAGGGATACTCTTTACCCTAAACGGTAACACCAAAGTTGCCATTTCAGGGATTGACAAAGCTTTGGTCGGTCAAGTTGCAGCGGATATTCGCTCCATTCGCCCACCTGAACCCTACTTGGGCAAAGGCGTACGTTATGCTGGCGAACATGTTCGCAGGAAAGCGGGTAAATCCGCGAAGAAATAAAAACTATTAGGAGTTAGGTGATATGGCTGTTAGCAAATCTTACAAGCTAAAGCAGAGACGCAGGGTACGCATACGTTCCAAAATAAGCGGAACACCCGAATGCCCTCGCTTAGCTGTCTTTAAAAGCAACTTGCATATTTATGCTCAAATTATAGACGACTCGCGAGGCATCACTCTCGCAAGTGCGTCATCCCTCGAAAAGGGGTTTCGCTCCGCCAAAGAGACTGCAAGCCTCAACGTGGACGTTTCTAAAAAAGTGGGAACAAATCTTGCAAAACGTGCCAAAGATAACGGCATTAGTCGAGTTGTTTTCGATAGGGGTGGAAACCTTTATCACGGTAATATTAAAGTACTTGCGGACTCTGCTCGTGAAGCTGGACTACAGTTCTAATGGCAGAAGGGATGGTTTAACATGATTGATAATCAACAAGAATTATACGACAAGGTTGTCCATGTGGGCAGGGTCGTGAAGGTTGTAAAAGGTGGACGGATCTTCCGATTCACAGCTACCGTTGTAGTCGGCGACATGAACGGCAACGTAGGCGTTGGATACGGCAAAGCACGTGAAGTGCCCGATGCCATTCGCAAGGCTCTAGACAGTGCTAAAAAAAGCATGGTAGCAATTCCACTAGTAAACGACACTATTCCACACGAAATAATAGGAAAATTCGGAGCATCCGAAATCCTAATGAAACCTGCATCGCCCGGTACAGGTATTATCGCTGGTGGATCCATTCGTCCCCTACTAGAACTTGCTGGAGTGAAAAATATCCTCACGAAGTCCCTACGTAGCAGAAACTACTACAACTCTCTGTACGCTGCTATGGACGGCTTTGACAGGATCTCAACACTGGACGAAGTTGCACACATTCGTGGCAAATCTGTTAAAGAAATAATAGGTTAAAAGGTATTTTAGAGGGCTATAATTATGGAATTACACGACTTAAGACCTGCCGAAGGCTCCAGAAAAGGGAGAAAGCGTGTCGGTCGTGGTACTGGTAGTGGACTAGGTACCACATCAGGACGCGGCAACAAAGGGCAAAAATCACGCTCAGGACACAACATCCCCAAAGGATTCGAAGGCGGACAGATGCCTCTACACAGGCGTTTGCCAAAATTTGGCTTCAACAACAAACGATTCGCCAAAGTTTATGCAGAAATTAACCTTACAATACTAAACGTCAAGTTCCAAGCTGGCGACGTAGTCAACAAAGAAACACTAGTAGCTGTAGGACTAATACCCGCATCAACAAAACGCGTCAAAGTTCTCGGTAACGGCGAACTCGACAAAAAACTAACCATATCCGTGGACAAGGTTAGTGCTGGGGCTAAAGCGAAAATCGAAGCTGCCGGCGGAACTGTGGGCTAACCACACAAACTATGCATAATATATGGTGCCAGAGGCTACAGTCTCAGGTGCCATGTATTGCAATGAACAGCACACGGAACACACGGAACACACGGAACACACGCTGTGCAACACTGACACACACGGAACACACGCTGTGCAACACTGACACGCACGGAACACACACAGTGCAACACTGACACACAGTGCAACACTGACACGCTGTGCAACACTGACACGCACGGAACACACGCAGTGCAACACCGACACGCACGGAACACACGCAGTGCAACACTGACACACACGGAACACACTGTGCAAGGTTGCCAAACGACCACCCAGAAACACAACTTACCCAAATAGTTGTAGCATTCAGGTGGCTTAATGATGTACAATTATTATTAGTCGAAAGACTACACGAAAAATACAACTTGTTTTACTGATTAAAATATAAAAATATAGTTATTAATCTGAAGAGGTGCGGGATGCTAAAAACCGTTGAAAGTATATTTAAAATACCAGAGTTGCGTCGTAGAATCGCATTTACTCTGACACTTCTAGTCGTATTCTCGTTTGGGCTACATATCCCAACACCCGGAGTAAACTCCGCAGCACTGTCGGCACTTTTCGAAAGTAACGGCGGTACACTATTCAACTTCTTCAACCTATTCACAGGTGGAGCACTAAGCCAGTTGACCATTTTTGGGCTTGGAGTAATGCCCTACATCTCAGCCTCCATCCTCATGGAGCTCATGTCTGTTGTCATACCCCGATTAGCCGAACTCAAAAAAACAGGCACTGAAGGGCGTGAAGTAATCACTCGCTACACTCGCTACCTTGCAGTTGTTCTCGCGTTTAGCCAAGGGTTCGCCGTTGCCACAGGACTCTCCAGCTTCGGTGCTTACAACGGTCAGTCCATACTCCTTTACGACGGACTATTCTTCACACTACTAATCGCCACCACACTTACCACCGGTACCATCTTCCTCATGTGGCTAGGCGAAAAAATCACCATTCATGGCGTTGGTAACGGTATGTCCATGCTCATCCTTGCGGGTATCCTCTCCCAGTTGCCCCGCGACATCATGAACACCTACAACATCGTAAACACAGGCGAACTTGGCATTACCGTTATTATCTTAGCAGTTGTTCTACTCTTGCTAGTTCTAACATTCGTCGTATTCATCGAAAGCGGTCAACGTCGCGTGCCTATTCAATACGTACGTGCGTCAGGTATGGCTTCCCGTGCAAACTCATCATACCTTCCGTTGAAAGTGAACATATCCGGTGTTATTGCCATCATCTTCTCCTCGGCACTCCTCTCCTTCCCCATGACTGTTGCAACGTTCTCCACCAACCCGACCATGCAAAAACTTGCGGCGTACTTCAATGGCGACTCACTCGTTTACTACATTGTTTTCGCATCGTTGATAATATTCTTCAGCTTTGTTTACACGGCGATTATCTTCAATCCCGACGATCTTGCTGAGAACATACAGAAATCTGGTGGTGTTGTTCCGGGTTATCGCCCTGGAGAAAGTACGGCTTTCTACCTCAACCATGTTATTACGCGTTTAACGTTTGTCGGTGCGATTTACACCGTTGCCATAGCCATTATCCCGCAGTTCTTACTGAACCGCATGGGGCTACCCATTCACATGGGGGGCACAACAATACTTATCCTCGTGAGCGTATCCCTTGATACCCTCAGCAAAATAGAATCCCACATGTTGAGCAACCACTACTCTGGCTTCCTCAAGAAGTCCTCTTCCCGTGGTTACAACACTGGTGGTAGGTAGGTTCTTGTGGACATAGTAATAATTCTTGGTGCCCCCGGATCGGGCAAAGGCACACAGTCTGCCATGATAACAGAAGATTACAACCTGAAACCACTTGTTGTAGGGAATATTCTTCGCGAAGCCATTGCCAACGAAACAGAGGTTGGTCTCTTTGCCAAATCCTACATGGACAAAGGGGATCTTGTTCCCGACGAAGTGATTATCGGACTCATTGGTGAGGCTCTCATTTCAGGAGAGTTTTCTGGCGGTCGAGGTGTTTTGCTGGACGGTTTCCCACGCAACACTGTTCAGGCAACAGCCTTTGATGCCATGTTGCACACCAAGTTGAGCACCTCCCTGAGCTGCATAATCGCCTTGGACACCCCTGAGGAACTGCTTATCGAACGTATGGTCGGTCGGCTCTACTGCACTGAGTGTGGAGCAACATACCACACCACTTACAAGAAACCTAAGCAGGAAAATACTTGCGACCTTGATGGCTCCAAGCTTATCCAACGCGATGACGACAAACTAGAGGTCATCACCAAACGCCTAGAAGTTTACAAACAACAAACCATGGTGCTGAACAGCTACTACTCCGCAGTATCATGCTACAACAACATCCCCGCAACTGGCACCCCTGAAGAGGTGTACAAATCTGTCAGGAAGGCGTTGGACTCATGTCTAAGCTGAGAACTGTTGGCGAAATAGAGAAACAGCGGGAAGCGTGCCACATTGTACGCGAAGTACACCATGTTTTACGCGAGAAAAGTGTTGCAGGTGTAACCCTTGCCGAGGTAAATCGCATTGCAGAAGATATTATACGCAAACGTGGTGCTGTGGCGTCCTTTCGTGGTAAAGGGTTTCCGGGTGCTGTTTGTGCCTCTGTAAATGAGGTTGTCATTCACGGGCTCCCAACTGACTACAGCCTGAAAGATGGCGATATTCTGAGCGTTGACGTTGGTGCCTACAAAAACGGATTCCATGGGGATGCTGCCCGAACTCTTATTATTGGCGATGTTCCCAAAAGTGTTCGCAAGCTGGTTGAAGTTACTGAGCAGTCCTACTTTGAGGGCATTAAGCAGTTCAAGCTTGGTGGTCGAGTTGGCGATATTTCGTCAGCTATTCAACGTTATGTTGAGTCCCATGGTTTTGGTGTTGTTACGGCATACACTGGTCATGGTGTTGGACGCGAGCTCCATGAGAGTCCCGAGGTTCCCAACTTTGGTGCCCCGAATACTGGTAAACGTCTCAAGCGTGGCATGGTTTTGGCGATTGAGCCCATGGTCAATTTGGGCACGCACGCTGTGAAGGTTTTGGACGATGGCTGGACAGTGGTTACGGCTGATGGTCAGGTGTCTGCCCATTACGAAAATACAGCAGTACTTACCGAAAATGGTGTGGATATTTTGACGTTATGATAGTATAATACGTTTTACTACAGCCACCATCCACCATCCCCCCGTTCGATTTTCCCAACTTGGTGGTTTGGCGGTGATTTTAAGTCCGTGGAATAGGCGTAAACAACCTTGAAATCGACCTTACGTGTTATAAAGTGTGGCGTTGCAGATATAATTACTTATAAAGTTCTTGCAATTAGTTTCTGCATGGGTTAGTATTGGTGGTTACTGATTGGAACTAACCTATTAATGGTTACTTAGCTAAGCTTACGTACTGCTTGAGAGCTGTGTGGTTGCTGGCTAAGAAGCTAGTTAGTTGTGTCGGTTGTAGTTAGCCTTGCTGGTGCCCTCTTTTGGGCGTGTATTTAAGGCTGATTAGTAAATTTTGGAGTGCATAATATGAGCGGTAAAACGGATGTTATTGAAGCTATGGGCGTGGTTTTAGAGTTGCTTCCTAGTGCCACCTTTAAAGTTGAGCTTGATAATGGTCATATTATGACGGCACACCTATCGGGCAAGATGCGTATGAATTTCATCAAAATCCTTGTTGGGGATAAAGTTAGCGTTGAAATTTCACCATACGATCTAACCAAAGGTCGCATCACTTATAGGTACAAAAGCTAGTCGCACAATGCTCCTAAGTATTGACGCTGATGCAAAAACGAAGTTGAGGTAGTTACGATGAAAGTTAAATCAAGTGTAAAAAAAAGGTGCACCAAGTGCAAACTTGTCAAACGCAAAGGCGTTCTTCGTGTAATATGCGAAAACCCTAGGCACAAACAACGACAAGGTTAAGAAAGGAGGCTGAATTTGGCTAGATTGGGTGGTGTTGATATCCCTAATAACAAAAAAGTCTGGGTGGGTCTAACGTACATTTTCGGCGTTGGTCGCTCGACATCCTACAAGATTCTTACCGCAACAGGAATAAACCCTGACAAGCGTGTGGGAGAGATGAACGAACAAGAGATATCTACTATCAGTCAGTATATCGATGATAATCTGATGGTGGAAGGTGATCTCAGAAAAGAACGCGGTCTTGCTATTAAACGCTTAATAGAAATAGGCTCATACCGTGGCTGGCGTCATAGGTTGGGGCTGCCCTGTCGTGGGCAAATTACCCGTAGCAACGCAAGAACAAGGCGTGGGCTAGCCGGTAAACGCGGTATCAAGAAGAAATAAAAACTAATTATTCGGAGGAGTCATGGCTGTCCGTAGTGGAAAACGTGAGAAAAGAAACGTACCTAAGGCGATAATAAGCGTTAGGGCAACTTTCAACAACACTATCGTTAGCGTATCTGACCTGCAGGGTAATGTAATATGTTGGGCAAGTTGTGGCACCGAAGAGTTTAAAAACTCTAGGAAAGGAACGCCATTCGCTGCTCAGATAGCTGCAGAATCCGCTGCTCGTAAGGCCGTTAACAATGGAGTTCGCGAAGCTGAAATAAACATAAAAGGACCTGGATCGGGTAGAGAGGGTGCAATCAGAGCAATCGCTGCCGCTGGTATCAAAGTTACTTTGATAAAAGACATCACCCCTGTGCCACACAACGGTTGCAGACCACGTAAGAAGCGTAACCCTTAGGGAACGCCTTCAAAGGAGGATCACTTGGCACGTTACACAGATGCAGTTTGCAAATTATGCCGACGCGAAGGAACAAAGCTCTACCTCAAAGGTGAGCGTTGCTATAAAGATAAGTGTGCTATGGAGAAAAAAGCCTATGCACCGGGACAACACGGACAATCTCGCAAAAAGCCCACTGATTACGGCATACAGCTGAGAGAAAAACAAAAAACTAAAAGAATTTACGGCATCCTCGAAAAACAGTTTAGGCTCTATTACAAAAAAGCCCACAACATGGACGGGATTGCTGGCGAAAACCTACTAATCCTGCTCGAAAGCCGACTGGACAACATGGTCTATCGTGCTGGCTTTGCCACAAGCAGAGCACAAGCTCGTCAGCTAGTGAACCACTCACACTTTATTGTGGATGGCAAAAAGGTGAACATCCCCTCATACCTAGTAAAAGCTGGGCAAGTTGTGGAAGTTAGAGAAAAAAGTCGCGGTAATGCTCAAATCAAAGCATCACTGGAAACCTCTGACGGAAGAGGCACGCCCGAATGGCTAGTTGTCGACAAAGGAACACTCAAGGTTACCGTAAACAGGGAACCACAGAGATCTGATGTTGGTTACGAAATATCCGAAAACTTGATAGTTGAGCTGTACTCAAGATAATACAGGGTACAAGGGCTTATTGCTTCGGAGGAACTTTGCAATGCTATTGATGAAATTTAATGAGGTTATCAAACCTAAGAAAATAAAACGTATTGAATCGGAGCCAAACTTTAGCAAATTCGCTATCGAACCCTACACAACAGGGTTTGCTCTGACCGTTGGTAATGCGTTGCGACGTGTTCTCCTCTCCTCTATTGAAGGAACGGCCGTTGTTGCCATCAAAATTGACGGCGTAACCAACGAATTCTCAGCTCTCGATGGCGTTTTAGAAGATGTTGTTGATATCGTTCTAAATGTGAAGCAGCTGAGGCTCAATCTGGATACCCATGAACAAGCAAGGGTTTACATTGAGAAAAAAGGTGCGGGAGCTATTGTTGCAGGAGATATTCGCGGGGACGCAAATGTTGTTGCCCTCGATCCAACTCAACACATCATGAGCGTTACCGATCCTAACAAAGAGATTCGCATGGAGCTAATTGTTGAACGTAGTATCGGGTATGTTCCTAGTGAGGAGATGCAGGATCGTTTGAGCGATGAAGTGGGAACAATTGTTGTTGACGCCTCCTTCTCACCCATTATCCGAGTAGCTTACGACGTGGAAAGTGCTAGGGTAGATCAATCTACTGACTACGAAAAACTAGTAATATCCATCACCACGGACGGCTCAATCAAACCTGAGGATGCCATGGGGTTTGCGGCTAAAGTTGTCAAAGATCACTTTGAGCTTTTCGTAAACTTTGAAGAGCCAAAAGAAGAACTCGACGCACTTGAAGCGTCTGACACTGCTGGTGGTGCTGGTTCTGATATTCTGAGCAAAAGCATTGAGGAGCTAGATCTATCTGTTCGTGCAAACAACTGCTTACAATTTGCAGAGATTAAAACTATCGGTGCGTTGGTAGAGCTGTCAGAGCCTGAAATGCTAAAGATTAAGAACTTTGGCAAGAAGTCCCTAGACGAAATTAAAGAGATTTTGACTGAGCTAAACTTAACACTCAAGGATCCCAAAGTTTAGTCGAAATCTCGTAAAGATAGCCCTTTAGAAGCATGTTTTTGTTGGGGCGTTAAAACTTTTCAGGAGTATTATTTTAGAATGAGACACAAGGTTAAATCAAGAAAACTGGGCAGAACACCTGCTCATAGAAAAAGTATGATGCGTAATTTGGCAATATCCCTTATTGAGCATGGGCGAATCGAAACAACCTTGGCTCGTGCAAAGGAGCTTCGTTCTTTTGTTGAGCCTTTGGTAACTCTTGGGAAGCATGCTAAGGTTGCTGAAGCCGCTGGCGACAGTAGTCTAGCATTGTCCAAACGACGCCTAGCAATATCAAAGCTTGCTAACGCGGACGTTACCCATAAACTGTTCGAGGATATCTCCCCCCTTTACGCTGACACATCTGGTGGTTACACACGTATCATGAGGACTGGTGTCCGCAAGGGTGATAACTCGCCAACAGCAATTATTGAGTTTACAAAAGATACTGAAATAAATGCTTAAGTGCCCTAAGATGGGAGTATGCCTTTAAACATCTCCGTATACTTTATGTTGTGCATCGGTTTTACACCTTTGTGCAACATATGGCTATTATGCTATTATGTCTAAGGGGACTCAGGTGGAGGGGGTGGTAGAATGCTAGGTTTAGTGCGTAAAATGGCTTATCACAGGCTAGTGTTTCTTTTTCTTTTCGTTACGTTTCTTTTGTCAACATTCTTTGTGTCCACATCGTTTTTCACAAAGCTAGTTCAACGGACTTTCGTACAGGATGTGCAGTATTTTACAGATACCTATCGTTCGCGTGCCAAAGAGCTTCTCTCCGATATTGATGAAGTTTCCCGTCGCTTGTCTTTTGCGGAATACGGTTTTTCAAATGGCACAGCATCTGACGCTCAATTTTTCCCAAACTTCCTGAACGACACGCTGCTGGGTGAGTCGTCCCATCTTACAACTTTTTACATAGATCTTGTTACGGTTGACGAATGGACTGTTGTTGGCTCCAGTAATTCCAATATTTATTTTTCGTTAAAGAATTATTCCGTCGAGGATATATCCTACTCTCCTGCCAAAAACTTACCTTACACCTCCGTTTATACCCTTCGTCCGCCGTCTAGCGATAATCTTTACCATGTTTTGTATTCAAGTTACGGTCGTAGTGCCCAAGATTTGCGTGATCAGGCGTTGTCTTCCGATACGGATTGTCTTCAATACTCATATTCATACAAGCTTGCTGATGTTGTGATGCCCCTGTGTGGTGGTATTGTTGCTGTTGGCTCAGATGTTGGCTCTAGCACTTACATCCCCATATTTAAGCCGATTTACACTTTGAAAAAGCTTGATTCACCTTCGGGATCACCTGAAGTTGCTCTTTCGTCTCAAATAGCTGGTTACCTCCTAGTTTATGCGGATTCGTCGTTCCTTTTCCCCAACAGAAATAGTCTTCTTGGTGATGTTAGTTATGCTGAGGGTATGTCGAATTTTCAGAATATTTTTTGGTCAGCACCCCCTCAGGGTTTTTTCGACAGCATTGTTCCTAGTTTTCTTATTACTCCTGTTGCTCTTTATGATTCATCCGGTTACACTTACCGTTTTCGAGCAACATACCGGTATATTTTCAGTAGCCCCATGTTTGGTGTTTATGTAACTTCCATATTTGTGAATTTCATCATATCGGCACTGGTTTTGTTTTTGTTGGGTCTTTTGTGGCGTACTTATGCAAGGTTGGATGATCTTGTTGGTGCGAAAACGCGTGTTATTCAGGACGACAATCGACGCCTTGAAGAGCTATCGTTTCGTGATGGGTTGACGGGGCTCTACAATCGACGTTTCTTCGACATATCCATCGACTCGGAGCTGAGTCTTGCTCGGCGTTTAACCACGAATATTACCCTTTTGATTGTTGATATCGACCACTTCAAGGACTACAACGACAACTATGGGCATACTCGCGGTGATGAGGCTTTGCGAGCGGTTGCGAATATTCTTAGCACATCGTTCTTGCGTAGTGGCGATATTGTAACTCGTTACGGTGGCGAGGAGTTCGCGATTATTCTTCCGCGTGTGGATAGGGTTGGTGTGCACACCATTGCACGACGACTTATGTCTCGTTTCGAGAAGGCGAACTTGCCCCATGACTACTCAGCGGCAGCACCCTACATGACTGTGAGCATTGGTGGCATAACTGTTACACCTGGGGATGATTTTTCATACTTGGAGATGGTTATCCTTGCTGACGGCATGCTTTACCTGTCAAAACGCTCAGGACGCAATAAGTATACCCTTTTCAGCCCCGAGAACGACGATCATCTAAAGTTTTTGGCCGATGTTCGTGGGGACATGGATGAGGATAGCTTTGTGGGTGGGTTATCTGGATCGGAGCACCCGTCTATTTTTGGTAGCTCGAAGCCACGCCTTCAGGGGGACACTGGTAACGCTGGCAACGCTGGCAACGCTGGTAACGCTGGGGACGCTGGTAACGCTGGCAACGCTGGCAACACTGGTAACGCTGGGGACGCTGGGGACGCTGGCAACGCTGGGGACACTGGGGACACTGGTAACGCTGGCAAAAATACCTAGGCACCACCAACATGTATTATTAAAAGGACACGATTTTATGCGATATACAAAATACTTTACCATAACGCTGAGGGACGCACCAAAAGATGCAGACACACGCGGTCATGCCCTTATGACGCGTGCTGGCTTCCTAAAACAGTCAACCTCAGGGATATACTCCTACCTCCCCCTTGGGCTTCGCTCTATCCGCAAGATAGAGGGGATTATTCGTAAATATATGGATGAAGCATGCTCTGTTGAGGTGCTCCTCCCCATGGTTCAGTCCTCAGATGTATGGATTCGAAGCGGTCGCTGGGAGGTGTACGGCAAAGAGATGCTCCGTTTCCAAGACCGATCCGGTCGGGACTACTGCCTTGCACCCACCCATGAAGATCTTCTTGCAGATATGTTGCGTACTCTGGTAAACTCCTACAGTCAGCTACCATTTAACCTGTATCAGATACAAACAAAATTTCGCGATGAAGTTCGCCCCCGTTTCGGGCTAATCCGTGGTCGTGAATTTATCATGAAGGATGCCTACTCATTCGACATGGATGAGGAGTCGTCGCTGGTATCTTACGAAGTAATGCGTCAGGCGTATGTTAAGTTATTCCGCCACATGGGGCTTGACGTTCGCGAGATAGAGGCAGATTCTGGGGAGATTGGTGGTTCGTTGTCGCAGGAGTTTGTTGTGCTCTCTGATATCGGTGAGGATATTGCTGTGAGTTGCACCTCTTGCGGATACACTAGCAACGCCGAAGTAGCAGCGGAAGCGTTCGGTGTGGAGGCTGACTCCCTAGACGTGGAGGCACTTTCAGAGTCCCTCAAAGGCACAAAGTGCACACGTTGCACAACGGGCACCAACGACGTTTGGCGAGTGCTGGAGCTTGGTCATATTTTCAACATTGGCACCAAGTACTCAGTTGGTGCAAACCTCACCTACAAGGGGAAGGATGGCAAGGATAGACCGGTGCACATGGGATCCTATGGTATCGGTGTTGGTCGTATTCTGGCTGTTGCCTCACAAATACACAGCGATGAAGCTGGGCTACAACTCCCCATTAATATTGCACCGTTTGAGGTGTGTATCGCTTCCGCCACGACGCGGGATGTTGAAGTTGTAAACACAGCGGACACCCTTTATCAACAGTGTGTTGAGGCTGGCATTGATGTTATTTATGACGATCGCGATGTGCGTGCTGGCGTAAAATTTGCTGATGCTGAGCTTATCGGTTACCCGTTTTTAGTTGTGGTTGGCAAGCGTGGTCTTGCCTCTGGCACTGTGGAGGTAAAGGCACGTACCGCAACTAACAACACAACTGATACCGATACTGATAACGATACCGATAACGCTACTGTATCTCTCCCCATTTCAGACTTCCCTGCTGAGATGCAAAAGATACTAGATAGGGCACGCCCTTAGGCTAATTAGAGGATAGTTACTGATTATGAAATTTCGTACACAAAATAAAGAACGACGCAAATACACACTGATGATATTTGAGAACTCCGAAATCGGCAGGGTTTACAATATTACTCTGTCCTTGCGGTTTATTAATATTATTATTTTCTCCCTCGTCCTACTTGTTACCCTTGTTTTGCTAGGTGTGGCATTCTTCTTCATGTTCAACTCAACAGTACGCACAGCGTATGACTACAAAGAGGAGAACAGTAGGCTACTGACGCAACTCAAAGATTACGACAGAAAACTGAGCACCATTGAGGTTGAATTAAACAGTATCAAGGGGCTAGAAGCGGATGTTCGTAAAGCCCTCGGTATTGTTCCACCTCTAACCGACTCCCTCCTTATCCCCGAAGATGCGTTGCACCGCTCAAATCAATCCCTCTCACTCTTAGGCGACGTTACCGCTGAGATGCTCATAAGCGATGTTAACTCCAAAATAGACAATATTACAAGTGCACTCTCCTTCTCCGAATCCTACGTAAACGGTGTTTACGGCGATATCCTCTCCCTAAAACTACTCGTCGCCTCCACACCAACACTCTATCCTGCTAGGGGATGGCTAACGTCCCGTTTTGGATATCGAATAACCTCCTTCAGCACAAGACGTACATTCCATGAAGGTATCGACATCGGCTCACCTTACGGTAGCGGTGTGTACTCCACTGCTGATGGCATTATCATCTATGCTGGCTATCGCGTTGGTTATGGTAATCTGGTGGTTGTCGATCACGGTTACGGTTACACAACACGATACGGACACAACAGCAAACTCACGGTGGCTGAAGGCGATTTTGTAAAAAAAGGCGACGTTATCGCTCTCATCGGATCATCAGGACGAAGCACCGGACCACATACACATTATGAAGTACTCATTAACGGCATGCCTGTTGATCCTGTGCCGTTCTTAATCTCAAAGTCATTCTAACACCAACAGAACATGGGGAAGGACAGGGGTACAACAAAGAAAAAACGGAGCAGGGTATGCTGAAACAGGACACAATCGGGATTATTATTGCTGCTGGAAACAGTACACGCATGAACTCAAACTACTACAAACAGGAATACATGCTCGGCTCCAAAATACTGGTGCAACACTCTGTGGACGCACTGCAAAACGCTGGCGTCGGAGCAGTTATTGTTGTGCTAAACCCAAACCTTGCACATTTGGAAGAGTACCTCACACAAAAAGACGGCGTTCATGTCGCATACCAAACCACCATGAAAGGTACGGCAGGAGCAGTTGTAGCAGGCATAGACTTCCTCAAAAATGGCAACCACAAACTCAACCACTCCGAGGCAACACCCATACTCATTACCTGTGGCGACATGCCCCTCATCAACAGCGACACATACAACAAAGTTCTGGACTTCTACACAAACAAAGGGGTAGACGTGGTAATAGCCTCCACAAACCTAGCCAACCCATTCGGTTACGGAAGGGTAGTCAGAAACCTAAGTGGTAGTGTGGACAAAATAGTGGAACACAAAGACGCCTCCGCAAACGAACTCAAAATCACCGAAATCAACACAGGAGTGTACGCCTCAAACATACAAACACTCAGCAAACTACTAGCAAAGGTGGGCACTGCCAACAGCAGCAACGAATACTACCTAACCGATATTGTTACGCCCGGAAGCAAAGCCCTAACCTTTGACGATGCAGGGCAGTTCACAGGCATAAACACCAAAGAAGACCTCGCACTTGCACTCAAAATATACTACAAACGCAATGCCGTTATGTTTACAAGAAATTTCGGTGCAATTGTAATGGACATGGACAACGTGTACATCGACCACGATGTTCAAGGGGCAAAAGACGTAACCGTATACCCAAACGTTACCCTGCAAGGAACAACAAGTATCGGCGAAGGGACGATCATTCACTCCGGAAGTAGGGTGCAAAACTCCATCATCGCCGAAAACGTAACCCTGCTAGACGGATCAATAATCATAGACAGCACTGTAGGCGAAGGGGCAACAATAGGACCGTACGCCTACCTAAGACCCGGAAACACGCTAGGAGAAAAATCCAAAGTAGGAACGTTTGTCGAAATGAAAAAATCAACCCTAGGGAACAACACCAAGGTGCCACACCTCTCATACATAGGCGATACCATAGTGGGAAGCAACACCAACATAGGGTGCGGAACAATAACTGCCAACTACGACGGATTCAACAAACACACCACCAAAATCGGAAACAACAGCTTCGTGGGCAGTGGCGTAACACTTGTAGCACCTGTGGACGTTGACGACCACACAATGGTTGCCGCCGGTACGACTGTTACCCAAGATGTGCCCACGGAGGCACTCGGTATCTCGAGGACGCCACAACGCAATATCGACAACTTCGTAACGAAATACCGCAAAGCGAAAACATCGAACTCAACAAAATCCCCACGCAAGGTTCATAAATAAAACCTGCTGAGCACTTGAGATACTCAACCCTTGCACCATATTAACACAGTATACCCGAGTGCCCAAAGTGTTGCCCAAAGTGTTGCCCAAAGTGTTGCCCAAAGTGTTGCCCAAAGTGTTGCCCAAAGTGTTGCCCAAAGTGTTGCCCAAAGTGTTGCAATAAATTTTCTGCATAAGAGTACGAAAAAACTTTATATTTCGAAAGTTTTAGTGGATAATAAGAAGAGGGTGTTCTGGGGTCTGTGATGTGTGTGTAATCCTATGAGAAATTATATTTTATCCAGAGGGGAAGGGTTCTTTGCGAAAACTTACCCCAATAAGAAGCCCAAGGGGAGCGAAGCCGCCAACAAATATATCAGAATAACTGCTTCTCTCGCCATGCTTATTGCTGCAATAGTTATGGCTAACCCTAGTGCCTATGCACTACGAGGTATGTCCGATACCGTCGTTTATATTAACAATCGCGTATGCTTGCCCGATGACTACGAACTGCCCCCCGCTATCACGAGCAATGTTATACGGTACGTTAACGAAAACCTCATAGGGTTCTCCATTGGCGACTACACAGCGTTGGAATACAAAGGGGAAATATTTTACCGCTACGAAACTTTTGATGGCGTTGGCAATAAGTTTTATATTATATCCGATGCCTGCCAACAAGTTGTTGGACCCTACTTTCACACAGCTAGGTTAGACTTTTTTGAGTAAGATTTTGCCGTACAAGTTATCAGCATATTATTATATATAAGCAGTAAGGAGTACTTTTATGAAAAGATCGGAGATGCTTGAGCGTCTAAAAAATGAAGAGTTTGATGTGTTAGTAATAGGTGGTGGTGCCACAGGATCCTACACCACACTAGATTTTGCCAGCAGAGGTATAAAGGTTGCCTGTGTTGACAAAATGGACTTTGCCGAAGGTACATCGGGCAAAAGCACAAAACTAATTCACGGTGGTGTTAGGTACTTGGAAAAAGTCTTCACAAAACTCGACTTTGCCCAATTCAAAGTTGTCAAAGATGCACTTTTCGAAAGACACTTCCTTATCAAAAATGCGGAACACATTAGCGAACCCAAAGCAACCATTATCCCCACATACTCACGGTTCCAAACCATATATTTCGGCTTTGGAATGCTTGTGTACGAAAAAGTCTCAGGGAGACGAAGTGTGGGCAAAAGCCGTATCCTCTCAAAATCAAAAACACTACAAGAATGCTCCTTCCTTAGCCCTGAAGGGTTGCGTGCCGGTGTGAGATACTACGACGGACAGTTTGTCGACACACGCATGAACATCGATATCGTGCGTACTGCATCAAAATACAACGCCACCATTGCAAACTACATGGAAGTTGTAGGGTTTAACAAAGAAAATGACAAAATTGTCGCCGCTCAAGTGGAAGACAAACTCACAGGGGAAATATTCACCGTGCGTGCCAAGGCTTTCGTCAATGCCGGCGGTGTGTTCATCGACAAAATACGACACCTAGACGACGAACAAGCAGAAGCACTAATGGAACCAAGCTCAGGGATACACCTTGTCCTCAACAAATCGTTCGAACCGCCACAAAGCGGCTTCCTCATACCCAAAACCGACGACGGACGCGTTATATTCGTACTGCCATGGCTCGGACAAACAATGGTCGGAACAACCGACGAATTGGTGGACGAAGTAACAGACAGACCCGTTGTAAGCGAAAAAGACATCGAATACCTACTCTCATACTACAACCGATACTCATCAAAACACGCAACTCTAAAAGATGTAAAATCGTACTGGAGCGGACTCAGACCGCTCATAGCATCCAAATCCGAAAGCACAGCAGAACTTGTGCGAGACCACACAATCTACACTGCACCATCTGGGCTCATCACAATGGCCGGTGGAAAATGGACAGCCGTAAGACGAATGGCGTACGACCTAGTTAACTTCACACTAGAACACGCAAATCTCATACAACAACACGATTGCGTAACCGAATCCGTCAAACTTTACGAAGGGGGCAAATTCGATCCCGAAGGGTACGCTACACTGCAAAATACCTACAACCTAGACGAAGACGTTGCAAAACACCTCAACAGTTTTTACGCAGGCAATGCACACCTCGTATGCGACATCATAAAAGAGAAGGGGCTAGGGAACAGACTGGCAGAAGGGTATCCGTATGTGGAAGCAGAAGTGGTGTATGCCACACGGTACGAACTGGCTCAGCATGGTAACGACGCCATCGTAAGGCGTATACCGCTGGCACTGCAAGACCTTGACGCAGCAAAAGAGGCACTCCCAAAAGTTGTGAAACTCATGGGGGAAGAGCTCGGCTGGACTGCAAAAATGGCTAAAAGCGAACTAGAATACGCATCCAATATTCTGGATACAGCGTTGTAGTTCGCTGCCGAGATGTGTGCCGCCTACCGTGATAGGCAATAAGTATGCTACGGTAGGCGGTACGTTGCACGGTGGTGCTTGGCGTTGCACGGTGGTGCTCGGTTCGACTATGTTGCTGCTATTTCGAGTATTGCTGCTCCCGTATCTTTGTCCTCAGAGAGTTGCCCTGCACGTAATGCGTCTGCCCTTGTTTTTATCCCCGAGGAGTTCGACGTCCCGCTAAGAATTACGTCTGGAGTGTATGTGTTGCTATCCTCTTCTTGGGGGTTGTAGTTGGCGACCTTGCTGTTCAGGTTTCCGTATGGCATGTTGGTGTTTGGGAGTCCGCTCCCTTTCGCTTGTAGAATTAGTTTCCATCCCTCGAGGCAGTCTAGAGATGTGGATAGCCTTGGGTTTCGTTCTTTGATGCGTTTGAGTTCGCTATCGATGAGGGTTCTTTCGGCTGTTGTGAGTACGAAGTCGCCGTCTTTTCGTCCCTCTTGTACGAGTATATTTTCTTTGGCGGCTATGGTTTTTTTCAGTTCAATTATTTCTTTGTTGAGTTTGTTTTTGCTTTTTTTGAAATCAAACATTTTGGTGTTCTCCGTCATGAGTGTTCATGTTCATGTTCATGTTTAGTTCAGCGTTTGCTAAGAGTTGTTCTTCGATACCTTTTGCCATATTTTTTATCTGTTCGTTAGGCATCATTTCTGTTTCGTTTTTGTGTTTCAGGTTTAGAGCTTCGTTGTACTGATTGGCTAGGCTTTTTTGCAGGCTGTTGAAGAGTTGTTCTTCGGTGTTGTCGTCGTTATTTTCTGTGTCAGCGATATCTTCTGTTTGCGAGTCGTATTCGTTGTGTTCTTGTATGATATGTTTTGGTAGGTTGAGAATATAGTCGAGCCAGCCGATTTGTCCGAGTCGTTCAGTTCTTTCTGTTGGGGACAGTTTTTCTGATTTGCCGTCGAAAATGGCGACACCGTGTAGTGCTTCTTGGTAGAGTGCGAGCCTGCTTTCGTTTATTACTTTCGACAGGACTTCCCACCCTTGTGCGTTAATCATTAGTTCTAGTGCGTCCCTCTGTTCTTTAGTAAACATTTTTTTCTCCTCCTAGTTTGATATTAAGTTTGGTTTTGGTTATTGTTGTTGTTTGTTTCAAGGTGTTCGGAGCTTTCCGAGGCTTTTATGCCCATGGTGTGCACCAGTGTTTTGAGCATCTGTTGTGCCCCTTCTTTGTCTTCAGATTCGAGGTACATTTTGAATGCTTTTTCCATCAGTGAGGCTTGTACGTTGACGTTTGCACCACTTAGTCCTGACGATATTATTGTTGAGAATCGGAAAACGTCTTCTTTTAGCATCTCTTTTAGAGCGTCGTGTTTGCTGTGTAGGTAAATTAGTCTTGTAGCGTGTCCTAGCATCTCTTCAAAGAAAGTTTCGTTGTAGGATCGGATCATGCTTTGGAGCCTTGTTGCCGCCTCTGACGCTAGTATTGATAGTCCTTGAGCTGTTTGGTATTTGCCGTCAGATTTTTGCAAGCTTATGAGCGGATCGATACCCAGTGCTTCGTCGATATCTTTTTTGAGTTCGTCGATTTGGTTTTCGGTAATGCCCACCGATGGTGCTTTCATAACTTGTATGGCGTTTAGTGCGTTAACTCGAATAATGCTTCCGGGTCCCCGCTTTATATCCATTGGGTTGATACCTGATCCTATTGCAGCAATCATTTTTGGGTTTAGTGCTTCGGCAATGCTGTCTATCTGCTGGTTTTTCTTGATGTTAATCTCAGTTTGCAGTGGTATGAGTCCGGCAATAGGTGAGTCGCCGTAACATGCAACGGCGTCGGTTTCGTATGAAGGTGTTATTTGTGGTAGGAGTGTGCCTGAGAAGATTGGTAGCCCGTCTTTCAGTGGCACAAACGATCGGAGCACATATTTCCCCCCCATTACGGTTGAGATGTACCACATGTCTCCACTTGTGCTGTTTCTATCTTTGAGGCTGTATCGTGTGTAAACGTCCATGAGCTCTACTTTGCTACTTAGTCGTTTATTGACCTTATGTTTTTTGCTCTCATTATTTGTGATTTCGCTCAAAGCTTTTTGGAACTCCTTTGAGGCAAACACCCCCTTGCGTCCTAACTCTTTGAACTTCATTTCAGAGAGATACACTCTGTTGACCACGTATGTTGAGTCTTGGAATGTTTTGGCGTTCGGATCAAAGTAGATGTCCTCCAACGGGATATGCTCGATGACGATGCCGTTGTCCCAAAAGCATTTTGCAGCAACAGTACCGTAGAGTATCCCCTGATAGAATGTTGGCGTAAGCCTCGTCAGCAAAGCACTACGCTGGAGGTGAGTGTTTAGCACACGCTCGAGGGTTTTCGCTTTTTGTGCGTCCTGAGGGTTTTCGGGAGCGATAAGTGCTAGGGATTCGAGGTTGAAGTACGTTGCTTGGAATGCCGCTGCAATACGCTTGACCTTTGTGTTGATGATGGGGAAAAAGATATGAGACTTGCCACGCTCCTGCATATTTCGGCGAGATTCCTTGTCAAATCGACCGATATAATTATCAGTAATCTTGTCAAAGGTGGGTTTATATCTGGCGTAACCACGTTGGGCGTCCTCAATGATTCCGCGTAAATCGTTTAGGTTATTCATTATGATGTCCTTTAGTTTAAAGTAGTTGATTGTTTTTCAGGTGCGATGAGGTAGTAGTGTGTTGTCGTACCATTTTAGTCGCGTCGTAGTCGCCGGTATAATCCAAATCTTCACGACACTCTTCGCGATACGATCGGGCAAGGTTGTAGTAGCTAGCACGGCTAATGCCAGTACTTTCCCGCACATCGTTTTGGCTGCAGTCTATCTCAATTAGTACGCGTGCAAGCTTCATGCGGTGCATTTTGGATGGTATGCGTATCACCAATCCGCTCAAGTATTCGCATAGGCGAAACGCAGCCAAGAAGTCTCCGTCCAACGCCTCTACAATGGTATCAAATGTGTTGGATTCATCGTGGAACTCTGTGGCATTACTTTGTTTTGTCATATATCCCTCCAAGTGTAGTTAAAATACAAAAGTTTTATTTTGGTAAAACTATTAAAAGTATACAAATAGTTAACGTTGGACTAATGTAACAGTAAGCACACTAAGAGCGTTGTTGTGCTTGCAATACAGTGCTTTTTCGTGCACAATTTGAGTAGGCAAGCAGCAACGATGGAGTAATAATTAAAAGCGTTAAAACCACTATGCATAAAGGTTTTTAGTGTATAGCACCTGTTGCATGGGAACATATTGCTTAAATATGAATTTCAATTAAGAATATAGCAATAAGTTTACCAATTGTCAACTTATTGAAATAATCAGAAACTAAGTTCACCATACTGAAAGTTGAACTGCTCCCCTCCCAAACCCTACTGTTCCCGTATCG
The DNA here is from genome assembly GCA_947313825.1 of uncultured Deferribacteraceae bacterium. Classification (GTDB taxonomy): domain Bacteria; phylum Chrysiogenota; class Deferribacteres; order CAMZNJ01; family CAMZNJ01; genus CAMZNJ01. The sequence goes on along the minus strand of CAMZNJ010000020.1, from coordinate 6,894 downwards.
CTGTGCCTTCAGTTGTTGACTGACCAGCACCCCTACACCGGTATGTTGTTTGTCATGCTCGTTACTGTGTATCTAGCGTTCCAGTCGGTACTGCTTCGATACATCCTTCCCTTCGTATAATACTTCCGCCCAGCTTTAGACATGAGGTCGTAGCACTGCTCTATGGTTGCACTGCTCAGGGAGATAAAGCTCTGTTGGGAGGCAACAAATCTGTCGGTAGTGAGTGCGTAGCTGTTAACTTTTGTAGCGGCGGCTATGTAGCTTTCCAGTACGCTTGCACTGTTTTTGCCCACCTCGTTCAATGTTTGGATGGCGAGTTTGGCATCATGCTGTTCGTTGTCGATGGCCATTTTCATTAGAGCGAGGGCAGCGTCATGGGCTAGTCGTTGCATGTCGGCGAAGTATTTCCCGGCGAAGCGGAAAAGAGCTTCCATTCGTTTTTCGGGTTCCATGTCGTTGAGTCCCATGGTTCCGGCTTGCCTTTCGGCGATGACGAAGAAGTAGTCTGAGGATTGTAGGTATGTGTTGATTGTTCGGGCGTAGTCCACGTATCTTATGGCGTACCCGTTGCGAGGTGTGTAAGTTTGCATGTTTGCTCCTGTTCGTTTTTTCACCTTTGTTTCTTCAGTGAGGTTGCTGCTAGATTGAGGATTGTAGCAGTAGTTCGTCCTGATTCATTGGTAGGTTGTTGTCCTGTTTGTTTACGAAGTTGAGTGTGTACGTTTTGTATTCGAATGGTATTTCCATTGTTCGATCATCAAGGTATTTTCTGAGGAAATTTAGGTATTTGGGTGCAAACACTTTGACAACGCCGTTGAAGTTGGCTTCAAAAACAGCGGGGTTATTTTCGAATTCGATTCTTGCACGAATGAGGGCGTCTTTGCTGTCGTAATCGGTGAAACCCTGCTCTTCAAGGTAGTTGTAAAATTCCCAGTTGCGATTTTCGATGACGCCACTCATCTCTTCCCTAAGGTATCGCCTGCTTTTTTCTGTTTGGGTCATCTCCATTGCGACAAAGTAGAGGAAGATATCCAGTGTGTAGTCGTCCATTAGTAGTGTGGTATCGCGTTGTGTCATGTATGAGAGTCGTCGAGTAAAGGGTTCGTATGTTAGGAAAAATGTATTGGTGAGTGTTTTGTATTTCACATTGTTTATGGGGTCGGTTCGTACAAATCGTGCAGGGATGATGCTAACGCACATATCGTGGAAAGCGTTTAGGGCACGGGGGAAGAATATGAACGGTCGTTCACCTATTTCGGTTTTGTTCGGTAGGATAGAGTCGAGGCGACCGCGTAGCATGAGCATGTCGAAGTGGTCGAATTCCTCCGAGTAGTTTCTCATTGTTAACTCCTGTTTCGTTCCTGTGTTAGGATTTTGCCCCCCCTTTGGTGTTAATCGAGGTGTGTTTTGTTGTTGTGTGTTGTGTGTTGTGGGGGGGGCAGATTATTGTTTCAGTTGCTTACTTCAGACCGACGCCTATGGAGAACGCGTCAGCGTTACGTAGCTCCAGTGTTGCTTCAGTGTAGTACCTTTTGGCTACACCAGTTTTGTCGGTGTGTACTTCCGCGAGTTCTGTTGGGTAGAGTAGTCCTACTTTGGCATAGTCGAAGTTTCCTGCAATGATAGTGTCATCCAGTGCGTTTGCTTCGTTCATGAATCTTGATAGGTGTATGTTTACTGTGCCGAAGTCGGTTTCGAGTGCGACTAGCCTTCCGACGTAAGTTGTTTGGTCGCTGTAGTTTCTGTTTACGAAGGAGTTTATTCGTGCTTTTAGGGTTGTGCCGACGAAAACATCTTTGACAGTTTCGCCAGCGTTGTATGTTTGTTGTAGAATTGTGTTGAATTTGTTCCAGTCCATCGTGGATTTTGTACCGGTCCAGTCTTTTGAGCTGTCGTAAGCGGATATGTTCCCTTTTTTGCCGTTGGTGAAAGTTGTTTCCCCTTTTGCGATGAAGTAGAACATTCCTGCTGCTTCCCCAGGTTGGTTTTCGCTACGGTGAATCGGTTCTTTGAGTAGAGATGTTTTTGGGTCGTTGTCTCTGTTGAGTCCTAGAATCATCTGTTCGAGTAGTTTTTTGTGTTCTTTGGCTTTTTTTGCTACTTCGTGTTCGAGTTCGTTTCCGCCGTAAGCTTTGATTTGGGTCATTGTTTTTGATACGAACAGTTCGGTTTTGAATATTTCCACAGCGTTGCTGTTATTTTGTTTGTGGTTTACTTGGGTTGTGTTGAGGGATGATATTTCGTTTTCGGGCGTACGTTCAGGGTCTCCGATTTTGTCGATTACCCAGGAGTGGGATGTGTTTGTTACTTCGGATGTTCCCATTGCTTTGAGCATGGGTGTTTCGTCGCTTCCCACGAGGATAATCCCTTCGTAAACGGATGGTTTAGTTCCTGTTGAGGGGAGGTTTGCCTGTGGGTATGATGTGCTAGTTATCGCCATAATTTAAGTCTCCTTGTTATTGGTGGTGTGTGAGCATGTTACAGTTGTTGCTGTCCAAAGATAAGCACAGGCATGGACAGGGAAAGTTTTTTTGCAAAAACTATGCAATGGTGATATAATTTGGTGTTTGAAAACGGGCTATGATTGCCTGATTGCATGATTGGTCTGATTTCCTGATTGGTTTACGAAAGAGGAGGAGCGGATGTCGCCCCAGAAATTAACCCTCAGAAGTTATATTATAAAATATAGGTACTACTTAATTATTGCGATGGTTGCGGCGATGTTTGCATCTGCCATCGATGGTGCAACGGTGTACGGCATCAAGGCTCTCACCGACACAGCTATTTCAGCAGATAACACCAAGGCATTAATACTCATTGCTGCTGCCATTGTTTTGGCGAACTTTATCAAGCTACTCGTCAAGTTTGGTCAAACAATCCTCATGCGTTATGTTGCGTTCCAGTATGTTATGGAGCTTCGTAACATACTTTTGGGCAAACTAGTGCGTCTGTCCATGAGTTACCTGTCGAACCATTCCACAGGTGAGTTGTTGAGCCGTGTTACTTACGACACAGGTATTATGGCGGATGCTCTCAACGTTGTTACCGACATATTTTCCCATGCAACTCGAGTGTTGGTGATGGTTTCGCTCCTATTTTACTTCGACTATCAGCTTGCCCTGATGACGTTCATCCTTTACCCTTTTGTTATTTGGTTTGTGGTCAAAATCGGCAAAATCATCCGTGGTTACAGCGAAGAAGGGCAAAAACGTATGGGTATTCTGACCAATACCCTCCAAGAGATATTTGCCGGTGTAACGGTTGTGAAGGCGTTTACCCGCGAGCAGTATGAGGAGGATCGCTTCAAGAATGCCAACAAACGCCTCACAAAAATAGGGTTACGACAAACTTGGGTAGCCGAGCTAAACGGTCCGTTCCTTGAGTTTGTTGGTGTGCTAGGTATGGCCGTGCTCCTTTATTTTGGGGGCGTGCGAGTGATGCAGGGGGATATCTCTTACGGCTCACTGCTGGCGTATGTTTTGGCATTGATAAACATTCTCCCCTCCGTACGTGTTCTTGGTGCCGCCAATGCACGCATACAAATATCGTTTGCGGCTGTTGATCGCATCAACGACGTTCTCTCCCAAGCCGAGGAATCACACCTGTCGCTGGGTAGCAAAACCCTAGACGCCACCAACAAAGGGATAGAGTTTCGCAACGTGGACTTCTCCTACGATGGCGAGGTGCCTGTGCTCAAAAACCTCAACATGACGATAAACCATGGCGAAACCGTTGCCCTTGTGGGTCCGTCGGGTGGGGGCAAAACCACCATCGGCAACCTTCTCGGCATGTTTTACCGTCCGAACTCAGGGGATATTCTGATTGGCGGCGAAAGCATACTGGACTGCAGCATAGACTCCATACGTCGTAATGTTGGGTACGTTTCCCAAGACAACTTCCTATTCAACACCACCATCGCCAAAAATATCGCCTACTCAGTTGGTGAAGCAAACATGGACATGGATAGGGTTGTTGATGTTGCCAAAAAGGCGTACGCACACGATTTTATCATGGAGTTCCCCGACGGTTATGAAACCGTTATTGGCGAACGTGGCTTGCGTGTTAGTGGTGGACAACGCCAACGCCTAACCATTGCCCGTGCCATGTATTCCGATTTCCCCATACTGGTGCTTGACGAAGCAACATCCGCACTGGATCAAGAATCCGAACGAGTAGTGCAACAAGCCATCGACAACCTCATGGGGAACAGAACAACAATAGTCATTGCACACAGGCTCTCCACCATTATCAACGCTAGCAAAATATTTGTCATCAGCAACAACCATGTGGAAGCCTCGGGGGTGCATAGCGAATTGCTGAAGTCGTGCAGTTTGTACAAAAACCTCTACGAGTCCACCGCTAGCAAAGAGGGTGCCTAGGCACTAAACACTAGGTGCAGGGGTGCAGGGGTGCAAAATACTGCACACTAAAGTTTTCATTTAAGGAGTTATTACTATTATGTTGCCGTTAAGTGTTGCCATTATTACTCACAACGAGGGTTCGCGTTTAGAGCAAACACTCTCCTTCGTCGCCTCCATTGCCTCAGATATTGTTATCGTGGATAGTGGCTCCACTGACGATACCATCGCCATTGCAGAAAGTTTTGGTGCTAGGGTGATACGAAAAAGCTTCACAACGTACAATGAGCAACGCAACTACGCTCTGAGCCAATGTACTCAGCCTTGGGTGCTGTACCTTAATGCTGGGGACTCCATTAGCGTTGACTTACGTATTCATTTGCAGCGTATTATTGTTGCAAGTATGGATGCGGGTGGCATTGCAGGCGTTGTTGAGACGGGCGTTGCAGGTGTTGTTCGTGTTGCCGATGCTGGCACCGATAGTGTTGCGGATGTTACCATTTCGTCCCCCATTGCGTACAAGGTTCGCGTTGAGTCCTTCATCCTTCGTCGGAAGGTTCGCCACGGTGTTTTGCGTCCTAAGTATGAGTACCGTTTTTTCAGTGCTGGTTCCGTTGGTTTTGCGTTGGATAAGTTCGATTCGCCTCCCACGATTATTGATACGTCCACTTCAGTGGAGGGGGGGAAGATTACCGATCCTGTTCTACGCCACCTTGCCCCGACTGTTGATTCCTACGTTGATCGCATGAATCGCCATAGCGATGTTGTTGCGGAATACTATCATGGGCAAGGGATGTATGCCCTTAGGGGTGTACAAACTAGTTGGCGGCATTTTTTTCAGGGGCTTCGTTACTTAAAGTACGGTTTTATGTTTGTGGTATTGTTTCTGTACCACTATGTTATTCAGGGTGCGTTTTTGAATTCGAGAAGTTTGGTGTCGCTGTGTTTTAGTTATGCACTTGTTCCGGTGATTGCTAGGGCGAAGACCGACAGGCTTTATTCCGATTACGCTAGTATGTACGATATTGAAGCGTTTGATGTTCCTAGTGATACGCCTAGCGATCGTGTTTACGACGAGGCTAGTGGCAGGCTTGTGTTGCGTCGTATCCTTGTTTCTCGCGTAGACAAGCTTGGCGATATGATTGTTTGTATCCCGGCCATCAAGATGTTGCGGAATATGTACCCTGACGCACAAATAGACGTGTTAGCGTCGCCATACAACAGCGATATCCCTCAGAACCTGCCTTACGTGGATGCTGTTTATACGCGTGGTGCCCTCGGTTCGGAGCTTCCTGGTAAGGCGGCGGTACGGGATGCTGACCTGCTGAAAACCTTGAACGCCAACAAATACGATGTGATAATCATGACCATGACCTCCCCTGATCTGACCAAGTTTGTGTCCAACCTTGAGGTACCGTACAAGGTGTCGGGTAAGCACCTTCGTGTTTATCGCCACGGGTTCCGCATACGCAGAACGGAGCTGTATCGTCACCAACACGAAGGTGAATACGCCCTTCTCCTTGTACGCCACACGAATCCTCGTCGCTATGACGAAGTCTTCCAATTGGACAGGGCGATACACTACTCAGATGCTGATAAATCTGCTGTTGCGGACTTTTTGTCTGAGCGTGGGTTGCAACCGTGCTATACTCGTGCGAAGTCTAGTCAGTTCCCTGTTGTTAGTGATTTTGCGGTGGGTATGTTGCAGGGTGGTAGCCCTTTGGGTACGTCGGGTACGTTGGGTACGTTGGGAGCGTCAGGTGTATCTGACACCGTTCCCGAAGTTGAGCCTGCTTCAACGTCGAGTAGTAGTGATTCGCCTTCTACCCTTTCGGAAATACTGGGCATAGCCTCCATTACGGGTATCCCTATTTCGGCTGGTGGTGCCATCGGTGCTCCCACGGCGATACCTTCAGCCATGGTTTCTGATTCGCGTAGGGATGGTGTTCCCCGCGATGAGTCTCCCCCTGAGCAGGGTTATGTTGTTATTAATGTTTTCCATGGTGGGTCGTCCAACAATGCGTCGTTGTTGACTTACCGCAAAATAGTATCGAGTTTGGTTGCTGGTGGTCATCAAGTGGTAATCATTGCTGTACCCTACGAGCCCCGCATTTACAATGCTCGTATTGCTAATATCTATTTTGGTGGCATGGATGGTGTTCACATATTTAGTGATGCTGCAAACATACTTCGTACGGTTGCGATTATTGATGCTGCAAAGCTTTATGTTGGTTCGTCCACCGGTCCTACTCATATGGCGAATGCATTAGATGTTCCGTCGGTCATCGTGTTTCGCAATAACCCTACAGAGATGCGTACATGGGGCAGTAAGTACACCTACAGCCGCCACGTACTTATCCCCAACAGGGAGCGGGCGATGCCGTATACTTCCCACGTGAATTACCTATCCAGCACAGTTGTGTCGTACTGTGAAAGGGTCTTGAAGGAGTTGTATTAATGTTACCATTGAGTGTTGCTATTATTGCCCATAATGAGAGTACTAGGTTGGGGCAAACGTTGTCCTCAGTTGTGCTGT
>CAMZNJ010000019.1 GCA_947313825.1 uncultured Deferribacteraceae bacterium | reverse complement strand
CTGCCTTGGTTCTGCCTTGGTTCTGCCTTGGTTCTGCCTTGGTTCTGCCTTGGTTCTGCCTTGGTTCTGCCTTGGTTCTGCCTTGGTTCTGCCTTGGTTCTGCCTTGGTTCTGCCTTGGTTCTGCCTTGGTTGTTGTTTAGTTGATGTAGTCCCTCACCTTTTGTCGATGCTCTTCGTATGTTACGGAGAAGGTGTGTTCCCCCCCTTTTGTTGCCACAAAGAAGTAGTACGGCGTGTCGTCAAAAACAACAGCTGCTTGCAGTGCTTCTTTGGACGGGTTGGCTATCGGTGTTGGTGTGAGTCCGTTGATGGTGTATGTGTTGTAGGGGTTCCCCCTGTCGGTGATATCTTTTTTGCGAATATCGCCGTCGTAGTTTTCGTAAATGCCGTATATTATTGTTGGGTCGGCTTGTAGCCTCATCCCTTTGGCGATGCGGTTGTGGAATACGGATGATACGATGGGCATTTCCGTTGTTATGTAGGTTTCTTTTTGTATGATGGATGCCATTGTTACGGCTTCGTATTCGGTTAGTCCTGTTTTAGCTGCATTTTTGCGAAAGTTGTCGGGCAGTTTGGATTCGAAGTTTGCGTACATGACTTTGAGTGCTTTGTTGGCAGATATTTGTGCGGGGAAGTAGTATGTATCGGGATACATGTACCCTTCACAGCTGACTAGTGTGCCACTATCTTTTGTGCTGTACCCTTTTTTGATTACTTCGCTGAGCAGGGTTTGATTTTTGCAAGCAGCGATAAACGCTCCTTTGGGCATAATATTTTTGTCGCTGAAGACTTTGTCGATGTCGTAAATATTTAGTCCTTCAGGTATTGTGATGGGGTATGTTGTTTGTGCCCCTTTTTCGAGTCGTTTGAAGACGGTGCTGAGTGATTCGTTTGTGCCGGAGTAGTGTCCGTATCGTATTTTTGTGTGCAGTTTGCGTACGGAGGTGAGGTATCGGTAGTAAAATAGTGGTGTTTGTCCTTCAGGAACGAGCTCCACGAATACGGATCGAAACCCCTGATTAGGTTCGATTTGGATATCGTATGTTACTTTTTTGTTCATGGTGTACAGTGTGGAGTACCCTAGCCAAGCGGCAACCATGAGTATTAGAACCACTAGGGGTCCGATTAAAAATGATAGTATTTTGCCCATATTTAGCTCACCTTTTCAGTGTTCAACGACGAAACGTATGTTTCTAGGATATTGTAGTGCATATCTCTTTTGGCTGCGATGAATCCTGCTTCTTGTATGCTGTTGATGATATCTTCCGAGCTCATTTTGAATGTTGTTCCGGCGGCAGAGACAACATTTTCTTCGATCATGAGGTTACCGAAATCGTTGGCACCGTAGAGTAGTCCGAGCTGTCCGATATCTTTCCCTTGTGTAACCCACGATACTTGTATGTTTGGTATGTTGTCCAGATAGAGGCGTGCCACAGCGAGCACTCTGAGGTATTCGTAAGGTGTGGTTTTTTCGCCTCCCAGCTTGGTGTTGTCGGGTTGGAATGGCCAGCAGATGAAGGCTGTGAAGCCGTTTGTACGATCTTGCAGTTGTCTTAGTGTGTCTAGGTGTTTGATGATATTTTCTGCTGTGTCGTCTTTTTTGAACATGAGGCAGGAGGAGGTTTTGAGTCCGAGTTCGTGTGCGGTTTCCATGCAGTCAACCCACTGTGGCACGCTAACTTTGCCGGGTGAAACATCTTTGCGAACATCTTCCACTAGTAGGTCGGCGGCACCGGGTATGGAGTCGAGTCCTTTGGCGATGAGTCGTTCCATAACTTCACGTACGCTGATTTTGCTTACCTGAGCGACGAATTGCAGTTCGGCGGCGGAGAATCCGTGTACCCACATCCCCATGCTTTTTATTAGTTCCACAAGGTTTTCGTAGTAGTCGATTTTGAATTCGGGGTGCATCCCCCCTTGTAGTAGTATTTGTGTGCCGCCGAGTTCTTTGGTTTCGTTGATTTTGGCGATTATTTCGTCGTTTGAGAGGACGTAGGCATCGGCATCGTTTTTGTTTCGTCGGAAAGAGCAGAACGAGCAGTGTACGGCACAGATGTTGGTGTAGTTGATGTTTCTGTCGGCGACGAATGTTACGGTATTGTTTGGGTGTAGTCGTTGTCGGACTTCGTCGGCGTAATTTGCTAGTGTGTTGATTGGTGCATTTTTTAGTAGTTGGACACCTTGTTCGAATGTTAGTCTTTTGGTGGTATCAAGGTTGTTGAAGTTTGTGTTGAATTCTGTATTGAGGTTTGTATTTGTGTGTGTATTGTTTTGAGTGTGCATGATTGCTCCCGTTGTGTGTTGGGTTTTCGCTTTATTTTCCCTTCATTGTACCATGAGGCAGTTTTTTTGTCTTGCAACAAGTGGTCAATAACTAATATAATATAGCAAATGAATGATATTTTGAATATATTTTTTAGTTATAGCTCTACAACAACATATTTTTTAGTAGTTTTGCGTATTAGTGGATTTCTTTTTGCTGCCCCTATTTTTTCCAGTAATTTCATACGTCCCACGTACCGCATATTTATGGCGATTCTCCTTGCTGTGTTTATTGCTCCCCTCTTGGATGTTGTGCCCATGGATGGTGTGAGTGCCCCCATATTTATACTTCTTGCTGTTAAGGAGGTTTTGTTGGGGTTGTTGATTGGTGTTATTGGTAATATTTTGTTTTCGGGAGTGTTGTTTGCGGGGGAGCTCATCGGCATGCAAATGGGGTTGATGATTGCTAATGTTTTGGATCCGATTACGCAAACTCAGACACCTACGGTTGGTATGGCGTACAACCTTGCTGCAACCCTGATATTTTTGTCCATTGGTGGGCTTCAGTTTTTGATACGAGCTTTGTATGAGTCGTTTTTGTTGTTGCCCATTGCGTATTTCGACATTAATCCTAATGCGTACCTATTTTTGGCTCAGGTTTTGGGCAATATATTCATCATCGCCGTTAAGGTGTTTGCTCCCATATTCGTCTCCCTCACGTTTTTGAATGTGCTTTTGGGGATAATCGGTCGCCTTGTGCCCCAGCTCAATATTTTGCTTGTGGGGCTCCCTGCACAGTTGATGCTCGGGTTTATCGTGCTGACTGCCTCGTTGCCCTATTTTGGTGTTATGTTTATGGGTGTGATTTACGATTATTTGACGAACATGATACGGTTCATGGAGGTTGCCATCCAGACGCCCCCCATGTAGTGGTGGCGTGCTAGCGTGTTGGCGTGTTGGCGTGGCTAGCGTGCTAGCGTGTTGGCGTGGCTAGCGTGTTGGCGTGGCTAGCGTGCTAGCGTGTTGGCGTGTTGGCGTGGCTAGCGTGTTGGCGTGCTAGCGTGTTACGTGTGTCGGTAAATGGGTCGAATGCTCTGAGGTAGGTTACGCTTAAACGCGTTACCCACAACTCGACTAACCACCGTCTCCACTACTCCTTGGTTAAACCCTTGTCCGACAAGTCGTTGTACGAGTCTTGCTGAGTCGTTTTGGGGGAGTTCTTCCATGGCGTGGAGTATTTTGTCGCACTCCAGATACCCCATCCCTAGTTCACCTTCATCGGTTTGCCCCTCCCAGAGGTCGGCTGTTGGTGGTTTGTTGATGATGCTTTTGGGCACGTCCAAGACTTTGGCAACGCCCCATACTTCTGTTTTGTAGAGTTCGCCGAGGGGGTTGAACGATGAAGCTGAGTCGCCATACCAAGTTCCGTACCCCAGTAGTATCTCAGTTTTGTTGCTTGTGCCTTGCACCAGAGCGTTCATCACTTTGGATCGGTCGAATAGTGATATCATTCTGCTACGTGCGGCGATGTTCCCCATTCGAAGCTTTTTCGAGGCATTGTCGGCGGTACTGAGTGTTGAGCCGAATGTTTCGTCCATGGTGTTTGCAATGGCGTCTACAATGTTGGTGATGTTGATTATTTCCAGTTTGATGTTGCATGAGTCTGCTAATTCTTGTGCATGAATCAGGCTAAGTTCCGAGGATGTTTTGTAGGGCATGTAGTATGCGTGTACCCTGTCTGCTCCAAGTGCTTTTGCAGCTAGTGAAGTGCTTACGGCGGAGTCCACGCCTCCCGACAAGCCTATTACAACGCCATCCGCTCCACTTGCGTCCACTTTGTGTCTGATAAACTGTAGCATGATTTCCACAGTTTTCGGATAGTTGAATTCCCTCATTTCGTCCCCCATTCGGCTACCTTTTTAATTGGGGTAGCTCTGATACATTTGGAAGTAGTCCATGGTGTAGTCGGCATAGTTCCATATTGCTCCAATATCTTTGAGGATGTGTATGGCAATATTGTTGTCTTTTAGCAATCCCTTGGGCAGGGTAATGGTTTGATACGGTTCAAACCCTCTTGCAACCTTGTTTTGCGTAAATTTTGGCACTACAATTTGGATGGTAATGTTTTTGTTATCTTCCTGCTGTACAAGTTTGAGCATAACTACTTCTGTGAGCCTGAGCATGTCTTCGCGGAATGGGTTTGTGGCTATTGAGGGGTGCATAACTCTGTTGCCATTGATGCCGCTGTACAGAATGGTGTATGTGATGTTTCCCCGTGTGGAGCGAACGTTTTGCAATTCGATGTGCGGTGCTGTGGGCATGGTGTTGAAGTATGCTTTGTTGAATGTGGCGTCGAATCGGTCGATAATGCTTTGTATTTCGTAGTACGGTTTTTTGTTGTACCCTTGTGGTGAGATACGTTCTTGGTAGAGGTTCACCACCTGATACAGGTCGGATTTTCGCATGTAAACGTGTTGCCCATCTTTAATCTCAACGTAGTAAAACTCACCCTCTTCACGCATAATCATTACGCTTTCACGACGAGAAATAACTCCCATGGCTCTAGTGCTGATGATGTCTTTGTAGTAGGGAACATTGTTACGTATCGCCTTGGCACGGCTATTGACAAACCCTATGTCTAGTTCTTGCTCAGTGGCGTCCTCGCCATACGCAACGGTAGTGCCAGCGATGGGTATGGGCACTGTTGCCAACATGATTATGGCACCAGCAAAGGCGATTAGCCACACGTGAGTGGTGGTTACGGTTTTGAGCCCCTTGGTTGTTGCATTGTGTTTGTGTTTGTGTTTACCCATACTTAATTATATACCATCAAAGCTAAACATTAAACCTAAAGTAGATAATATCTCCATCTTCAACGATGTAGTCGCGACCTTCGAGGCGTACACGACCTGCCTCTTTGGCTGCAGCAATGGAGCCGTACTCAACAAAATCAGCATAAGAGCACACCTCTGCTCGGATGAAGCCACGCTCAATATCCCCATGTATCTTGCCGGCAGATGAAGCGGCGTTGGTGCCTTTTTCGATGGACCAAGCCCGAACCTCTTTTTCGCCTGCTGTAAAGTAGGTGATAAGGTTGAGAGCTTTGTAACCTGCACTGGCAACAAGCTCGAGCCCTGAGTGTTCAAGACCGATGCCCTCCAAAAACTCAGGAACATCAGCCTCGTCAAGCTCAGATATCTCCGCTTCAAGGCGAGCGGAAACACGCACCAACGGACGACCAACAGACTCAGCGTAAGCAGAAACCGCCTGAATGTACTCGTTCTCACCATGGAGCTCGTCCTCACGCATATTTGCAACAAAAACTACCGGTTTAGCTGTGATGAGGTTAAACTCTTTGGCACTTTCAGCAAGGTCAGGATCCTGTTCGAAAAGGGTAATGGCAAGTGTTCCGTCGGATAAAGTTGCGTGAATTTTTTGTAACGCTGTCAGCTGGGATTTAATTTTCGGATCGTTACTCTTAGACATCTTTTGCAGCTTGGTAATGTTGTTTTCCAGTATCTGCAAGTCAGCAATAATCAGCTCGGTGTTGATGGTATCAATATCACGCATGGGATCAACTTTGCCACTAACATGGGTAATATTTTCGTCGTCAAAGCAGCGAACAACCTGCACAATTGCATCAACACTACGAACATGCCCGAGGAACTTGTTGCCAAGCCCCTCCCCAGTGCTAGCACCTTTTACCAGCCCGGCAATATCCACGAAATCCACACGTGCGTAAAAGGTTGTGAGTGGTTTGACCCTGCCGGCGATGTAGTCGATACGCTTGTCGGCAACCTTTGCAACGCCGATGTTGGGTTCAATGGTGTTGAACGGATAGTTTGCCGCCTCAATGTTGGATTTTGTTAGTGCGTTGAATAGTGTGGATTTGCCAACGTTTGGTAAACCCACGATGCCACATTTGAAGCTCATCTACTACCACCTTATATTTCTGTTTTTAATATCTTACACGTTTTGTGTTATAAATGCTAGATAATTTGCGACTACACGACTGTTGTGTTGTTGTATTTGTTCATTGCTGAGGCGACGCCGCGGGTAATAATCTCCACAACAGAGGCACTTGCGACGTCAACAAAGTCGGGTAACACTTTGGATTCGTCCTTGGAAAATGGGGACAGAACATGACTTACGGTATTGCCTGTGCGACCTTCACTCGCTGCAAAACCCTTGCCGATACCCATCTTAACACGCACAAACTGCTTGGTGCGTAGGTGTGTGTGTATGGATGATATGCCGTTGTGTCCACCGGCACCACCGCCAACAACTATTTTCAGGCGACCAAACGGCTGATCTAAGTCGTCCTGTATGACGATGAGTTGGGTGGCGTCGTGGGCAAGGTTTAGTTTGTAGTAGCTGAAGATTTGCCATACCCCCTCGCCTGAGAGGTTCATGAAGGTTTGCGGGCGTATGAGTCCGACCTTGGTACGCACTGGCTCAGTCGCCACAGCCTTAGTCGCCACAGCCTCAGTCGCCACAGCCTTAGTCGCCACGGACTTAGTCGCCACAGGTGCAGGCGTCGCCATGAGTGTTGTGAACCCCTGCACAACCTTCCCTTGCAACTTACACGTTACGCCCAAGTTTTGCGATAGCTCTTGAACCACCATGAACCCTAAGTTGTGTCGTGTATTTTCGTACTTACTGCCAGGGTTCCCTAGCCCGCAAACTATTACCATGTGTTAATTATCTCCCGTCTCCAAATATTTATTTGCATACCGTTTGCAGTCTACTCGCTAATGGGGAATAGGTTATGCAGTGAGGTGTGGTTATCGATATTTTTGATGGCAACGGCAATAATTTCGGCAACGCTACATGAGTCTATTTTGTCTAGCATTCCCATGTTGTTGGAGTTATCTATTGTGTCGGTAACGTATACTTTAGTGATACAGCTGTTGTTGAGTCTTTCGATTGCTGGTCCGGAGAAGATACCGTGCGTTGCAACAGCGATAACCTCTTTGGCACCGTTTGCCATGAGTGCGTCTGCTGCTGAAACTAGTGTGCCTGCTGTGTCTATCATGTCGTCAATGAGTATCGCCCTCTTCCCCTTGACATCCCCCACAACTCGCATGGATTCGATAACACCGGGTTCGGAGCGACGTTTGTCTATCATCGCCAGGGAGCTTTTGAGTATTTTGGCGTACGCCCGTGCAACAATTGTGCCTCCCGCATCGGGGGACACAACAACGCAGTCTTCCCCACCGTAACCGTTATTGCGAAGGTGTGGGATAATGATGGGGGAGGAGTACAGGTTGTCCACAGGGATATCGAAGAAGCCCTGTATTTGTCCTGCATGCAGGTTCATCGTTACGACTCTGTCGATGCCGGCGGTGGTGAGCAGGTTGGCAACGAGTTTGGCGGTGATGGCTACTCGTGGTTCCGCTTTGCGATCTTGGCGTGAGTAGCCGAAGTAAGGGATGATGGCAGTTACAGACTTGCTCGAGGCACGACGAAGTGCGTCGGTCATGATCATGAGCTCCATTAGGTTTCGATCGGCGGGGTTGCTCGTGGACTGAATGATGAATATGTCCTTACCGCGAACAGTTTCGTCAAAGCGAACACGTATCTCCCCGTCGGAAAATGTTGTCAATTGAACACGCCCAAGATCCCTACCCAGTATCTCTGAAACTCGACTTGATAGCTTTTTGCTAGCACTACCAGCAAATATTTGAAAACCCATATACTTCATACCTCTAACTGAAACTATTGTGTTGTGTATTATTTGTACCTAAATCGCAAAAGCTTGAGATTATGTTTTGCAGGAGCCTTCCCTGCTTCCCTGCTTACCTGCTTCCCTGCTTCCCTGCTTACCTGCTTCCCTACTTACCTGCTTCCCTGCTGAAGGGTGTGCACCTTGGCAGCATCTTGCACAAGTGTGTGGCAACCGACATAGTAGTAAGGGAAAAGCTTGGTCAGGGATGCTGTAAAATACTGTGCCGACTTCTTATTGAAGCACACCACCGACACGCTGGATCCGCTCCCGTTGAGGATAGTTGTGGCAAGGGTTTCGCCGTGGGCAGTATTGTAGCTCTGCACCTTCGTGAAAAGGATACTGTACAGCTCTTTCAGCTCTTTGTTTACGTTTAACGCGGCGGGGAGTAAGTCGTTGTTCATCAGAAGTGCAAGATCCTCTGCTTCAATGTTAACATTGTGTTGGCATTCGACGTTGATAGGAGCCAAGCTGCCTGTGCCTGTGCTCCCTTTTTGGAGGTTGTCAATCGCCCTGCTTCGGGGCATACCCTCGAAAACACCACCACTAGGGACAGGGGAGTACTCTTTGCCCACCTGTTGGCGTGCATATTCGGCGTATATTTCTGCTGTTGCGTTGCTAGTGTGGGGGAAGATAACAACGAGACTCACCCCTTGAGGGAGGTCGGCACTACTTAGGAATTCATCACCACGTCCGTGGCATATTTGTGGTTTTTGGTGGAGGAAAAATGGTGCATCGGCACCAATCTTTTTTAGGAGGCGGTGCTTGCTACTGTACGACAAACTGCTGGATACGAGGCTCATAATCCCCACAAGCGTTGCATGGGCATTGCTACTGCTCCCCCCCATCCCGCTCCCTTGGGGGATATACTTGCTCACGATAATGTGGAAAAACTGATTTGTCAGCCCCATAATCTCGCCATACTCTTTGCGTAAAAGGTTCACAATTTTCGAAACAGAGGTGCCACCAGAGCTATCGCCAAGGGATTCCATTGCATTTAGTGAGGCTACGTCTTCTTTGTCGATATGTTTGCCTGACGCGTTGAAAACAACAATATCTTTGGTGTTACCGCTAGGCAGGGGGGCAATGGAGATGTGGTCGTAAATGTCAACCTTTGCCATTAGTGTGAATACTTGGTGGTATCCGTCGGGCATAGTTCCTGTGATGCGTAATGTTAGGTTGGTTTTGCCATAGGATAATATGGATAGTGTTCCCAGCCCGTTATTGTTTATCATATGAAGACTACACATTGTGAACCCTCCCCTTTAGTACGGTGATTGCTTACTGCTCATTGCTGTTGCTTGCTGTTGTTTCCTGCATTGCAGGGGCAGTATTTCCGTCCTTTTTATTCTTTTTCGGATTGTGTTGCAGCCATTCCTTTTGGAAGTCCATTTGCAGTCGATACAGTTTGTCTTCATAAGAGATACCCTGCAATTTCCCGTTGCGTCGGTAGGAGTATCCGATGGCACCGTCTATGTGGCTGAGGTAGATGCCCGTAATTTGTAGCATGTGGTTTGCTGTGATTACGTCTTCTGTGCTTCGGAATGTGTATGTGGCGTTGTCTGTGTCAACGGTTACGTTGTAGTATTCTTGTGGTGTTTTTAGGGGGATTGTGAGGAGTGCACCGTAGGTAACAAGGATGCGGTAAAGGCTTTCGGCGTTGTCTTGTGGATTTTTGTCGTACGACGAGGAGTATTTTAGTTCTTTGGTATCGGTGTTGTATTCGGCGGTTGCGACGGGTATGTTGAGTGGTCCGTAGAGGGTCATGGCGATGTTGCCTGCCTCGCATTCTTTGTGGAGGTTTGCCTTCAGTGTGTACCTGTTGGCACTGTACGATAGTGTGGATTCTTTGTCGGAAATTTTAATAACAACTAACCCGTCGTAAGCACAGTAGGTTGGGTTTTTGTCTTTGATGGCGTTGATTAGGTCAACATTGTATTGGTAGCTCCCCATGGTGGGTTTGGGTTTGACGACGAGGGAGCACGATAGGAGGAGCAATGACGTGATGGTTAGCAGGGAGATACTTACTAATCTTGAAGGTGTGAGGTTGAAGAACGTTTTCATTACCATCAGTATTGATATCGGTATTAATATCGGTACGCCACTATTACGATTGTAATGCATACTTATTTTGTCCCTCGAAGGCGGAAAAGCTTGGAAGTTTTACTCACGAGCACTCTTACGGAATATTGTAACACATTCACAGCACAAAACACAATTAGAGATTCTCCTCAATCCATATTTTTGTCTTAGTGGCAACGGTTTGCATTGTTATTGGTTCCCGTTCGCGTTGTTTGCCCCTTCGATGTCCTTCATGTGTTCGTCTATCTCCTCTTTGGCACCGTTTAGAACTTCGATGGTTTCGGGGGTAATCTCCCCCCCTTGTTTTTTCAGGGAGGCTTCATAATTTATTACGGCTTGTTTAGCTTTCTCGATATATTTTTTCGCTTTTTTGTTGTTCCCCTGCTTGTGGTATACCCACGCCATGGAGTCGAGGTAGTAGAAGTTTTTTGGGCTTGCCTTGAGTGCTTTTTTCACCAACAACTCACCCTCCTGCAGGTTGATGCCAGCAGAGGCATACAAGTAGCCGAGTGTGTTTAGTCTATCGGGGGTTTCGCCACCATACTGAATGAGTTTTTCGGCACTATCGATGGCACAGGTGTAGTTTTCTAGGGCAACACAGGCGTCAGTTCGCACACTTAGTAGGGGAACGTTGCCGGGGCTAAGCTCAAGTCCGGCGGTGGACTCGTTGTACGCATGTGCTGTTTTGTTGTCAAGTAGGTACAGGGATGACGACCAATAGTAGTAGTCGCTGGAGTTGTTGGTTAGCCTGCCGTATTCGGAAAGGTATTTGCGTGCTTGTGTTAGGTTTCGATCCGATTTGTCGGAATAGATTATCGCCGCTGTAAGGTAGTTTTCGGGAACATCGGCGTATGCTTTTATCCCTGCGTTTAGGGTGGCAATCGCCTTGCGTCGACTATCGTTATTGCTGTTGGCGTTGTTGTTGTCGATTGTGTCTCCCGCCTTGTAGCCGCTCTCCTTGAGGTATGCTTTCGCTAGGGAGGTGTAGGCGTATGGTTCGGACGAGTGTGGGAGTTTGCCGTCTTCCATGTCGGTGTTGATGGATTGTTCTAGGTAGTTTACCCCTTGGGAGGTGTTCCCTAGTAGTAGTTCGTTTAGTCCGAGGTTGAAGTATACTGAGCTACGTATGGACGGGTTCGTTGTGCTTACCATCTCCAAGAGCCTGCTACTATTGGCATAGTCCTTTAGGGTAAAGGCTAGTACAGCACCTTGAATGAGGTAGAGGTCGCGGGGGTTCCCTTCGCTCAACATGGCTTTGCGTTCCAAAAAGTAGACGATTGGGGGGTATATTTCGAAAAAGTAGTAGGAGCTCGTAATGTGTGCTAGGACGAAATCGGCACCTTGGGTTGCGTTAAACGAGCGATCGAATACCTCTTGTGCCGTTTTAGTTTTGTTGAGCCCAAGGAGCATTGTGCCTTTCAGTAGGTCGGTGGACACCTCCATACCGCGAATCTTTTCAATACGTTTAATAGTTTTCAGTCCCTTCTTGTACTCCCTTGTGTCGGCGTAGATTATGGTTTGGTAGAGCAGTGCTTGGCTGGTGTCGAATGTTTCGCTCTCCTCTAGCTCTTTGGCAAGCCCCATGGCACGGCTGTAATCTTGAATGCTGTAGTAGAGTAGCAGTCCTGATTCACGGAGGGTGTCGTTGTCGCGATACAGGTCGAGGGCAACCTCCAAGCGACTAGTGGCGTTGGCATAGTCCCCTTGGGTTTCGTATGCCAAGATGATTTTGCTGTAAAGTGTTGGGGATGATTCTGTTTTGAGAAGGTTTTCGAGTATGGGGATGGCTGCAGCACCATCGCCATCGGAGAGGAGCTTGTTGGCACTGTAGTACTGAGTTGCGGCAGACTGTAGTGCCGTGTGCCCTACTGTAGGGGTATTTTTTGGCGAGGCACTACTTTGCCCGGCAATACTGGGGGTACTGCTATCGATGGAGCTGGCGGGGTTGTCGTTTGGCGGAACATGTCGCATGAGGGTATCAGAGGCGGCTATTGTTGTGTTTTCGCCCAAGGCTGTTCCACCTGCCACCATGGCAACTGTTACAATTACGGCTGTAGTGGTTCCTTTGAGCACAGTGATTAACCGTTGCTTCCTGCTACCGGCGTGCATCTCACCTGTTACCATTGCGAACATATTCCTGCTCCCTGACCATGTTATTGTGTATGATTATTTACGTACGGGCATTATTTGCTCGCACTGCGTACACGTTCTAAGTATGTGCCGTCCCGCGTGTCGATTTTTACCCAGTCCCCTTCGTTGAGGAATAGTGGTACGTTGATGGTGCCACCGGTGCTAACAGTGGCAGGCTTACTTCCACCGGAAACAGTATCGCCACGTAACCCCGGATCGGTTTGCGTTATTTCTAGCTCTACGAAATTGGGGAGGTCAACGCCCACAGGGTTCCCTTTGTAAACCATTACCTGTACTTCCAAGTTTTCGGACATAAATTTAACATTTTGTTCGCCAACGGCAGCTTTCCCCATTTCAACCTGTTCGTATGTGTCGTTGTCCATGAAGAAGAATGTGTCCACTTCGTTGTAGAGGTATTGCATGGCTTTGCTTTCGAAATCTGGTACTGCAATTTTCTCTTCTGAGCGGAATGATTTTTCCAATACGCTCCCAGTGAGTAGGTGTTTGACTTTGGTACGCACAGTAGCACCGCCACGACCTGTTTTGATGTGTTGGTATTCGACGATGGCGTACGGTTCGCCGTCTAGTTCTATTTTCCCGCCACGTTTGAATTGGTTTGGTGTAATGGATGCCATTCTGATTATCTCCTCGGTATATTTATTATAGTTCGTGTTTACCTTTTTTCTAGTGATATTGCAAGTATTTCGGTGTTGTTATTTTATTGAGTAGATGTAGGAGTCCATGGGTGTTATGGTTTTCGCACCGTTGGGCGTGATAACGATTGTGTCTTCCAGTCTAACGCCGTATTTATTGGGGATGTAAATACCCGGTTCGACGGTAACAACCATGCCAACTTCTAGTCGATCGGTGGACATTGCTCCCATTCCGGGGTATTCGTGAATTTCCAGTCCGACTCCGTGCCCCAAGGAGTGTGTGAAGTATTCGCCGTACCCTTGTGCGGTGATATAATCCCGTGCAACTTTATCTAACGCACTGCAATCCATGCCAGGTTTTGCTGCGTCCACACTCATCTTCATGGCGGTGTGGACAACATCCACCACCTGCAAAAACTCCATATCGTCGCCGTTGTAAACTTGGCGAGTAATATCGCTACAGTAGCGTAATTGTGAGCCGAAGTCTACTGTAATGGGCTCCCCCGACTTTACAACCTTCCTCGACGCCGCACCATGGGGCAGGGATGATCGTACGCCACTAGCAATAATTGTTTCAAACGAGGATCCCGTTGCCCCAAGTGCCTTCATCTGATATTCGAGTTGTGCTGCCCATTCCAGCTCTGTCTGACCATACTGCCACTTGCTTAGGGCTGTTGTAAACGCGTTGGATGCTAGTTCAAACTGTCGTGTAATTTCGTCAATCTCTGCTGAAGATTTGGTTGCACGGAGCATGGCAACATGGTTGTTTGTGTCCACCTCCACATTAAGCTTTTTGCTGTAGTCATAATATTGGGATACGGGCATTGTGGGTTGAACATAAAGTGGCGTTGTTTTGTTGGTCTCAGCAACGAGTTCTTCCACGCGTGCCGGTATTCTGTCAACAATTTCGATATTAAAACGTGGATCGGTTACTTCTTCCTTGCTTTGGCTAGTGTAGCGACCGTCAGTCATGAAAACAGCACCATGGGAAGCACCTTCAGTGAGGAGGATTCCGGCGTTGGAGCCTGTGAACCCTGAAAGGTAGTACACATCTTCGGGGAGCGTAATGAGCATCTGTTTAATGTTGTCCAGATTCATGCGTTCTTCTAGTTTTTGCAAGTTTGTTTGTGCCATCAATATGTTCTCCTTAGAGGGTGGTTGTTTGTGTTTTTGAGCTTTATTTCTGTATCTGTTTTGTTGGCATAGCGTAAAGGTTTGCAATATAGTGCAGTGCCGCAACATAGGAGTATACACCTAAACCGGCTATTACGCCATGGCTAATTCCGGATATGTGGGAGTGGTGGCGGAACCTTTCGCGGGCGAATATGTTGGACATGTGCACCTCAACAATGGGGATGGGGGCAAGAAGCTCTAAAGCATCACGTATAACTACGCTAGTATGGGTGTACCCCCCAGCGTTGACGATTACCCCCACGTTGTCCGTTACCATTGGCATTGGCATTGGCATTTGCGTTGGCGTTTGCGTTTGCATTTGCGTTGGCGTTGGCATTTGCGTTTCCGCTGAAGGGGCATAAACGTGCTCCATGGCAATGGACTGAACCTTGTCCACCATGGCAGACTCCGAGTTGGATTGCCACACCTCCACACGCAACCCCAAGGTATCCCCCTCGCGTACAAGGGTTTCGCACAGGTGGTTGTAGGATGTGCCACCCGCCCCCCCCGCACCGTGGTAATGAGCAGGGGAACGAAACTCCAACATGTTTATGTTGGCACCATTCAAAACGTATACAAGGTTCTTACTGCTCATTGCTACACCTATTTCCGTTGTACGTTACTCGTTGCACGTTGCTCGTTACTCGTTGTGCGTTGTACGTTACTCGTTGCACGTTGTGCGTTGCACGTTGCACGTTGCACGTTACTCGTTACTCCCCTTGAGGCTAGGGTTCTCAGCGTCGCCTACATCATGGGGTATATTTCGTCGTCGTCATCGTCATCGTCATCACTGTTCAGCATCTCCAGAAGCTTTGCCTCAGCGTCGCTAAAGCGATGGGAGCGAACGTTCTCGTGGGGATTAATATTATCTATGGTCATAATAGGGATAGGGGTTTCGTCAACCTCCTCCTCACCATCATCCACATCACCATCATCACCCGCCTCCGCCTCCGCCATGGACGCGTGGGCAGCATCCTGCTCCTCCACTGATTTCTTCACAACCTCATCGAATATTGCCTGCTCTTGGGCAGAAACAATACTCACCTCGCCAAAGGGGTTATCCTCCCTAGAGCCCGCCTCGCCACTAGCGTCCTCAACAACATCGCCAAGCTCGTGAGTACCGCTACGCCCCAAAGATACATTACCGCCCAACGTACTACCTATCCAATCCTCTGAGTTGTCCACAATTCCAAGGGGGAGAGTGGTATCAACGTAAACCTCCTCCTCCTCAAAGCTTTGCGACACTTCCAAGGCAGCAATATCTTCGTCTAGCTGTTGATCCGAACCATGGGACGTACCCTGCACCCCCTCCAAAGAAGGGGAATCCGCAAGTATTGCGTCCACATCTTTGAGAATGCTCTCTGTTGCCTGCTCCAAGGTTGCGGAAAGAGGCTCCACTGCTGGTTCGTCTGCTGGTTCGTCTGCTGGCTCAGCTGTTGGTTCGTCTGCTGGTTCGTTCAAGTCTTCTAGAATGTCCGAGGCATCATTAACCAAAAGCTCGTCAGGCACCGTGGTAACAGTATCCACAGGGGGCAACATACCCATATCGAACCCCTTTTCGTGCGACTGCAAAGCGGTTGAGTCGATGGGATCAAGGTAAACACTATCGGGCAGTATCCCCTCCAAGGTGCCACCACTGCCAACGGTATGTTCGTGATCGCCGAAAGGGGGTTCATCCCCCGCCCTTCTCTTGAACAGCGACAAAATAAACGCAACAGCTGTTACCGGCAGCATGGCGGCGGCGACAACTAACGCCATGGGGCTAAACCTATCACGGCTACGACTATCCACCTCAGAAGCAATGTTCTCCCCATGATCAATATTCTCAGGGGCACTCACCTTCTTCGCCTTCTTCGCCTTCTTCACCTTCTTAGGCTTCTTCGCCTTCTTCACCTTCTTCGACTCAGGCGACAACTCAGTGAACGACTCAGGTGGAGTCTCCCCATCACTCCAGCCACCATCCACCTCATCATCACTATCCAAGGCGGAATAGTCTGATAAGTCCAGATCACCCAAAACTTCGTTCAAGGTGTCCTCACTTATTGTGTCTAGGTTTGTGTCTATGATATCCGTACTGTCAGAAATATCGTCCGTTGTATCGTCCAGCTCAAGCTGTGAGTCGGGTATCGCCTCGCCAATAGGGGCATCGCTCTCCTCCAACAGTGTGTCGAAATCTTTGAGCATGTCATCTTTGAGGGCTTCCATGTCGCTTGTGTCAATACTTTCGTACGGGTTATCCTCTTGCGGGTCAGGCTCAGCAAGTTTATAATCCGACAGCTCTTCCAAAGTCTGAACCAGCTCCATGTTTTCGGGGGAAACAGCAAGGGCACGGGCATAACTTTGCTCCGCACGTGCAAACTCCTCCAAGAGAACATAAGCATCACCCAGCAAAACCAAGGCTTGAGCGTTGTAAATATCTTTCTGCAACGCCTCTTCCAAGGAGCTGATGGCATCGGGAGCCTGTCCTGTTTCCAAAAACGCTTTTGCCAAAAGCACCAACGCATTCGTGTACCCTGCATTCCACAACAGCCCACTCTGAAGCTGATCAATGGCATCCTGATACTTCCCAGACGCAATTAAACCACTAGCATGTGGTACAAAAAACTTTTGCGAAGAATCCTTGTTGCTGAGATCCTCAAAATAAGATATATCATTAAATAAACGAATGCTCATGGTAGATGCAAGACCTATCCCTCCATTGTGCTAGTACGTTGTGCTAGTACGTTGTGCTAATACGTTGTGCTAGCAATTATCATACCACACAAGGTTATACTTGCCTAGGATGGATAAATATTACTGCTGATTACCCTCAGTTTGTGGTGGACAAAAAAGGTGCTGGTTGCAAAAATCAACCACATCGGATATTGCCACTTCGGCGAGTGTGGCAACTCCGCTACTATGTATCAATGGCAGAGCAATACTATGGGGAAGATTTTTTTTGTCGTTCAAAAGGGTGGAAATAAACTTTTTGCGGCTACGGGGCGTGTAAGCTGGATCGATATCCACAACACTCAGCAACCGCTGAAGATGACCCTTAATACGTAAGATATCGTCAATATTTATATTGTCAATACGGAAATCTCCACTACTATGGGGGCTCTGTAGTGCACGGGGTTGGTTCGCGGATCCACTGCCACCATCACCGGCGTAAAGGTTGTGTAGAAACTCAACAAGACACAACTCCCAATACATACCCATACCAACGGCAATACCGTGGGGGATAGTAAACATGGAGTCCCCCTCGATGGCATGGGCGATGGTGTGCCCGAAGTTGAGCTTCAAACGCTCGTTCTGATCGGAAGAGTCAACACGAACCGTTTCCCCTTTAATACGCAAGCTCTTGGTAATAATATGGGTAATGCTAGCAGGTTCAAGGTTTAAAATATTGTCCATGTTGGCGTCAACGAAGTCGAATAGGTCGCAATCAAGAATAATCCCTAGCTTTATGACCTCCATCAAGCCGCAAACAATCTCAACACGCGACAACGTTTGAAGAAAATTAATGTCAACAATAACCTCAGTCGGGTGGTGGAAAGTGCCGATAATATTTTTGGTATCCTGAAAGTTAATGGCAGTTTTCCCGCCAACGGCAGAATCTACCATCCCCAAAAGGGTGGTCGGGATGGTGTACAATGGAGTGCCACGCATGTAGATAGACGACGCCAACCCCGCAATATCAGTGAGTGCACCACCACCAATACTAACAACAGGAGTTTCACGCGTAGTATGAGCATCTAGCAGAAAGGTGAGTACCCCCTCCAATGCATCCCACACTTTTATCCCTTCAGAGCTGTCGTCCATGGTTGTTTCAGCCCCCACGGCGGGCGTATAAAATCTCCCCTCAGGGATAGAGGCGACGAGATCAGGGTAGAGGTGGCGTATCTTCTTTTCGATGATAAATATTCCCGACTTAAGAATATCATGTGTAACGTCGTTATGAAGAAGTGTTGGCTTTTGGGCACCGTGGTTGCCAACGATAATCCCCTGCCCGATGGTAATGGTTGTCAGGTGGCTCGAGCCCTCGACCCCCATCTGAAATTGTGTGTTATTATCCTTCAACTCGTTGTGTATCATAAATACCTCGCCCATCATGGTCATCTTAGGCTGTTAAGTCTAATGTACCAGCCAAGGCAATCTTAGAGTTTTTCAACCTCATTAGTATGTGTAGCATATGTATTTTGGGTAAAGCCACTGTTCAGAACAAATTTTTCCACAATGGATACTAGATCACCAACAGACTCCGTATCGTAAGAAACAACGTAATCCGCCATCAAATAGTACGGCATACGCTGAATCAGCAGGCTACGCAAAGCCTCTGCAGTGGTGCTCAGCAGGGATGGACGCAAGTGGCTTTTCTCCACATTCGTCTGTATGGCTCTGATACTTGGCAGGAGAGTGATAATCGTACCCGACTCCTTCATAATCTTGCGTGTTCGCGAAGATAGCACAGCACCGCCACCAGTGGATATTACGGAGCTGTTATGGTCTTCGCAAATACTTTTGATCATGTCTCGCTCAATTTCGCGAAATGATCGCTCGCCACGCCTGTTGAATATTTCAACAACACCCTCGCCTTCAGCTTCAGCAATCTGTTCATCAGTATCCACAAAGGGCAAATCCATGTGCTCTGCCAAGCTGATACCAACACTCGTTTTCCCCGATGCTGGCGGACCTATTAAAAATATGTTATTCATCTCACCTACCCTATGAAAATACGCATGTTTAGTGGTTATACCCAGTGAGCAACACTAGTTCGCAACACAGCAACAACTACATTGCAC
Organism: uncultured Deferribacteraceae bacterium; assembly: GCA_947313825.1. Lineage (GTDB taxonomy): Bacteria > Chrysiogenota > Deferribacteres > CAMZNJ01 > CAMZNJ01 > CAMZNJ01. Next base: position 4,732 of record CAMZNJ010000019.1, on the reverse strand, counting down.
ATACAAAAGATATAACACAATTATTTATGCTAGTAAATAGTTTTTATTTTTAGTTGCAACTAACTTAAACGTACTCAAGCTAGTCTGCACTTTGGATTGTTCATTACAGGCTATCCAAAAACATTTTTGCCTGTTGAAGAGCTTTGTAACGGTGGCTAATGCTATTTTTGTGATCGGCGGGTATCTCTGCCATGGATTTGCCCCCCTGTAGTATAAATATGGGGTCGTACCCAAATCCGCCGCTCCCTTGGGGTTCCAAGCCCACCTCTCCTGCAACTTCGCCACTGAAGCTTGCAACTTCGCCATCACTGCCAGAGATGGATATTACGCAAACGTATTTGCACCCTCGCTGTATTCCCGCGGGGGCGTGTGCGTCCATGTGTGCCATGATTTGCAGTAGTTTTCGGTTATTGGCTTGGTCTTGGTTAGTGTTATCGTTTTGCAGTTCGGCAAATCTTTTGGAGTGCACCCCCGGTTCGCCGCCTAATGAGTCCACCATCAAGCCTGAGTCATCTGCAAGGATGTATTCGTTCCCTTTGAGGGGCACAATTTTTGCATAGTATTCACTTTTGAGTTGTGCGTTGCCGTGGAATGTTTCTTGTGTTTCGGGGATATCTTGCACTTTTTCGCCGTGTTTGTCTAGTAGGTCGCCGATTAGGTGCACGGAGTACCCCTTGAGTATGTTTTCAATTTCGGCACGTTTGTGTTCGTTGTTGGTTGCCACGTATATTTTGATGCTCATGTTTCCCTGCTCCCTTGCCAATCCTCTTTTCGTATCGCCACAACTTCAAGGCAGTGTTTCTGAGCCACTTGGTGCAGGTGATGGTTGCATTCCACTGTTTGTTTTGTGTACCCCATTTTGGCAAAAAACTTTTGTGATCGTTTGTTATGATCGTGTATGCATGCTTCTATCTGCTCCAAACCTTTTTCGTGAAAGTACAGGTGGTGTATGTAGTTCATGACCGCTTGTGCTATCCCCTTCCCACGAAACTGGCTGTAGGCTATGTATAGCCCGACTATTCCGCTTTTTGGTTTGTCTGAGTGTGCGTCCTCAATTTTGCTAACACTGACAACGCCTATGGGTATTGCGTGTGAGTTGTTGGTGTGCTCTGCTCTGCTATCTTGACTGCTGTCTTGGTTATTGTTGTGGTTATTGTTGTGGAGCTCGATAACGTAGTAGTGGTTTTTGGTTTTGTCCATTGTTTCGAACCACCGTGTTAGCAGTCGTTTGTTGACGGGTATCTGATAGATAAAGTACTGCTGTAGCTCCTCCATGTTCCGCCATGTTTCCACAAAGGGGAGGTCGCTCCTACACAGTGTTCGCACGGATATGCATGAATACACAGAGCCTTTTTGGACTAAGATTCCTGTTGTTGGCATGTTGTGGTTGTTCCACTGGTTGTTTGAGTGGTTGTTCGTGCCACCATGGTCGTTGTAGTGTTGATTAGTTTGATTGGTTTGATTGGTCGAACCAACATAGTCGTGGTCAAAACTATCCATACCCTCACCATCTCCATCGCCTTACTATTTTTCGAACATGTTTAGAGTGTAATAATCTTAGCACCATTAGTCAAATATTTCCACACAATTAAGAGAGTTAGACGCTACCCTTTCGCCGTTGATATATCTTGACGTAAAAACTTCTTTGTGCTACCATGGGGAAACAAATAGTGAGGGCTGCTTCCTAATGAAATACTCCAATACCATCGACACCATATCCACTATTATCGACACCCACGGATTTGAATCCACCTTCGTAAGCTACAACTTCCCCATCAGAATCGCAACAGCAAACAACCCAAACCTACGCTCAACTACCGACATCGGCGTTGTCCAACAGGGTATTGCTAGTGCCATCGGTGGGAACAAAAGCATTGTGTTCACCGAGCAACTCCATGCCCATGACGCAACCCTCAAACGACTTACGCGTAGTTTCTGTGTTATCATCACCACGTCGGCACCCCCCATTGCTTTCCCCACCATATTCACACGCCAACTGTCCGACCTCCCCGAAGATGTCAACACTGCTGTCCTTGTTTCATCCAAATCACTTATCCCCGTGGTCATCTACCTCGGCTCCACAGCACTTTTTGACTACACCAACGAGGGTGCCACCAGCTCCTCCCACGAACGTGTCAGCCTCCCACCATGGGAAAAAGCCCTAGACAAACCCGTTACCCAAGCCACCCTAAGCGATGCCCAAGCCTTGGCACACAAAACCTTGAGCTCCATACTCCCCAAGTGGGTCGACGGTATCCTCGGAAGCAACGTCATTTCCCACAGTAGTTCCGAAGGCTCGTTCGTTAGATTTATCACCCCCCACTCCCTCCTGGACACCTGCCAACTCATTAACGACAAAATATCTGCTGGACGCGTAATCGACAAAGATGAAGAGTACCTCTCAGCACTACTCTACCCGTTCGCCCTCAGGCAACGCATGACAACTTTCCACCTCAAAAACAACAACAACAAACCGTACCTTTGCCCTGGTTGCCCTTTTGTAGAGATATCCCAAAGTGTTGGCGAGAACGACTCAATCTACACAAATGTTAACTGCCCCGAGGCTATTCAATTCTTCAAGCTCAACCCCGTTAACTTACGCGAATTCTCCTCCTTGGGCACCACTAGCAAAAACCCCTCAAGCATGATCTTTGTTGATCACCTACACAACTACTCCACAGCCGACAAACACCTACTCTCCTCTGGAGGCATTATCTTTCTCAACACCGTCGGTGGCGATACCAACAAAACCTTTAAGGCGTTCTCCCCCTCTGCACTCAAGTCAAACAAACGACAAACTAGTGCCCTCCTTTTCCCCTACTCGTGCCACAGCATACCCAACAATAAAGCCAAAAAAGTTCTCCCCAAAAAATGCAAATGCACCGCAAATGGCGAAGAACCAACCTGCATAATCAATACCGGATGCCCCGCACTAGTACTGCAAGACGGCAAAGTTACAATTTTTCCTGATATCTGTGTCGGCTGTTCCGGTTGCAAAATATCTTGCCCTTATGGAGCTATCTAATGAACTACAAAATCGATATTTACGGGTTCAATCAAGCACTACTCGACGAATGCTTCAACATCCTCATCGAAGAGGTTACCGCCTCAAACTACCGCGTTACAACCTATGGACACATGCCCCACGGTTTTGCTTCACCCTACTCCCTAGCACTACTCCTCCACGGCAGTAGCAACGACAATACCACCAACGTCCTCCTAGATTTCGACAACAGTGCTAAAGATCATAATTACGACATCGTTCTCTCCCCCAAAGCACTGGCACTGGACATCGAAACCCACCAAAACCACTACTGGTGCGTGCTTAGTGCCCTACTTCAATCCCTACACGATACGTCCAGTGCCTTCCTCACAGGGTACCTCCTCGACAAAGGTCGAAGTAGCGAACTTGAATATATCAAAAAATTCAACTCAAGCTTCAACGTTACAATGGCACTGCAACAAGGCACCATCGCAACTCGGGACAACTAACTACACAACCACCATCCACTCCTAACAACTCCTGCCCCTAGTTCGACTCAACAACAACAACGACGACTACACCGAGCCACAAGGCTCTACCAAAAATATTGGAGGGTGCTAAAGCACCATTTCGGAGGTTTTATGATTAACTACAAAGACTTAGGGCTCAGCAACACTGCTGACATGTTCAAAAAAGCCATGGACGGCGGATACGCAATACCTGCCCTCAACTTCAACAACATGGAACAATTGCAAGCAATAATCCAAGCTGCCACCGAATCCCGCTCACCAGTAATTATACAACTCTCAAAAGGGGCTATGTCCTACATCTCTGACAGCTTTATCCCACACCTTGCCAAAGCCGCTGTACAGTACTCCTCCGACCTCAGCAATGGCAACCCAATACCCATCGCACTACACCTCGATCATGGGGATTCGTTGGAAACAGTGAAAAGAGCCATCTCTGTGGGCTTCTCCTCCGTGATGATAGACGCAAGCCATTACGACTACGACGAAAATGTGCGAATCTCCAAAGAAGTGGCAGACTTTGCACACCCACTCAACATTACTGTTGAAGCAGAACTGGGAGTACTCGCTGGTATCGAAGACGACGTTGTTGCCGAAAAAAGCCACTACACAAACCCTGAAGAGGTGGAAGATTTTGTCAAAAAAACAGGCGTGGACTCACTAGCCATCTCCATCGGAACATCACACGGTGCATACAAATTTAAACCTGCTCCCGGCGAAGAAATTCCACCACTACACTTTGACATACTCGAAGGGTGCCAAAGCAGACTACCCGGATTCCCCATTGTGCTACACGGTGCATCGTCAATACCCGTCGAAGCAGTAAAACTACTCAATCAGTACGGCGGGAAAATGGACAACGCTGCTGGTGTGCCTGCTGACCAAGTCCGCAAAGCCGCATCAATGGCCGTATGCAAAGTGAATATCGATTCCGACGGCAGACTTACCATGACCGGACGCATACGCGAAGTATTCCACAACAAACCAAGTGAGTTTGATCCACGGAAATACCTTGGACCAGCAAGGGACGACTTAGTCGAGCTGTACAAAGATAAAATGAAGAACCTATTGGGATCTGCCGGTAGATACTAGTTTTTAGGCTTATGTAGCTGTGGCACAGGCTTGACGTCCGTTGCTCGTGCAAGCTGTGTTCGTGCAAGCTGTGTTCGTGCAAGCTGTGTTCGTGCAAGCTGTGTTCGTGCAAGCTGTGTTCGTGCAAGCT
>CAMZNJ010000018.1 GCA_947313825.1 uncultured Deferribacteraceae bacterium | reverse complement strand
AACTGCCGTATTAGATTTATTAAAAATCGGGGAGATATATTATGATAGCTGAGAGTAAGGCGTTTAAGTTTTTGGGTTTGAGTAAGCTTTTTGTCGTGTTGCTTCTTGCAACAAACCTTGGGCTGTTTTATGTTTTCATCAAATATATTGCTCCGAGTTATAATATATTGGTTAATGTTTACATGCAGTTTTTTGCTTTGGGCATTATTGTTGCCTACGTTATGGTGTTGGTGAGCGTTGTTCGTCCCCTGTATTTCCCTTTTTCTCAGGGGATGATGGCGTTGTTTTTCACGTTGACCATGATGCTGTTTGCACTACTCATGGGTGCACAGTTCTGCCTTGTTGACGGGCTCAACTTCATGGCAAAGATTTCAGGTGGCAGGTTGCCTTATTTGGCACCGGTTGTCCTTCTGTTGATTTTTGTGGTTGTTCTTGCCACTGCTTATGAGGTATCTGAGCGTCGTGGTTGGTTGCGTTTGCAGTCTTTGGTAACGGTAGTTGCGTTTGTGCCGTTTGTTTACCTTGCGTCTAAGAGTTTGTATCTGTATTATGCCTCCCTTTATTATTCCGATCTATTGGTTTACATCCCTTACTATGTTGGTGTTGGTGTTATGGGTCTAATGTCTTTGCTTAGTCTTGCGTTGTTATTTGCTTCGCCTCGTTTTGCGTTGGGTCGTTTTCAGTCCAAGGTGCAGAGTTCCAAGCCGATGCGTTTATTTTACATATTTTTAGCGTTGTATTCCCTTGCCCTTGCGTTGTTTCAGTTTACCATATTTAGTGTAGTTTTCCTTTTGGCGGCAATATTTTTTATGTACATCTATTTGCGTCCCATGGGTTTGAGTTCGGAGTATTCCAGTCTAGATGCAGAAAGTCGGTCTCGGGAGTTTTGGGCAGCATTGTGGCGTCTTTATGCTGTAAACATTGTTGCTCTAACGGCTTACATCGCCCTCAACATGTTTGTATTTTACTTCATACTTGATTATACATTGGCTCTGTTTGCCGAGAATATGATTATCATGGGTATTCTGATGATAATCGTAGTACCACTCTACCCCCTAGCATTACGAATATTCCGTAGTTTGTAGGGTTTTCGAGTAGCTGATGGCAACAAAAACAACAGCAGTAAGGATGACCAAACAGAGGCGTGTGGCGATGGTGTTGCCATATTTGGAGGCGAGGTACGGCGATGTTGAGTGTGCACTCCTCCACGATTCGCCGTTTCAGCTGTTGATTGCCACAGTTTTGTCGGCACAGTGTCGTGATGAACGAGTCAATATTGTTACGCGTAAGCTGTTTTCACAGTACGGCACAGCTTGGGAGCTAGCAAATGCTGACCTGAGCCATATTGCTGGCATACTGAAATCTTTGGGGCTGTACAAAACTAAGTCCAAAAATATTATTGCTCTGTCGGATATTTTGTGCGAAAAACACAACGGTACGCCTCCTAGCAATATGACCGATCTTGTGGCTCTCCCCGGAGTTGGACGCAAAACAGCTAACGTTCTCCTTGGCGAGTGTTTCGAGGTTGAAGGCGTTGTTGTTGACACCCACGTAAATCGCATCACCAACAGGCTAGGGCTTACAAAATCCAACAACCCCGTTGTCATCGAAAAAGAGCTCATGAAACTGCTCCCTAAAACCGAGTGGCGGAACTTTACCCATCGAACCATATATTTTGGTCGTGAAGTATGCATTGCACGCAAACCGAATTGCCACGATTGCGGTTTGCAGTCCATCTGCACCTACAGGCCTTAATAATAGTGTTGTAGTACTAATGGTACTGTGCTACACTGGTGTAATATGTTGGTGTTGGGGTAAACTACCACGGAGGCATAGGGATGGCGATGAAGTGGAGCAAGCTCCTGAAAGGGGAAACGTTAGTACACAAATCGGGCAACAAATCTGAAGACAGCCCCATACGTACAATTTTTGAGCGTGATTACGACAGACTCATCTACTCCACAGCATTCCGACGACTCGGACGAAAAACACAGGTGCACCCCCTATCCGAAAACGACCACATCCATAACCGACTATCGCACACACTGGAAACAACAACCGTAGGGCGATCCCTAGGACGTATCCTTGTGCAGAAATTACGCGAAGACTCTCCCCATAACCGCAACAGGCTAGACTCTAGCGACAATAACGCCTTGGACAATATCCCTAACATCATGGTTGCAGCATGCCTTGCCCACGATATGGGTAACCCACCATTCGGACACAGCGGCGAAGACATTCTCAGCGAACACATGTTTCACGGCAAACAGAACTACCCCGACCTATTCCAAAACCTTGACGCAGGGGAAGAAACAGATATTGTTCGCTTTGAAGGGAACGCACAAACATTCCGAATACTCACAAAACTAGAAATATACAAAAAAGAGGGGGGGCTAAGACTGAGCATGCCAACCCTTGCTACAACCATCAAATACCCGTGGGGACTACCCGAAGCACCCAAAGGCAAAAACAAATTTAACTACTACCAATCTGAAAAAACAGAGTTCGAAACCCTAGTCCAAGAGCTGGGACTCAAAACTGAAGCAGGAGAAGCCTGCCGACACCCACTATCGTACCTACTCGAAGCCGCAGACGACATCTGCTACCTAATCATGGATTTCGAAGACGCACTAGACATGGACATCATCAGTGAAGAGAACTTCTACAAAGAGCTCGAACCACTATGCAAAAAACTAGATCTAGAAGGGCAGTGCGGGGACAACCACAACAGCCACAACAGCAAGGTTTCACCGGGGAAGGTTAGGGGAAAACTAATCAACGAACTAACACACAGAGCTGTGGCTATTTTTATGGAAAACTATGACAGCATCATGGCGGGTACGTTCGAAGGGGCTCTACTTAGCTGGAAGGGTAATGATAAATTATCAGCAATCAAAGAAGAGCTCAACAGTATTCGTCAGTTCTTCATAGAGAACGTTTACGACACCGGTCGAAATATGAGCATCGATATCGGGGCATACCAAGTGCTGGGCGACCTAGTGGACTACTCACTCAAACGCCTCAATAACCATGTCCAATCCCTGAAAAGCGATAATCAGACTACCCCCGAGTTTGACAGAAAACTGACGAAAGTTATGGGGATAGATGAGATAATTGAGGAAATAAACGACGCCAACGACGCCAACAACAATTACGAAGCCCTTCGTATGGTGCTGGACTACATCTCAGGAATGACAGACAACTACTCCATTAACATGAGGAAAACCATTCGAGGTCATAACCTATGAAAATAACCAAAGCCTCAGACTATGCCATCAAAGCACTGGCATACATGTCGCAAGATCCGAAAGCAAAATACCTAAGACATAAGCTCGCCAAGGACTGCGACATCCCCGACTACTTCCTCGCACGAATATTGCAAGGGCTAGCCAAAGCAGGATTACTGCAATCTGAAAGGGGAGCACGAGGAGGCTTTTTCCTGTTGAAACCGCCAGCAGAAATAACCCTCTTAGACGTAATAGTTGCTGTTGACGGCAAAATTAGCCTGCTAGATTGCACCGGTGCCGATGGGTGCAAAAAAATGGGCAACTGTGTGGCGGCATCTGCTTGGATGGACATACAGAAGGACTTTGAAGCCTTGCTAAACGCCAAAACGGTGGAGTCCATTGCTGAAGGGTTTTTCTTCGATACTAACGATAAGGGGCACTGCATTAGTCGCGGGCATTAGTCGGGGGCTGTGTGCTACGCTCCCACACGCTTACGCCGAGCCACGCTCCACGCTCATGTTCCCACGCCGAGCCATGCTCCACGCTCATGTTCCCATGCCGAGCTACGCTCACACACCCCTGAGGGCTTCAGCAACATACATCTTGAACCGATTGCCACGATCTTCAAACGATTGAAACTCATCGAAGCTTGGCGAACCGGGACTCATCAGCACATAAATAACACTGTCGTCCGGTTCGGTGTTATTGTTTCCATTACGGCTCAGCCCCACCCCGTCATTCTCAGCATTTCGCAACATTGTTTGTGCCTCGTCAAGGGCATGTTGTATGCTTTGTTGCACCCCTTCACGCAGGGTTTTGCATGGTGTTGAGGTGATATGTTTTTGCGGAGTTACGAGTTTGTTGATTCGGTGTGCCTCTTCACCAAAGGAGTAGATGGCGATTGCGTGTTTATTGATGGCATCTAGAGCTGTGCAGTAGTCGGTGCGTCTGTGTTGTCCGCCAATGAGCAGTATGATGTTTGCTTTGTCATGGTTGCTAGTGTTTGTGAGAGCGGTGATAACAGATTGTGCGTTTGTGCTTTTGGAGTCGTTGATGAATATAATTTTGCAACCGTTGGCACTGTTGTTGTTTTTGATATGGTGAGTGTGGCATGGTTCCATTCTGTGCGGTAGTGGTGGTATGTTTTCGATAATGTGCGTAATGGACTTGGATTCGAGTGTTTGCAAGTAATGGGGAGCGATTGTGCTGATGGTGAACAGTGCGTAGTGTAGGTTTATGAGGTTGTGGTTCCCTATGAAGTTGAATCGGCTGTTGAGGAAATGTAGCCCATTGACGTAGGTGTAGCTGTTGCCGAAGTAGATTTTGTGTTTTGCTGGTATAATTTTTTCGAGATGTTTTTGAATGGCGTTATCGGCGTTATCGGCGTTATCGGCGTTACGGTTGTGTGTATGGTGTTGTTGTAGTAGTGTTTTCACCGTGTTGATGTGTTCGTGGTTGATAATCAGTTTGGCATTTTCTTTGAGGTGGCGTACGCCCATGGCTTTGGATAGGTGGTATTGTTCGGTTGTGGTGTAGCGTTCTTGGTGGGTATCGGCAAGGTTGAGGATTATGTATGCGTCTAGGAGTAGTTCTTTCATGATATCGATTTGGAAGCTGGAGAGTTCGAGTACGAGGATTTCGGCGTTGGGGCTGTCGTAGAGAGTGTCCCCTAGTGTGTTGCCGATGTTGCCACATGCGTGTACGTTGGCACCGAGTTGTTTGAGGAGGCTTGTGAGCATTGTTGCGGTGGTGGTTTTGCCGCTGCTCCCTGTGAGCCCGATGATGAGTGGTTTGTGGTTTTTTTGTTTGTTTAGAATGTACCTTTGGCACAGGTCGAGTTCGTTTGTGATATGTGGCAGTGTTGTGTCGGGGTAGTTGGTCATTGTTTGGGGGTTTAGCCCTGGTGAGACGACTGTTAGTGTGTTGCCATGGTCTTGGTTGCGGTAGGTGTTGAGTGGTTTTGCGTTTGGGGTATTGTCGTCGTAGATGTGAAACTGAGTGTAGCCGTTTTGTGATAGAATGCGTTTGGCTGTGTTGCCACTTTTGCCCATACCTAGAATAATTGCTTTCATGTTAAATATTACCTTATGCGAAGTAGTGAAACGGCGATTAGTGCGAGGATGAATGCCACTATCCAAAACCTAATGACGATTTTTTGTTCGGCAATGCCAGAGAGTTCGAAGTGGTGGTGTAGGGGGGACATTTTGAAAATACGTTTCCCTTTGGTTGCTTTGAAGTAGCCCACTTGCATTATTACGGATAGTGTTTCGGCAATAAAAACGCCAGCGATGAGTATGAGGATAAGCTCTTGCTTAATCATAATCGCCATGACGGCCATGGAGCCACCGAGGGATAAGGAGCCTGTGTCGCCCATGAAAAGTTGTGCAGGGTAGGCGTTGTACCAGAGGAAGCCGAGACCAGCACCAACAATTGCAGTGGCAAATATTGCGAGCTCAGATGTTCCGGGGATGGGGGTAACATACAGGTAGTTGGCGATGTTGCTGCTGCCTGCAATGTAGGCGTACAGTCCGAGGGTTGCGAATGCTATTACCGACGGCATAATTGCTAGTCCGTCAAGTCCGTCGGTGAGGTTGACTGAGTTGCTGCTGCCCACGATAATAAATATGGCGAAGAGTATGTAAAGGTATGAGATGCTGATTTCAATATTTTTGAAAATGGGGAGGTAGATGGTGAAAAGTGTGGCGGTATCTTGAACTAAGCTAATGAGAACGATGACTACGAGGGAGACAAATATCTGAAGGAGGAACTTTATTCGTGCTGAGACGCCTTCAGGGTTGCCTTTGACTTTGCTGTAGTCGTCGTACCAGCCTATTGCGGCAAAACTCAAGAAAGATACGAGAATAATGGCAGTGTATGGATTGCGTAAATCGGACAAAAGGAGGGTGGTAACAACTGCAGGAACGATGAACAGAACCCCCCCCATGGTGGGTGTGCCCTCTTTCGCTTTGTGCGTATCAGGCTCGTAACCCTTGACTCGTTGCTCCCAAGAGAGCTTCTTTAAAGTGCGGATTACAAGGGGACCGAAGGCTATTGTCATGGTGAGGGAGAGTATCCCCGCCATAACAGCCCTGAATGTGATGTAGTTAAACGCATTTAACACAGCCAAAGGCTCAAATGTGTGGGAGAGAAAAACAAATAAGTGGAATAGCACGCTATAACTCCTTTAAGCCTTCGATAATGGTGTTGAAGCCGTAAGAATTGGACGCTTTGACGAGAAAAATACGGGGAGTGCCAGACTCGTAATTGTTACGCCTTTTCAATTCTTCCATCATACCATCTTTATCCGCAAAAGTCTTAATATTCTTTACACTCAGTTGAGGATTTGTTGCCTTTAGGGTGGTGTAAGCGTAGTGATACCCCTTATGGGCGGGTGTATTTTTTTCTGAGGGGGAGCTGTTGTTACTGTTGTTGCTATCGCTACTGTCGCTGTTGTTGCTGTTGCTGTTGCTGTTGCTGCTACTATCGATACTGTCGCACAGGAAAAAGCGTATGCTAGGGTGCTTGCAACACTCCTCCAAAATTGTACGGTATGTTACGGCTTGATGGTTATCTATTTCCGCTATGGAACCAAGGATTGCGTACTTCTGAACACTGCCAGAGGGGTGCTGAGTGCTAGGGTTGCGGGGTATTTCGATGTTGCTGAGTTCGCGGATGCTCGAGATTACGGTTTCCAGCGAAGCGTTGTAGGTGTCGTCAAAGATGATAACGGCGTCGCCACTATTTTTTTGGTGCGTTAGGATTAGTCCGCCACGTCCTTGGCTAATGTGCACGTTGCTAAGGTTGCCCAGTATGGTGGGGGTATCCAGATGGGTGTAGCGTTCCCCCTTCGGGTCGAGTTGTTGTTGCATCTGCTGAATGCCTTGGAGGAGGGCAACACACATGGCAGTGTTGGTGGCGTTGTGGCTGTATGGGTGGTGGATGGTGGCGGGGTATATTTGTTCTTGTGTGGCGATGTTGAATGTTGTGGTGAACAGGGGTTGGGGGGTGGCGTGGTCGCCAAGGTTGGTGCGGGTGTTCATGGTGGTTGTGATGTTTTGGGCGATGGTGCAGTTGGGGTCGTTGCCTGTGTGGTTGTCAGTGTCAGTGGTGTACGTAGCAGTGTCGTACGCATCCGCGTCGTACGTAGCAGTGTCGTACGTATCCGCGTCGTACGTGAGTAGGGTGATGTTCTTGTCTCTGAGCTTAGTGGCGTAGTCGTCTGTAATGTACGGTGCCACGGTGCGACGGTTGACGATGAGTACCCCCCCAAACTTGGTTCCCATAGTATGGGTGCCCATGGCGTCGATGATGGATAGTTTTTCGTCAGCCACCTTCTGTACGGAGCCGAAGTTCCCCACGTGTGCGTTGCCGATGGAGGTGATGATACTGATGTGTGGTTGTAGGTAGTGGGAGAGTTGCGAGATTTCGCCGGGGTTGTTGGAGCCCACTTCAAACAGAGCGATTTGGCTGGTCAGGTCCATATTTGCCGCAGTGAGGGCGACGCCTAGTGCGTTGTTATTGTTGTGCATATTTTTGCTAGGGTTGAGGCTTTGCAGTAGTGTGTACGCCATATCTTTGGAGGATGTTTTGGCGTAGCTGCCTGTAATGGCGACGATGAGTCCGCCTGTGTGGTAGTTGCTTGCCTTGCGAAATAGTTGCAGTCGTTGCCGTCCGTACTCTTTCAGGAATTCTGCTGAGCTGTCCACTAGAATTTTGTTCCCTTTCACTTTGCTGTATTTTTCGGGGTTATCCATGATGGCAACTGTGGCACCTGTGGATCCTGTGGCATCCTTCCGTAAGGTTAGTGCGTCTTGTGCGTAGTCGTTGCCGTCGACTTTTTCACCTTTGATGGCAATAAACATGCTGTATCTGCTGGTATTACGGCTGTCGAGGGTTGCACTTAGGATAAACTGTGGTTGCTGTGTGTCGCTTTTCATGTAGCTTTCCATGTTGTATTCGAGGCATGGAAGTTTGTATTCGCAATCGTAGTCGTTCATTTGTGTTGCTAGTGGCGTAAGTGTGATGGTTGTGTTGCCACTCTGTTTTCCACGTGGAAGTGTGGGTGCGAGGAGGATGTTTTGCACCTGTAGTGCGTCGCTGAAGAATACTGTTTCGTTGTTGAAGGTTTGTGATGTTTCGTGCCCTTTGCCTGTGATAACGAGTGTGTCTTTGTCGTGCCTCATATCACCGATTCCCCTTGCGATGGCGTTTTTGCGATCTATCTCGGTGAATACTGTGTTGTTGGTTCCGAGGGGGTTTTCGGGTGTAACGGCACCTCTGTTAACGTCGGTTATGATGTCTTGTGGGTTTTCGCTCCTAGGGTTGTCGGATGTGATGAAAACGGTGTGTGCGTATTTGGCGGCAACAGCACCCATTAACGGACGTTTGGTTTTGTCCCTGTCCCCCCCCGCTCCGATTATGGCGATTAGTTTTGCGTTGTCGTTGTTGTTTGCGTTGTTGTTGTTGACGGCGTCCCTCAAGGCACTCAACACGTTCTCAAGGGCATCATGTGTGTGTGCATAGTCCACAAAAATATTAGTATCGCCAACACGCTCAAGCCTCCCTGGTATATTTTTCAGGTTGGTGATACCGTTTCGAATGGCGTTGCTGTCCACACCGAGCAACAGAGCCGTGTACGTGCTTAGCCCGAGGTTGGTAATGTTGAACATGCCGATGAGGCTGGATGACACATCAAACACCTCGTCAGTTTGGTGTATGCGAACACTAAACTCAACACCACGAACGCCATGGGTGATGGGCTTGCTCGCAAGTGAGTAGGGGGCTGTTGTGGGTTGCGGTGAGTTCTTTTGAGCAGGCTCCTGAGCAAGCTCCTGTGCAAGCTCCTGTGGGTGCACAGAAAATGCTATAGCATCACAATTCTCCGCCTCCAAAATATCAGCCTCCGCCTCCAAAATACCAGCAAACAGATGGCTCCCATGGCTGTCGTCAACATTAATAACGCCGTAATCAACATACGCCTTATTAATAACGCCGCAATCAACAGATGCCTTAAACAGCATATCCTTCGCCAAAGCATAGTCGTCCATGGTCTGATGGTAATCAAGGTGGTCTTGGGTGAGGTTGGTGAATATGCCAACATCAAACTTTGCGGAATAAATGCGGTTCTGGTGCAGGGCTTGGGATGATACTTCGGAAAGGAGGGCATTGGCACCAAGAAGTCGCAGGGCATGGACTGTGTAGAAGAAGGTGTAGGCGTCTGGAGTTGTGTGTTGCAGACCGTAGGTTTTACCACGAAAATAAACGCCAACAGTACCAATAACAGCAGGTGTGTAACCCCCTGCACTCAAAATGCTGTGCAAAATGTAGGTAATACTGGTTTTGCCGTTGGTGCCCGTAATGGCAACGCTCTTGAAGGGGCGTGGTGCAGGAGGTGTTGTGCCATGTGGTGTGTAATATGTTGTGAAAGGTTCCGAACGAAGGGGTCGCAAGAAGTAGTTGTTGCATATTGTGGCGAACGCCTTGCGTGCATCATTCACGATAATATGGGGGGGACGCTTGCCACTGCTGTCAGCAGGCAGGATACGCTCTGCAACGATAAACCGTACGACGCCACCTGAAGGGGATACGGCGGCTGAACGGTGTAAGGCTGAGGCATCAACGTGGGAGTCGTGGGAAACACCTTGGTAGGCGACGAATAGTGAGTTGCAGGCGGTGTTGCTGGTGTTGCTGGTGTTGCTGGTGTAGTTGCGACTGTTGTTGGAAATATGGTGTATGGGGAGGTTGGCGTCGTACCTGTGTTGCTCCACAACCGCCACGCCTTGAAGCAGCTGACCGAGTGTTTGGGGTTTTCGTTGCAAATCTGCTTCGATGTCGTAGGGTAGTATTTCTGAAAGCTGAGCCATGGGTATGCCGTCCTTAGTGGTTTTGTCCGTGATGTTTGCTAGTTGCGTACAGTTTCGCTGATGTCCGATGTGTTTGTTATGTTGGCGTTGACCAAAGGAACGTTGGACAGCTCTTTCAGGGTTGCCGAATTAGGTAGCCCTAGGGAGAGGGTTAAATACTGTGCAAGGGTGTTAAATGTGAGTATGGCTGTTTGTCCGCCGTAGATGGATGTTGTGGGGGAGTCGTACAGTACGATCATGGCGATACGTGGTGCTTCATAGGGGAAGAAGCCTGCAAATGAGGCGATGTAGTCGGTTGCTGAGTATGCGTTGCGTTTGCTGTCAAACTTTTGGGATGTACCAGTTTTGCCTGCAATGCTGGAAATATTGTTTAACGCTTTGCGTCCGGTGCCGTTGAGCACGGCAAGGCGTAGCAGTTTGCGGAGATCTTGGGAGGTGCCTAGAGACATGATACGTGTTTTGTTGACGGGAATAACTTTTGGGACGGATAGTGTTGAGGTGCCCTGTGAATACTGCTGGACGATGCGGGGTGTTGTGGCAACGCCGTTGTTTGCCACTGCTGAGAAAAAGTACAGCATTTGCAGGGGTGTTGTGAGTATCTCTTGTCCGAAGGAGATGGAGTATTTGGATTGTTGCGACCATTGTTTGATATTGCGTAGCAGTCCCGATTCTTCTGAAAGGCTGTAGGTGCCGAGCTTGCGACCGAGACCCACAGATACGAGGAAATCGTGGTAGTCGGAGGCGTTGACCCGTTGCATCATCTGTGATACGCCGATGTTGGACGAAATGGTGAATATTTCTTGCTCAGTGATAACTTTGCGTAAAAATGAGGAATCGGTGATGGTGTGTCCGGCAACGGAGAACCCTTTGCTAACGTCGTGGGTACGGTTGGCGTTGTAGAGTCCGTTTTCGAGCATGTAGGCGTATGTTACTGTTTTGAAGATGGAGCCGGGTTCGAAAAGGAAGGTGCTGGGGTAGCTACGGGCGAACTGTTCCCCTTTGCGAGCAATATCGGACTTGTCAGAGAAGACGCTTGCTGCCAACAGGATGTCCCCTGTTTCAATGTCCATGGCGATAACGATGCCACTGTTGGCACCAAACTTTGCCACACCTTGGCGTAAAAAGTATTCGGCGGCAGCTTGGTTCTCCATGGATAGGGTGAGTTGAACCATTGGTAAGGTATTTTTGTTGACAAGGGCGTTGCTCAGTAGTATTTGGTTCCCTTTGGAGTCGTGTACTGCTTGAATGGAGTACGACGTACCTTTGAGCACACTTTCAAACGCACGTTCGAGTCCGTTTAACCCTTGATTGTCCACACCGGTGCTACCGAGTATGCCACGCAACAGGTTACCTTGAGGGTAGTAGCGTTGTTCTTCGTAAATGTAGTCGAGGTATGGGTATGCTGTTTTGGCTGCACGTGCTGTGGGGATATTTACTCTGCGTGATACCCATGAAAATGATGGGCTTTTGAGGCGTTCAACGGTGGTGTCGCTAATGGTGATATTGTAGCGACGCAACTCTTTCTGTAACCCTTTCGGATCAACAACATCTTTGCCAAAGGCGTACAGGGAGGCAGACTCTTTGTTGGCAACGATTGTGTTACCCATGCGATCCACTATTATTCCGCGACCACGTTTGACGTTAATATTTTGTAGAGATTGTTGATCCCCTAGCTGTTTGTAGAAGTTGTGCTCGATAACCTGAAGCTGAAACATGCGGAGAATAACGATTAACACCAAGGCGTAAGCACCGTAAAGGAACATGGATTTAAGAATACTGTTGGATTGATTTAACATTTTATTTTAGTTGGATGGGTAGTAGTCCACAACTCCTTCAGGATTAAATTCGTAACCTAAGCTGCCAGCCATGTTGTACAAGCGTTCGTACCTGACAAGGGCGTCGTACTCTTGGCGTAACGCCTCCATCTCCACCTCTTGCGATACGAGTGCAGCAGCGATGTCAGCGATTTCGTACCCTATGGAGATGGATGAAACGCGGACGGACGTAATGGCGAAAAACAGAACCATGGCAACAATAATGTAGATGCCAACCAATACTTTGGGGGGGAAGGCAACTTGTATGGCGGAAAATATGCGACCAAAATAAGTGTAGATATTCATACCAAAACCCTTGCAGCTCTCAGCTTAGCACTACGGCTAGCTTTATTCTCCAGCACCTCTTGCTCTGTTGGAATTATAGGTTTTTTTGTAATAATTTCCAAGGTTTTTTCCTTATCACAACTGCAAAGTGGCAAACCAACAGGACAAACGCACTCCTTGGACGCGTAGGCGAATGCTTCTTTGACGATTCTGTCCTCCAAAGAATGAAACGAAATGATGGCGATAACACCATCACGGGCAACAACAGTGGTGGACTTATGCATAAGGCTTTGTAAGGCATCGAGCTCCTTGTTGATGAATATTCGTAGAGCTTGGAATGTTTTCGTTGCGGGGTGTATTCCCGGTTTGTGAAACTTGCGTGGGATACTGTTGCGAACAATATCCGCAAGTTGGCGTGTTGTTGTAATCTGCTTGATTAATCGCTGTTTGACGATGTTGCGGGCAATGGAGTTGGCAAAGCGTTCCTCGCTGTAGTTGTGCAGTATCTCCCTCAGGTTGTTCTCGGAAAACTGATTGACAATATGGGCTGCACTTGTTTCGGAGTGGAGGTTCATACGCATATCCAAGGGACCATCGTTCTGAAAAGAGAAACCTCGTGAGGCGTCTTGAAGTTGAAACGTGGACATGCCAAGATCGGCAAATACGCCGTTAACCCTGTCAATGCCCAAGGTCAACAGTACGGTGTCGATGTGCTGAAACGGTGAGTGTACGATATGGACGTTGCGGTTGTCGGCAAACATGGTGTTGAGGCGTTCGATGGCGTGTGTATCTTGGTCGAGGATAACGAGGCGACCTTTATCGGGGTCGAGGTGTTTGAGTATGGCAGAGGAGTGCCCCCCGCCACCACCGGTACAGTCGACATAAACCCCGTCAGGAGCTATTTGGAGTAGTTCGATACTCTCTTTGAGGAGTACAGGGTAATGAGCCACAATTTTCCCCTCCATATGATTTTTTGGGAGATAGTTCTGTCGTGGTAGGGCGTACTAGTGGTAAGGCTACAAGTGGTAAGGCGTCGTGTTTGTTTAGAAAAAGCTTGGAAGAACAGCCCCGCACAGTACAATTATAAACTAATCACACATATAATCAAACAGTTAGTTTGCTAAAGAGGTGTGTTCGTCAAAATTTTACTCTGCTTTTTACCCACACAGTAGCGATTAATAGTGGCTACTTGCGATATATATTTTGTGCTGTGCCGAATGGTAGATTTTGTACTCGTTTTAGATAAATCGATCCGAAAGTATAACATTTGGGCACAGTCAGTTGCACACCCCGTAGCCATATTGTACACACTATGGCTATACTTATTAATACAACTGAATATTTTTTTTCGTCAAAAGTCTTAGGCAGCTCTTGGCAATAGGGCAAAAAAGGCATACAGGTAAGGTCTACAAATGGTTCCGGTGCCTGAGATGCTCCAGTTGCAACCCATTTAGTAGTGCTTATCAAGTTGCCATGTTAGTAATAATAATTGCCGTACTTACTAGTATTTTTGCCAGTCATTACAGCAAAAATTCATTAAAGTCATCACCTAGTGTAGTGTAATCTGAGCCATCCCCATGGTTCAGATAGTCTACGGAAGCTTGCGTCCAACCTTTTGCGTCCCAAATTTCGAAACGGTTTATCATACCCAAAATCACACATTCCTCTCGTAAACCTACCTTTTCGCGAAGTTGTAGCGGGATGAGCAGTCGCCCACCTGATCCGATACTAACGTCTTCGGCGGATGCAAGTAGTAGTCGTACATGCATCATATCGGCAGAGCTTTGTATGGGTAATGATAAAAGCTGATCCTCCTTTTTTTCCCATTCCAGTATCGGATAGGCCACAAGGCAGTTTTTGGCACCAACAAGTACCATGTGTTCCCCTGAATAGCGTTTGTTGAGCACGTCTCTAAATTTGCTTGGTACGCTAATGCGTCCGGCACTGTTTAGTTTGTGTGTCCAACAGCCTCTAAAGCTAAGGGAGTTTGCTTGTGAAAACTCCATGCGATCACCTATCTGGTATCTGAGTTGTGAGAACAACTTCCTAAGTCATTCCATACCATAATACTACCAATGATGTCATTCCATGTCAAACAACTTTTTCGATTTTAGTGCTACCTTTTCTGCAGAATGAGTACTGACGGGATGATTGACGCCAAACTTTTTTTATGCCTAGAATGCTAGTAAAATAGGGCTTTACGTTATATTTTTAGCAGAGGTGTGCGGGTAGCTGTGCAGGCTCTTTCTTACGTTATGGCTGTGGGTTTTCCTTGTAGTTTTGAGTGGTTGTGGGTATAATCAAAGTAAGTTCGATTTTAGGGGGCAGGGTGTGCTTTTTTTCATAACTTCTCTTTTGACGAGGGCAAAATTAATGACTGCGACTGCACTAGTTGCCATTTTCGCCACTATTGCCATTACCGCAACGGGGTGCTCCCTTGCTGTGCCAAATACACTAAACAAACCTTACGTTAACGGTGCCTCTGTGGTGGACTCAAACTTCCCTTGCATGGAGTTCGAATTCCGACAAGATATAACATACATCGGAAAAAAGGTGCGTAGCAATAAGCCCATGGGAGCACTAATATACTCCCTCAAAGACAGGGTGCAGGGCATTAGCATCTACAAATTCTACGACGTGGATGGAATACGATACGACTCACCCATTTACACACAATACCCAGCCTCTCTTGTCCTCTACAAAGACGACTTCTCATCCGTGGACAGCGTCTACTCCTCCGTAATCGTTTACTCCAGAGAACGGGAAAACACCTACTTAGTCGGAGTATTTATGCACAGAATCAACGAAAATATCATTGTCAACACAGAATTTAAACGACTAATATCAACTTACGAAAACTTCAACGCAATATCTTGGAGCAAAACAAACACAGGACAAAAAATCATGGGGAGCATGAAAGACGACCTCAACCACCTTGCACGTAACCAAAAAATCATACCATGCACCAACGCACCTTCACTAAGATCCGATAGCTGGAATTAACCCACAAAAATAGCAAAAATAAACAATGCCACGCAACCTAACAGAAAGGAGTTACCCGAAAAATGGCAACAAAAACAAAAAAACTAACGGCAACATTCTTCAGGATACACTCGCCGCAAGACGCCTACTTCGAACAGCTGGAAAGCATTCTACAAGGGATTGAAGGACGAGAAGACACATACGATACCTTCGTAAGAAACGAAACAACATTCCTATACCTACTACACGAAACCGTGGAAGTTCTGCCCGGAAACACCTACCTACTATCATTCGCAAAAGAAAAACGCTCCAAACCGATATTCTTCAAAGAAAACGGATTCCTAGGACAGCTAGAAGTTGAAGACGGATTCGTAGGAGACCTCACATACGCAATGATAAACCCATCAACAAGGCTTGTAGCACTACTCTCGTTAGGGGGAGGGGCACACCCCGTAAAACACTTCCTCAACGAACACTCAGCTGACGGAAAAGTAATGCTACTACCACTACTCGACGAACAAGCCGACGAAAAAGTGTACCACTGGGACTACTACGACTCCATGAAACTAACATTCAAATTCACAAGCTACGACGACCTGCAAGAAAGCCTGACAAGCAAACAAAACTACCTCTTCCAATCAATGGACGAACTGGGAGGGCTCAAAGCTGATATCAATATCTCGGCAATAAAAGAGGAAAAAGGGAACCTGCAACCAGATGCAATACGTTCAACGATCGAAAACTTCGTGGAAAACCACTTCTGCACAAAAATGGCGATTAGAGGTGCAAACTACTCCGATCCAGCTACGCAAGAGGTGGATATCAAAAATGCTGTGGTGAGATTTTATTCCGACGTGGAGGTGGAGAACGAGTTTGTTACCGTCGACTTGGCGAAACAGTTTTTAACCACGGGGATACACGAAATAGCACAGTTCATCAACCCAAAATAAAGGTGCCGTTGACTTGCTAGCAGAGCACACGACGCAATCAAGTAACTCAGAAAGGTGGCGTGTTGACTGTTGACTAGCA
>CAMZNJ010000017.1 GCA_947313825.1 uncultured Deferribacteraceae bacterium | reverse complement strand
CGGTTATGACCAAAGGTATGAAGAGTATTTTAATTGTGGCGATGCTAGCGATGTTAGCTATGGGCGTTGTTGCTTGCGGAGAAGATAGTAGTGGTGGAGACGAAGCGAACAGCTTACCCATGTTGATGCTTGGAGACAATATGCACGCCTCTTATGTACTTGTAGGTGAGAAGACTTATGCTTTCTTATTCCCGCCACTTAACTATACGAAGGGGAAAGAGAGTGTTGATTACAAATATACGTGGAAATCATCTAATACTACGATATTGGAAGTGAACTCAAGTGGGGGTATTCTATACGGTTCTCCTCATGGCTCAGATGCCGCTGGAATGGCTTCTGGTAAAGCAACTATCACGGTAACAGTAACAGCTGATGGTGAGCTTACTGTTACAAAGTGTATGGATGTGGTAGTTAAAGCTGAGAAGGAAGGAGAAGTTGAGCTAGAGGACAACTTTGGGAGTGTAGATCCTAGGGTTAGGCGGAATATATCTGACGGCTGGGTCTATGAATGGGAATCGTCGGATACTAGCGTATTGACAATAGATTTAACTCCTCCTTATGAATCTGAATCGAGTCATAAAGAATATGCCCAAATTACTAGAGTTGCTGCAGGGACGTCCACTGTAAGCCTTACCCTTACTAAAGGTGATACCACTTTAGAGGGATCCATAGATGTTGTAGTAAAGGCATCTGAAATTCCGCCTTCAGAATAGAGAAACGAGAAACGAAATTGAGGGGGGTTGCAGGGGGGATAGCTCTTCCCCCCTTGCCCCTACATGTACGCACCTTAATTGCGTGGAGGGTTGCTCACAGTTGTAAGCCACCCTCACGCGACTCTATTGTGGACGTACGAAAATAGCGATGAAACAGAATGTTTCCGTTGGAGACGCAACGATGTTGCAGAGTGATGGTATGGGGGCGGTTTCCCCCACACCCCCCAGCAGGGTCGTCCCTGCAGACGCAAGGGGGGAACCCCCTTGACCCCCTCGCAAAGTTCTACCAGAGTACACAGAGCAGGCACGTCCACCGCAACAGCGTTGCAAGGCGTTACCCCCGTTTGCCATACAGTACGTGCAGAATTCGGTAAGTTGTGGGAACAGTGTTATCAATTCGCGAGCACGCCAACAGGCGAAGCCACCCTCAACACGCCCCTACAGGCACCAACACGCCCCCTACATGCACACATCTATGCGAGGCGAAGCCGTTGTGATGAAACGGGACGTTTCCGGAATGCCTAAGGTCGCACTTACAAGCCACCCTCCACACGCCCCCCACAGGCAACAACACGCCCCTACATGCACACACCTATGCGAGCGTGGAGCGTTGCTGGTAGGAACAGTGTTGCCAAATTAACTATATCACAAATAACAAAGTAGGTTATAATAAAAATTACCATTACCTTGAGTTTTATAACAACTGCCCAAAGGTGTTATGCCTACCCCCGCACCCGTACTTAAATTTGCCTTGCAAAACAACGTCGTTGCTGTTATACTATTTTCAACATGACGTTACAAATAGTACTGACGGAGGTTTTCGATGAATAATAACTCTACAGGGAGTGTCGGACTGAAAGGACGACTCGCCTACGGATCGGGAGACTTAGCCTCAGCTTTAATCTACCAAGGTCTAGGTTTTTTTATACTGATATATTGGACGAATGAAGCGCTGATTAGCCCTGCGGCGGCTGGTATGATACTCTTGGTATCGCGTATTTTTGACGGTTTCACTGATATATTTTTTGGTCGCATGGTGGACAAAGTAAAGAGCAAACACGGAAAAGCACGACCATGGCTCTTATGGCTATCAATTCCCTTCGGAATCAGTGCTGTGATGACATTCTGGAGCCCCGGATCTGACTCCAACACCATGAATATTATTTACGCATTCATCTCATACAACATAACAATGACCATTTACACTGCAATCAATATCCCTTACGGCGTACTGAATGCCAAAATGACATCTGATCCTGTTGAACGAGGTGTTTTGGGTGTTTTCCGTGGTCTTGGTGTTGTGATTGGTATCACGATTGTGATGGGATTGACACCTGTTCTCGTGCAAAGCTTCGGCTACAGTGTTGCATTCATGATACTAGGGGCACTAGGGGCAACACTGATTCTGTTCACATTTTACGGCACCAAAGAGGTCTACGGTAACGATATGGAGTCGGAAGAGATTAGCTTCAAGGACTCCATCAAAGTGTTGTCGAAAAATCTACCTTGGTTCTTGATGCTCTTTGGCGGGATTGTCCTCTTCACAGGTGGAACAGCGAAAACAGCTGCCATGGCGTATTACGCAACCTACAACTTAGGCAACCCTGCTCTCATGGCAATGCTTGGTGTGATTGGTATTCCTGCTATGGTTCTGGGGATGTTTGCTGCTCCTGCAATGTTTAAGCGGTTTGGCAAGGTGAAGGCGTCGATTTACTCACAGCTTATCATGGGTGCTATTTCCGTAGTTTATTTCGTATTATCCCTTGAAGGGCTTTCCCCTATGGAGCTGTACTCGTTTATATTCATATCGAGCGTTCCCTTTGGAATTGCCATGGCCGCGTTTTTCCCCCTTTTCTCGGATGCAATTGAGTATGGCGAGTATGTTACGGGGCAACGTGTGGAGGGCTTGACCTACTCCGCTGCCAGCATGGGGACGAAAATCGGTAGCGGTATCGGTGGTGCAATAATGGCTTGGTCCCTTGGTATTAGTGGTTTTAATGCTGCCTTGGAAGTGCAGGGTGATGCAACCCACTTTATTATCGAGTTTATGTTTTTGTGGGCACCCATTATCGCAGGGGTAATTTACGCGATTATCCTGATGTTTAACCGGTCGGACAAAGATCGTGAAAAAGTAATGGCAACGATTGAGAGTGCTAGGAAGAAGCAGTAAACTTATTCAATATTGTTTTAAAATGCAGGAGTAGTTTAGTTATGAAAGTTAATTTAAAAGCGAAACCGTACAACCTATCTGACGAGCAAATAAGTTGGGTAGAGTCGACTATTGACACAATGAGCGTTGAAGAGAAGATTGGACAGCTATTTTTCTTAATGTGTGCCGATCCCCGTGAAGCAAGTTTGGACGAGTCGTTGTCCATAAAACCGGGGGGCGTAATGGCGAGACCTTTGCCCGCACAAGCCGTATTGGGTGTGCATAACTACTTGCAAGGGAACTCGCGTATCCCCTTGTTCTTGGCAGCAAACCTAGAGTCGGGGGCTAACGGGCTCTTTGCTGAAGGAACAAACGTGGGGCACCCGTTGTTAATTGCAGCAACAAACGATCCAACACTCGCCTACAAACAGGGTGAGGTGTGCATCAAAGAGTCGCAAGCTTTAGGGGGGAACATGTCGTTCGCTCCCATCATCGACATTAACTACAACTGGGACAACCCCATCGCCAACATACGCTCCTTCGGGGACGACCACAGACGTGTGTCTGCAATGGGACAACAGTACGTTGACGGTGTGCAGGATAATGGCGGGTTCGTTACCATCAAACACTTCCCTGGTGATGGCGTTGACGGACGAGATCAACATGTTGCCAAAACAATCAACTCCCTGAGTTATGAAGACTGGTTTGCAACATTTGGCAGAACCTACAAGGAGAATATCGACAACGGTGCAACAGGGTTGATGTCGGGGCATATCGCTCTCCCCGCATACTTCGAGCACAACGGAATCACTAGTGAAGACAAAAACACGCCGGCATCGTTATCTAAGGTTCTGTTGGTGGACTTGCTACGTGGAGAGCTCGGCTTCAACGGGCTAATAATGACCGACGCAACCCTAATGACAGGCTTTGGTGGGGAGGGGCGACGCCAAGATCTTGTACCCCTGTCCATCGCCAACGGTAACGATATGTTCCTGTTTACGAAAAATATTCAGGAAGACTACAAATTCATGATGGATGGCTACAACAACGGAGTAATTACACCTGAAAGGCTAGAAGATGCTTTGCGTAGAATTTTGGGGCTGAAGGCGAAGGAAAATCTTCACTTGAAAGACAACACTACTCCAGAGGCGACCTTCCAACAGTACCAAAAGGAGCATCAACAAATTGCAAAAGATGTTGCCGACAAAGGGGTAACACTTGTGTGCGACGAAGGTGGCATCCTCCCCTTGGACAAAGCAAAGGTGAAAAAAATCGGTATCATTTTCCTAGGCAACCAAAAAGATATGGCAGCAGAGATGTCGGGCTCTGATAAAATGGGCATTCATGAAGAGTTTGGCAACCTCCTAACAAAAGAAGGGTTTGAAGTGAGCTTTATCGATCACTCTAATTTTGAAGCTGTTATTGCGTCCATGAGCCAGAGTGTTGCCGATTTCAAAAACTCCTACGACCTAATAATATACTTCATCAAGAAGGACACAAAGTCGAACCAAACAACCGTACGACTTGAGTTTAACTCGTTTATCGGGTTTGATGCACCTTGGTTTGTGCATGAAGTTCCCACCATGGCAGTATCCGTTGCAAACCCTTACCACCAGATAGACCTCCCCAATATCACAACGTTTATTAATGCCTACTCACCTGCAAGCCATGTTGTTGAGGCTGTTGTGGAGAAAATGATGGGTCGCTCCACGTTCAAAGGTATTTCGCCAGTGAAACTAGATTTTTCACCGTTCACAGGGAGCCTTGACAGATGGAAGTAAACCACGTTAGAGGGGTGCTGTTCGACCTTGACGGCGTAATTACCGATACGGCAAAATTCCACTTCATGGCGTGGCAAAAAATGGCTGCAACCCTGAGCATTGCCATTGATGAGGAGTTTAACGAAACATTGAAGGGGGTCTCAAGGCTTGACTCCCTTCGCCGTATCACCGCCTTGGGGGGGATTACCCTTACGCACCAAGATGAAGAAAGGCTCATGGCGGACAAAAATGCGACCTACCTCGAATACCTCGAAACCCTTGGCAGTAAAGATATTTTGCCAGGAATAATGGAGTTTATCGAGGAGCTACGCAAGTTTAATATAAAGATAGGTGTTGCGTCCATTAGTCGTAATGCCCCCTTTATTTTGAACAAGCTAAACCTTACACGCTACATTGATGGGGTGGCAAACCCTGAGCATGTGAAGCACTCAAAACCAGCTCCGGACATATTTTTGGAGGGGGCACGGTTGATTGATACGCCACTACGCTACTGCATCGGCATTGAGGATTCGTTGGCGGGGATTCAGTCCATACGTTCCGCCAATATTCGATCCATCGGCGTGGGTGTTGAAGGGGACATTACCATCGCCACAACTAATGAACTAAGTATGGAATTGTTCAAAAAGTTTAAGTAATACACTTTTTGTAGGAGAGTTTTATGAATAGTCTTATTAAAGATGTTACGAAGAGGAAGAAATCGCTCCTGAGCACTGCATTAGTAGTAGCTTTAGGAACCGTTGCAATAGGGTGCAGTGCAAACAAGCCCCAAGGGGACGCACCACTCACAACACGTGCAGCACAAGACAAACCGAACGTTGTCCTAATCTACCTAGACGACGTGGGGTACGCCGATATCGGTGCCAACAACGGCACCTACCCTACGCCACACTTAGACAAAATGGCAGCCGATGGGGTCAACCTCGAATCATTCTACGCACCAGCATCAGTGAGCACACCCTCGCGAGCAGGCTTGCTAACAGGACGACTCGGTGCTCGCACAGGTATTTGGGGCAACCAAATATCCATATTCTTTGAAGACTCCTCAGGGGGGCTACCTGAAGACGAAGTAACCATCGCGGAAGTAATGCGTGATAGTGGCTACAAAACTGTCATGATGGGGAAATGGCACCTTGGTGTTGGCAAAAATAAGTTCGACTACACACCAACACGACAAGGGTTTGACGAATGGTGGGGGATACCATCCTCCAACGACATGTACTTCAGGGAGGAAGCTCTGCAATCCAAAAACATGTTCATACCACTCATGCAAGGGAATATCCCCAAGGTAATGGAGGTTGATGCTGCTCGCCGTGCAGTGGTTGCCGACATGAACGACGGCGGTTGGGGCGTTGCCTCAGGGTTTGAGATCCCGCTGTACCACTCATTCTCCAGCGTAAACAACGATGGCACCATTACTTACGACGAAAATATTATCGGCACGATGGATCAGGAAAACTTCACCAAAGAGATGAAAGCACGTGCTGTTGAGTATATTCAGGCAAATGCGGACGCACCTTTCTTCATGTACCTGCCCACGGCACAAAACCATGTTCCCATGTTTGCTAGTTCCGAGTTCCATGGCTTGACCGACACACCTTACGGCGACACAATGGCTGAGCAAGACGACCTCGTAGGAGCAATACTCACACAACTGCAAGATAGTGGTATTCTGAACAACACAATTGTGATTGTTGCATCCGACAACGGTCCCGATATGTCTTACGCCCCAGTAGGGCTTGCAGGATCGGCTGCCCCCCTTAGAGGCGGTAAACATTCTGCTTATGAAGGTGGCTTCAGAACTCCCGCAATAATTCAGTGGTCAGGACAGATAAAACCATCCACCACCACAGACGCAATATTCGCCGGTTACGACATGCTCCCAACCATTGCAGGACTCACAGGCGTTCCAACCCCAAACACTACCCTCGACGGGTACGACATGAGCCCCGTACTGCTTCAACAAGGGGATTCGCCGCGAACAGTGTTCCCATACTACATCGGTGCCAACCTCAGTGCCTACAGGTCGGGGGATTGGAAAGTTCTGTTTTACGACTTCCGCTCACCAGTGGAGGGGTACATTTTGCTGGACAAACCGAGGCTCTTTAACCTAAAAGACGACATAGGCGAAACAACCGATGTTGGCGACAAATACCCCGAAATACTGGCACAAATGATTGAAGACGCAAACACCTACAACAAAAATATTGGCGAATGGCGACCAAGTGTAACTGATGAAGTGTTCGGATACTTTGCCAAACTAGCAGCAGAGCAAGGGGAGTAACACACACTCACAACCGAATCGACAATACTACAAGTACTGCATGCAACAAACACTGCCCCCTCGACCAAACACAAGGGGGCAGTATGCATAACCAAGAAGGTCAGATATGAAACACGTAAACCTTATGGCAAAACCCACAGGTTCCGTATGCAACCTAAATTGCGAGTACTGCTTCTACCTAGAAAAATGGAAACTCTACCCCGAAACAAAAAACTACAAGATGGATTACGACGTGTTGGAAAAATACATTCAACAAGTTGTAGAGTGCCAACCGAACGAAACAGAGCAATACACATTCGCATGGCAGGGGGGCGAACCCACACTCATGGGCATAAACTTCTTCCGCAAAGCATTACAGTTGCAGAAAATATACACCAAAGGCAAACCGTTT
Organism: uncultured Deferribacteraceae bacterium; assembly: GCA_947313825.1. Classification (GTDB taxonomy): domain Bacteria; phylum Chrysiogenota; class Deferribacteres; order CAMZNJ01; family CAMZNJ01; genus CAMZNJ01. The sequence goes on along the minus strand of CAMZNJ010000017.1, from coordinate 1,435 downwards.
GTAAATACAATACAAACCAACGGCACAACGCTAAACAACGAATGGTGCCAGTTTTTCGCCGACAACAAATTCCTCGTGGGCATCTCCATGGACGGAACAGAACAACAGCATGACACATACCGGAAAGCAAAAAACGGGCAAGGCACCTACAAACAAGTTGCAAGGGGGCTTGAGCTACTGAAAAAATATAACGTGGAGTTCAACGTCCTCGTAGTTGTTCACAAAGGCAATGTGGACAGCCCACTAACACTCTACAAACACCTGAGAGACCTCGGCGTAGAGTACATGCAGTTTACACCGCTAGTGGAAAGGATGGACGAAGAAGGGGGGGAGGCGGAGCTGAAACTGCTCCACCCAAAAAACAAGGTGGACACACCTGTTACCCAGTGGACGCTACAACCCATGCAGTACGCAAACTTCCTCACAGTCATATTCAAAGAATGGGCAAAAAACGATATCGGTAATGTTTTTATAAACATGTTTGAAACTACCCTGAGGCTAGCAATGGGGGAAAAAAGCAACAGCTGTGTTTTCGATGTAACTTGTGGCGATGCCCTGATTATTGAGCATAACGGCGATATTTACTCCTGCGACCACTTCGTATTCCCTGAGCACAAAGTGGGAAACATCATGGCAAGCTCCCTCGAGACCATGGTGGAAGGGTTGGCTCAGCTGAAGTTTGGGCAAGATAAACGCGATAACCTTGCACAGGAATGCACAAACTGCACATACCTACCACTGTGCAACGGTGGGTGCCCGAAACACCGCTTCGAACTGTCCAAGGATGGCTCCAACAACAGAAACTACCTGTGCAACGATTACAAAACATATTTTCAGTTTGTTTTACCACACCTAAAAGATATTTACGACGCACTTGTGAACGATATCCCCGTAAATGAGCTAAGCAAAAAGTTTCGCAAAAAATTCTCATGACGGTGCGGAATGAACTTTGGCTAGTAAAATGACTCCTATTACTGTAATATATCTATGAGCACTATCTAAAGCGATAGTAAGGGAGTTGAAGCATGCACAAACAGTTATGGTTGCGTCTGAAGCTAACCAAATTAATACTACTCGGAGTCATAATTGCACTACTGATGGCGTTTGTTGCCTCTTGTGGGCTATCAACTGCTGTACCTATCGGTGGTTCGGGACAGAATAACTCGACTATTGGCGATGGCGGTGGCGACGGTGGCGATGGCGGTGGCGACGGTGGTGGCGACGGTGGTGGCGATGGCGATGGCGGTGGCGACGGCGATGGCGGTGGCGACGGCGGTGGCGATGGCGGTGGCGATGGCGACGGTGGTGGCGATGGCGATGGCGGTGGCAATGCACCCACTATTACGGGCACAGATATTATATTTGTGCAGGATATGTTTCATTGCAACATTGACACAAAAGCAGAGTCGCACTACACCACAACCAATTACGATGC
>CAMZNJ010000016.1 GCA_947313825.1 uncultured Deferribacteraceae bacterium | reverse complement strand
CGTGGAGCCCGTGGAGCCCGTGGAGCCCGTGGAGCCCGTGGAGCCCGTGGAGCCCGTGGAGCCCGTGGAGCCCGTGGAGCCCGTGGAGCCCGTGGAATCCGTGGAATCCGTGGAGCCCGTGGAATAACGGGTGGCATCGGTAACGCGTACCCCGAGGTTGAGGGCGTTCTGATGTGCAACACTGAGGGCGTCAGCAGAGATATCCACGCCGATGAAGTGAACGGGCATGCTAGAAGCAGTACCAGTGCTGCTCGTCGGGGTGTTGCTTGGCGGGGCGGTGTTCGCCAGTGTGCTGTTCGCCAGTGTGTTGCTTGGCGGGGTGTTGTTCGCCAGTGTGCTGTTCGGCGGGGCGGTGTTCGGCGGGGCGGTGTTGTTCGCCACGGTGGTTTCCATCAGGATGGTTTCCATCAGGATGGTCAGGGCGAGGCATCCGCTACCGGTGCAGAGATCCACGACGGTGAGGGGTTCGTTACGCTGTTGTTGCAAGCGTTGCAACGCTGTGATGGCGTGGTTCACGAGTATTTCGCTTTCACCACGTGGGATAAGAACATTGGGGGAGACCACAAAATCGTAACCGTAAAAATTGCATGTGCCGGTGATGTGGTGGAGGGGTGTGCCCTGCTTGAGTGTTTGGATGTGTGCCTCTAGCGTGGCGAGGTTGAGGTTGATGGTTTTTTGCAAAGCGGGTGATTTAGCGTCGTTGTAGCTGATGTTGCAGATGTGTGCAACAAGTTCGTAGTAGAATGTGTGCGGGAGTTGTGGCACAGCTTTGCGGAATATTTTTCGACCTTGGGCGAGGGTTACGGTGGTGGGTTCGGGTTGGCTTGTGTGGTTCATGGCGTTTGCGTGGCTTGTGTGGCTTGCGTGGCTTGTGTGGCTTGTGTGGCTTGTGTGTTTCATGGCGTTGGCGAGCTCCCTAGTTGCGGGTGCTTGGTTACAGCCCTTCGCTTCTGAGCATTTCGGCACGGTAGTTGGAGATGAGTGCGTTTACAACTTCGTGTAGTTCCCCCACCATGACCTTGTCGAGGGAGTGCAGAGTTAGGTTGATTCGGTGGTCGGTGAGTCGGTTTTGCGGGAAGTTGTAGGTGCGAATGCGTTCACTACGATCGCCGCTCCCCACTTGGGATTTGCGTGTGGAGGCGGTTTCGTCGTCGCGGGATTTGATCATGGCGTCGAAAATCCTAGCTTTCAGGATTTTCATTGCTTTGTCGCGGTTTTTAATCTGACTACGTTCGTCTTGGCAGGAGACAACAATGCCGGTGGGTGTGTGTGTGATACGCACAGCTGAGTCGGTGGTGTTAACATGCTGACCGCCGGCACCACTGGCACGGAAAGTATCTATTTTGAGGTCGGAGTCGTTTATTTCCACTTCAATGTCGTCGGGCTCGGGGATAATTGCGACGGTACAGGCTGATGTGTGAATACGTCCGGAGGCTTCTGTGGTGGGGATTCGTTGAACACGGTGGGTGCCAGCTTCAAACTTGAGGTGGGAGTAAACGCTATCACCGCGAACAGTTGCGATAACCTCTTTGTAGCCGCCAACGTCGGATTCAGCAACCTCGACGAGCTCCAATTTCCACCGCATCATTTCGGCGTACCGCTCGTACATACGGAGCATATCGGCAACGAAAAGGGATGATTCGTCGCCACCTGTGCCGGCACGTATTTCGATGAAAATATTTTTGTCGTCAAGGGGATCTTTGGGGAGCAGGAGTTGTCGTAATTCGGCTTCAGTGGTGGCGAGGAGGGGTTCGTTTTCGTCCAGTTCGCTTTTGGCAAGCTCCTTCATGTCGGAGTCGGAAGTTGGGTCGGAGAGGAGCTGTTTTGCCTCTTGAATGTTGGCACTGATGCGTTTGTATTCGTTGTATTTGTCCACAATGGCACGTTTTTCATTGGCTTCGCGTCCGTATTTTTGTAACGCACGTCGATCGGAAAGAATATTGGGATCCATGAGGAGGGCGTTTAGCTCTTCCACACGGGCAGTAACGCCTTCGAGTTTTGAAAACATAATAATACACCTAAGGTTTGCAGTAGTTGTGGGCAAGGGTGGGCTTGAGGTTGCGGGTCAGCTTTGGGCGACGTTGTGCAACGCATGATGCATGACACACAACGCATGATGCATGACACACAACGCATGATGCATGACGGTACGTTGTTCGAGCCGACGAAAACGCCTTGCGTATTGTAGTATGTAGAAATATTGGGTGTTTGTCAAGGGCATAAAACTGCCGGGCAATGCGGGGCGGAAAACATGGGGGTGTTGGTGCGAGGTAGTGGAGAACTTATGCGTCTAAGATGGTCGGTGGTTGCGTTTGATGTATTCGCGTAGCTCAGGGATAAGAGCAACAATAGGTTTGCCCTCTTTTGAAGAGTAGGACACGAGTTGGGAAAAAAGCTGAACATCGAGCCTATTTTTCTCAAAATCACTGAGAATCTGCATTTCGTAAACAACAAGGTGTCCACCTTTGTCAGAAAAAAGAATGGACGCAATACGGGTGTCGTCCTCGCTGTAAACATGAAACCCCTCTTGGTCAAGAATGGTGTTAAACAAAGTAATCCTCCAAAGCAGGCTGACGAATAGTGTTGGCGACGCCATCAGAAACCACCAGCACACCAAGGTGCACCGAGTGGTTGTAGCTGACGGTGTCGCTGACTGTTATTAGTATAGTATTTTTGGATGGAAAGTTCAACCCTATCGAACACGCACGACTCACGGAGCCGAGACACCAGTGCCGAGACACCAGTGCCACGACACCAGCACCGCAACTCACGGAGCCACGACACCAGTGCCACGACACCAGCACCGCACACCAGCACCACGACTCACGGAGCCACGACACCAGCACCGTACACCAGTGCCACGACACCAGCACCGTACACCAGTGCCACGACACCAGCACCGCACACCAGTGCCACGACTCACGGACAACCTTAGTGAGCAGTTTCGTGAGACTTTGCCTCCCCCTTAGCGGATGGCTTAAATGTACTGTTTTTCAGACGATCGAACCCTTTTTCCAAGTCGGCAATAAGGTCGTCAACATCCTCAAGACCGATATGGATACGGAACAGGCTCCCGTTGAAGTCCACGCCACCTTCATGGCGGAATTTCTCCAGCTCTTCAGGCTGATTCATGAGCATCAACGATTCGTATCCGCCCCATGAGTATGCCATGGCGAAGTGGTCGAAGTTTTCAATAAATTCGGCGGCACGCTCAGGTGTGAGGTGTTCTTTGAGCACGAAAGAGAATAGTCCGTTGGCACCAGAGAAGTCTCGCTTGAATATTTCGCTCCCCTTGCAGTCGTCGAGCATGGGGTGGAATACTTTGTCCACTTCATCGCGGGATTTCAGCCAGTTAGCAACCTTGAGCCCTGCTTCGTGATGGTAATCGAGGCGTAGTAGGATTGTGCGTAACCCTCTCAGTGCCATGTAGGCGGTGTCGGGGTCAACTGTTTGCCCCATGAGGTAGGAGTACTCGAACAGCTGATCCCAGTGTTTTTCGTTGCTCATGGCCATGCCGAGTAGAATGTCGGAATGTCCTGTAACATATTTTGTGCCCGATTGCATGGAGATATCCACACCGTGATCTAGGGGACGAAATAGAACGCCAGCCGCATAAGTGTTGTCGATCATGGTTATAATGTCGGGGTTAACACTTTTCACAGCTTTGACGATTCCAGAAACATCTTGTACCTCCATGGTGATGGAGCCGGGGGATTCCATGTATACGATTGTTGTTTCAGGTTGTATGAGGGCGGAGATATTGGAGCCGATGGAGGGATCGTAATATGTTGTGGTAACGTTCATTCGTGTGAGGATTGTTTCGCAGAAGGAGCGTACGGGTTCGTAGACGTTGCCTGGCACGAGAATGTTGTCGCCACTTTTGACAAATGCAAGAATGGGGGTGGTAATAGCAGCAACGCCTGAGGGGTAGAGGGCACAACCGGCACTATTTTCCAGCTCAGTCATGGCATCTTGGAAAGCGAATTGGGTCAATCCGCCACGCCTGCCGTAAATGAATTCTTTATTCTTAGCGTTTTTGCCCCGAAAAGCCTTATCCTTGAGGGTGGGGAATAGGAGGGATGAGGCACGTTGGATAACAGGCGACACGCCACCTTGAGTGTAACGCTCTTTGCGTCCTGCTGTGATAAGTTTGGTTCTAAATTTTTCAGACATATGAAAACTCCTTATAAAATTAAAATTGTGTGTTAGCTACTTTCGTCGTTTTTTTGTAAATCGTTCAACAAGCTGTGCACCGTTTAGATCGTGGACAACGTTGACAACAGTGGTGGGGGCATCGGTGATGATACCGATGAGAACAAGGATGGGCAATACTTCAATGGGGAGTCCGAGGGAGGCGATGATGAATATCTCCCCCAAAAAGGCACCACCCGGCACGCCACCCACAATAACTGCCGACAGCACTGCAATGAGCATGGTCAAGAGGAATACTTCTAGGGTAATGGGAAGCCCAAGGAGCCCGTAAATAAACACAACCTTGACCACAACAATCATACCGACGCCACCTTTGTTGAGGTTGACCATTAGGGGCAAGGCGATGTCAACAACCTCCTTGTCGATGCCCATGCTGTGTGCGGCCTTGATGTTGACGGGGAGTGTGCCCAATGAGGACGCTGTTCCCAATGCTGTAATGGAGGGAGCCGCAACGTTTTTCCAGTAGGTTTTCACGCCGTGCATACCGTCGGCAATGAATGCGTAAATGGTGGAGCCAACAATGTAGTAGATTAGAAGGGCAACGAAAAAGAGGGTAACAGCACGGGCAAGGGTAGCAAGGACGGCGGTGTCTTGGGATGCCATCGTTGCCGCGAAAAAGGCACCGAGACCGATGGGGGCAAAGATCATGATGATGCCGATGACACGCATAACAACGTCGTTCCAAGCATCTAGGGCTGCAGACACCTTTTTGCCAGATTCACCCGACTGACCGATGGCAACACCTGTAAGGATGGACATTATCACCAAGGCGAGGATGTTGGATTTGGAGAGCAGGTTAACAAAATCGTTGGTGGTTATCATGTTGACGAAATTGAGGGAGGATTTTGCCTCCACATCGGTGGTAACTCTGGAAATATCCTCGAGTGTTACCCCTTGTGAGATATTGAAGAATATTGACGCACCAAACATAAATATGGAGGGGATGAGTGCCATTAGTGCGGAAATAATAATTATGGCTATCATCATCTTACGCAACTTGCCAAAGTCTGAAATACGGGCGATGGAGGCGGTTACGCTAATGGCTACTAAGGGTACGATGACCATGAATAGGAGGTTGAGGAAGATACTCCCGAGGGGTTTGAGCTTGATGGCAATATCAGGGGCTAAGATACCTAGTGTACCCCCTATGAACATTGCACCTAGTAGTATGAGCGAGCTACGGTATGGCTCTAAGTATTTCAACATTGCGATGACCTCCTTTAGGCTGCGTTCGCGGTGCTAGTGCGTTTGTGGTGCTAGCGTTGTTAGTGTTGTTAGTGTTGTTCGTGGTGCTAGTATTGTTCGTGGTGCTAGTGTTGTTACGGCTTCATTGCGATAACTTCGATTTCAACTTTGACGTCCATGGGCAGGCGTGCTACTTCCACGGCTGTTCGAGCGGGGAACCCTTTGCAGTCTTTGAAGACGCTTTCGTAAGCTTTGTTGACGTCGGTGAAGTCGTTGAGGTCGGATAGGAATACTGTTGCTTTCATTACGTTATCCAGTGTGAGTCCCTCTGCAGCTAGAATACTTTTCACGTTTGCTAGGGATTGCAGGCACTGATCGGCAGCGGTTTCGGGTATGGTTTTGGTTTCGGGGTTGATGGGTAGTTGTCCTGAGGTGAAGACCATGTTACCTGCTGTTGTGGCTTGTGAGTATGGTCCTATTGCGGCTGGTGCTTCTTCTGTGTGAATTCGTTTCATGGTTTGGGCTCCTTGTTTTTGTGAATTGTTTTTGTGTTAATTGGCACTGTTGTAGTGTAGTGGATATGTTAATATTTGTCAACGGGTTTTGTTTTTTATTTGTGGTGCGTTACTATTCGGGTTGGATAGTCTGTGTATTGGCTTGTGTGTTTTGTTGCGATTGTGCACTATTGTTATAAAATAATACAAGGGTGTTCCCTTTAGGTTTTTTGCGGTGTGTGGTTGTTGCTGTTTTAGGTGTTGCCCAAATCCACCTTATTATGTATACTACATCGTTACTGCATGTGTTTCATATGCTTTAAATATTCTAACTGTCAGGTGTTATGTTTATGTTTCTCCCCCATTGTTTTTCAAAGAAACCTTCAAAGTGTTTTGTGGATACGGCTATTGTTGCGTTCCCTTTGGTGTTGTTTATGTGGTTGGCAGTGTTCTCCACAGCTTTTGCTGAAGGGGTGGATGGAGGTGCCAACAACAGTAGTGGCGACCTTGCCCCCTTGGACTTACAGGTGTCCATCAACAACAGTGTGCCTGACGTTATTATCGACGAAAAGGCGGTTGCCAAGTTTCAGAAATACATAACCAAACTGCAGAGCTCTTTGAATGGTGCGAATGAGAATTTTGAAGAGGGTAAATACAAGAAGTCGGGGAAACTGTTTGCGGACGCGGCAAGCCAGATTGAAAAATCGGACAGACCCGACAACCTAAAGCTGTTCGCAATACACTATTCAGCGGCGTACTCGTTTTACCTCACGGGCAACACAGGTGCCACCATTTCCCACATTAATTCGGCGTTGGACAGCTTAGGGCGATACCGTGCAATGGGGAGCCTGACAGAGGTGGACAACGGGGTGGATGGTGCCACTGAGGCGAGTATCAAACGTGCTGAAATGGAGTCGTACTACATTCTAGGGGATGCACTCATCGCTGAAAACATGATTACTCAGGGGCAACAAGCTTTGCTAAGTGCGGTTAATCTTGCTGACGAAATCAACGAAGAGCCGTTTGCACGCTCTGTGAATTGGCGTTTGTTTCAGGAACAGTCCAAGCATGGTGATCAAAACAAGGCACTGGCGACATTAAACAGGTCGTTGAACTACTATCAGCGAGACAAAAACGACTTCATGATAGCCACAACCCTCTATCAAAAAGGTGTGATTCAGTTGGACAACAACGACTACAGTGCGTCGTATCGATCGTTTAGCAATGCCATTAGTATCGCCAAAAACCACGGCTACTTGGAGCTACTAGGTCGGTCGTACATGGGGCTCTCAGAGTCATCCTTGGGGATTGGGAGCTACTACAACGCAGCCATGAACCTAGAAAACGCCATCGATATTGTGGTTTCGGCGGAGATGAGCGACGTTTACCTCCCATCAAGCAGGAAACTCATTAACATTTACAGACTCATCGGCGAATACGAAAAAGCACTCTACATTTCCGACAAAAGGGTGCAGTTTGCCATCGAACAGCAAAACACAACACTCGAAGCACAGTTGTACGTGGAAAAGGGGGACACATTCCGATACGACAACGACCTACACAACGCCACACTACTCTACATGGCAGCAATCAGCACCATCAAAAATGCCCACAACCTTGAGCTATCCGCAAAAGACAAAGGGGAAAACAGAATCACACTGGGAGACACCTACTACAAACTAACAACAGCGTACAGCGAAATGGGAGACACAACCAAAACAGAAATATACGCATTAGAAGCAGTAGTAGCACTCAATAACCTAAAAGACAAACGAGTAACAGAAGTTTACACCACACTGGGGAACACATACCTAACACTACACCTCTACTCACAAGCAACAAACACACTCAACACAGCACTCAAAATGAGCGACAAATACGGGCAAGATAACCAAAAACCATACATCTACGAACGACTAGGACTCAGCTACAAAGCCATGGGAAACACCAAACAAAGTATTGACCTACTGGAAAAATCCCTCAACCTAAGGCAAGACTACAGAGTGGCAACTTCACTGGGGGCACTCTACATCCTAGAAGGGAGCATTGACAAAGGGGTAAAAATACTCGCCGAGGCAGTGGAATACTACAACTCAACAACAAACGAACGGATGAAAGCCGATAGCCGATACAATTACGCTGTAGCAAACCTCAAAGGGAGCAACTACATCGACGCAATGAGCAACATCCGAATAGCCCACAACATCGACAACAAGATTGGCGGAAACAACGGCAACAACATACTTGTTGCACAAGACCTCTACACCAAAGCTGCCATTCAATACTACACCGGCAGTTTCGCCGACAGTATCACAAACGCAAACTCAGCAACAAACATTGTGGAAAAACTTATCGGCGAAGGGAATGCCTCTGTGGTGGATGGGTACAAAACCATGATTAGGCAGATACAGCACCTAAAAATAGCATCCGCAATCAAAAACAACGACATGGTAACAGCACTCAGAGCCGGAGAATACCTAAACCTACTCGACCTCCCACAAGGGTACGCAAACTTCAACCTAAACACACTGCAACAATCCCTCAACAGTAGCGAAATAATATTCGCCATACTCCCCGCGGACGTCAACACACAAGACGGACTCCTAAACACAGCAGTCATAACCATTACACGCACAACAGTCGCAGGAGAGATTGTCTCCTTACCCCTACAAAAAACCAAGGGGAGCAAACTCAAAACAACACTACAACCACTACTCGCCGAACAACTATCCTCACCAACACCATACCGATTCGACTACCCCTACACCGACATCGCACTAGGGGCAGAGATTATCGCCAACCAAGGGAATCAGCAGAACAGCCACTTCCTATACCAAAACCTAATGCAACCTTATGAAGTAAGCAAACAGCTTGAGGGCAAAGTAATCTGGTTTTACGCCATATCAATATACAGCCAAATAGATTTTGAAACGCTACAAAAAAAGGACAACACACTGCTAGCACAGTCCAACAGGATAGTTTACACACCATCTATCGCACCACTGGGAGCAGAGCCAAAATATGTGGAGGCAAGGCGACAGCTAAACCGAACAGTTGTCATAGCCGACAAAGGTGTAGCAATTAAAGGGAAAAACTACAATATTAAAAACGTATCAACATACCTGCTAGCACTGGAAGAAGCCACACACATGGGTGTAGCAACAAACTACTTTGAAGGGAGCATGACCCTCGCAACACTATACAACTCCCTAGAAATGAAAAACAACGGCAATACCCAAAAAATACTGCCACCAACAAGAACAACAGAAGCACTCAACAGATACATACCAAACAACAGGCTAGCAGTAGTCGCCTCCGACAGTATTCAAATAAACGAAAGCATCACCAACACCTTGACAAGTATCCGAAATATCTCCACACCCGAAGAATACCCCTACATAAACACTGTAATACTCAATCAGTGCCGTGAGTTTGGAGGGGCAAGTATGCTGAGCTATGTTGAAACAACGTCCACCTTCTCTGGGGACGAGGGGAAGGTAGTTGCAAGGAAAAATACGAAACCATCACAGTACTTCATGAGGTACAGAGAACTCTCAGGAATACCACTGGGAGGCGGTATTATCGTTATGCCAAACTGCACAGATACACCGAACTTCCGAGTGAATATGGGGAACGCAAAAGCTATCCCAATAGCACTCTACTTTGCACAAGCGTCCACACTGCTGAGGAATATCGAGGATGCTGACGAGGGTAGTCGCATATTCCTCTCGCAATACATGTACGAGGCGTTTCAAGAGGGGCAAAACGGCGTGGACGCACTACACACGGTGCAAGAACGCTACATGAACGGTGCACTGGGGGAGGATCTGACCGATCCGAAGCACTGGAATAAGTTTAGGGTGTACGCAAACATCTACAGACAGCGAACACCTTAAACGAGGTGCCAACACTTCAACGCTATATTCGTGAGTGTACGCAAATATCTACAGACAGCGACACCTTAAACGGCTCCTGAAACGGTGTTTCCCGAAACGGCTCCTGAAACGGTGTTTCCCGAAACGGCTCTCGAAACGGTGTTTCCCGAAACGGCTCCCGAAACGGTGTTTCCCGAAACCTAAACGGAGCGAGCTTCCTGCATCATGGTCAACATGGCGGCACCGTACTTGCTCGCGTAGATAACCTGCACAGTATTCCCCTTGATAATAATGCCAGTAGCTCCAAGGTTCAACTTCCAAAGGGACGAAGCAGCAACGAGGCTACTATTCTTCACAGTTGCAACTATGGTGTTGTGGAATGTGCCTAGGCTGACAATATTCGCCTGACCGCCGAGGGCGTGGTTAATATCCGCGTAGGTGGTGCCTGCTGTTTCGGTGTTTTCGTCGCCTAGGGTATTGTGGCGAGCACCATACTCCCACGAAGCACTATCTCCACCACTTATTTTGCCCGTTTTAATATCGAAAAACCGACCGCTATCCATCTCCAAGGAGCATGTGGTGGGCACCTTGGGGCTTAGCGTAGAAAGAATAATGTTAAAGCTTTTGCCAGGAGCACTAATCCTTAACTTTGCAATGAGAACGCGGAATGTGGTGTACACAAAAACACTGTACAAAATGCCCACTAACGCAAGACGCAAAAGGGAATCACCCAAACCAGCATCAAGAAGGGAAGGTATTTCGCGAAACGTAAGCAAAAGGGAATCGGAGTAGAGGTGAATATGAGCCAAATCCGACACAACAGAAGCTAGACCTGAAAATAGAATATGCACAACATATAAAATTGGGGACAAGAAGATTAACAAAAAACCTACTATACTAGTGTAGCCGGTGAGAAGGATAGTAAAGAACCCACCAAGGAAAATTATGCGGTAAGAGGAGCGAACACTACCATGAATGGAGTGGTAGATGGCGAGGATAGCAGAGGCAAGGGCAAAATCGGACAATATGCTAGGAACTACTCCACTCTCAACCAGAGGAACAGCGGTGTAGGCAGTGTCGTAATCGCCAGAACCAACGCTGTACATACCGTTTAAGTAGTCGTAACTAATCTCAATAGAGCTAAGAGGGTAGAGACCAACGGAAGAAAGAGCATGGGTAAGGGAACCATAAACAAACGACGATACATAAGGAAGGTCGGATAGGTGGCGTAAGACAAAGTCGCTGGTAGCGTAAACAAAGTACTGAACAAAAGGCAGAACCGTCGAAAATAGGGCACTAGTCAAAACAGCAGCAAAGATGGAAACAAGAACCACTAAGAAAAAACGACCAAACATAAAGAGGGGAGAGGGATGGGATGCCCCCGTCAACAACATGGCACGGCTGTAAACAAATGCACCAAGACCTCCCGATACAATACCAACAAGAATACCCATATCCAAAGTAGGAAAACCGAAAATACTAATGAAATGAAGGGGCGTTTGGATAGTATAGGGCATGGATACAATAAATATGGAGCTAACAGAGAGCATCTCCGTCGTAATGCCAAAAATAAAACCAGTAAAGTAGTTGATCAAAATAAAAATAAACAGTGCAGTGGCACCGCCAGCAAGGGCATGACGAGACCAAGCAGCACCGATAATAATAGCAAAAAAGACACTGATATTGTTGAGTATCCACCAACCAGTGTTGCCAACCAGTTGGGCGATGGGTTGAATCAGTGAAAAGCTAGTCATGAGAGTAGTGCCGACGCAACCAACAAGAATGAGTGATCCAGCGAGGGGCAAAACAGCAATGGACGCAATAATGGAGGCGGATAGTTTGCCGAAATTATTTCGATATGAGAAACGCCATCGCCATCGCCATCTCCATGGGGGTAAAGATGTTGTTCGACTGAGCCTGAGCCTGAGCATGGTTACCTACTTAGTAGATTTAGCACGCAACAGAGTGGGCAGCAGTGGGAGGGCAGCAGTGGAAGGGCACAATGCAGTGGAAGTACTAACGCAGGGGAAGTACTAATACCATGGATTAGCCCACGTGTTGTTGTGTAAAAATACATCGATTTAATACTGCATTGTAGCACCGATTAATTTGAAAGTAAACACATCTTTATAATTTTATTGCGTCCGTCGATAACCCTTGAAAACAATACTCTGGAGTATAGCTTACAACTTAATATTTATTATAAACTAATGTTTTGTTACCAATAGTAAAACACGTTTCTAATATTGTTTAGCATTTGCGACACTTACTCCCCCCTTGTTATGGAGGCGTATTCGGTCATTAGTGCGTGTACGCCGTGTTCGTGTCCGTGTTTGGAGGTGTACTGGGTGAGCACCTCACGAGCTTGCACAAATTTCTGCAGATCCATCAATTTTGAGGCGTAGTAGCGATAGATGTAGGGGTTGCTGTTTGAGGCGTCGTTGCTGTTGACGTATTTTTGGCATGCTTTGAGGGTGTAGTTGTTTTCGGTGGGTGCCATCAGCCTGTGCACGGATTCCAGTAGTGAGCCGGCGGTGAATAGTGGTGTGTTGAGGTATTTGTCCATGTGTTGTTGGAATTTGGCAGGTTTTTCGGTTTCGATGTAGTGTTTGAGGAGTTCGAAGTGGATTGTGGGGTTATTTTCGTATTGCGTTAGTAGTTTTTGCAACCCGCGTCCTCGTCCGTTCCCTTTTGTGTTGAGAACCTTTTGTATTGCGATGTCCATGTGGTGTGTGGGTTTGGCGTCCCCTGTGATTGCTTCTAGGTGCGACAGGGCTTTTTCGGCGTTGTCGAATTGTCCTAGTTGTTTGTAGGTTTCGTACATTTGGTTCCGTATGGATACTGTGATGTGTTGTTTGTCCAGTTGTTTGAGGTAGTGTAGTGCACTGTCGTATTGTTGTAGTTCGAAGAAGCTTTCGAAAGCGACTTTGGTGGCGAGTGCTTTGAGGTTTCGCGATAGTTCGCTGTAGAGGGGTGATCCGCTGCGTAGGATGTCTTCACAGATGAGTGCGGCACCTTTGTGCATGGAGTTGTTGCGGAGTATTATTGCGGACATGAGGTAGAGGTTTGGGTTTGTGGTGATGAGTTGTTTGTTACGTTCTATGTAGGACAAGGTTTTTTGGTCGTTCCCTTCAAGGGAGTGCAGTAGCCCTTCGAATAGGGTACTGTCTAGGTGAATGTTGTTGTTTTTGTTGAACATTGTCGGTTCCTCCCGTGTTGTTCATGTTCGGTGTTGTGGTTGGGTTTAGATTTGGGTGCCTTTTTTGCTTGCGTACCCCATGTTTTTCTTAGGTTTTTGGTTATCTTTCTTGTTTTTTGTTTTTTTGCTAGCGTCCTTGCTGGCACTACCTTTGTCAGTGTCCTTGCTAGTGTCTTTGCTAGCGTCCACAGCTGGTGCCACATCGGCGTTTACGCTGAGGTCGATATTGTTTGTGCTGTTTTGAGTTGTGGTTTTGTGTTCGGTGGTTTTGCTTTTGAGTCCTAGGCTGAGGTTGTTCATTGCACCGGTGTTGCCTTGTTTTTTGTCTGTGGCTAGGAACCGTTCTTTCAGTGCGAATATTTCTTTGTCTTTGGTGCGAATGGTTTTGTTGAGTTTGTATTCGTTGACCCTAGCTTTTACTTTGTTGATGGATATGTAAACGATGCTTAGTAGTAGTCCGGCTCCGAAAGATGCGAATACAACGACGAATAGTGGCATTGAGATTGGTTCGAGGTTTGTTAGTGGTCCGATGTTTGTGAATAGTACAACTTCGACAGAGTTGTAGTTTAGGTACGAGAATAGGAATAGGTACGAGATTACGAGAATTTTGATTAGTGTTAGTGCGATTTTCATTTTGTCCTCCGTGGTTATGTATTGTTGAAGATAGATTTCATAATTTTGAAGCTTTCGTCCATGCTTTGTGAGATAACGCGAGTGTTTCCGAGTACAGGCATGAAGTTGGTGTCTCCTTGCCACCGTGGTACGATGTGCATGTGGATATGGTCTGCGATGCCTGCCCCGCCGGCGTTACCGATGTTGAAGCCGATGTTGAAGCCGTGTGCGTTCATTTTTGTGGTGAGTCCTTTTGTGATAGCCATAGCGAATTTGTTCATTTCGGCGATGGTGTTGCTGTTGAGGTTGTGGAATGTGTTTTCGTGTTTGTAGGGTACAACCATGACGTGTCCGTTGTTGTATGGGTATAGGTTCATGATGACGAAGGAGTGTTCCCCTTTGTGTGCGACGAGGTTGTTTGGGTTGTTTGCGGTATTTTCCTTCTCCGTCTCCATTGGTGCGAGGCAGAATACGCATTCGTCTTGAGTTTTGTCCCGAGCGACATATTTGCCACGCCATGGGGAGTGTAGTATGTCAAGGTTCATGTTTAGCCTCCTTGCTGTTGTTTGTTTGGGTATTTTGTTTAGATGTAGCTTCTTGCTCCGAGGTATATTTTTTTGAAGTATGGGTTGTCCATGGAGGTTGTTTGCACGTTTTTGCCTGATGATGGTGCGTGTATGAAGTTGTTGTTGCCGATGTAAATGCCCACGTGTGAGGCTTTTTTCCCGCCAGATGTTGCGAAGAATACGAGGTCGCCTTCACGTAGTCGGTTTCGAGGCACGTAGTTGCCTTGTTTGAATTGTTCGGCGGCTACTCGCGGTAGTTGGAAGCCGTTTTGTGCGTAAACGGTGTATGTTAGTCCGCTGCAGTCGAATCCTGTGGAGGAGTTTGTGCCTCCCCAGAGGTATGGTGTTCCGATGTATGAGCCTGCTGAGGCGGTAATATCTCGTCGTGCACGATTTTTGGTTCCGGCGGAGAGTATTTCACCGGGAGTGTAGATGGGTGTTACGATTGTGAAGTTGTCGTAGAGTCCGTCTTTTTTGTATTTGCGGGCGTATTTTGTTGCTTGGAATTCGGTGAAGAAGTTACCGAACATAACGTGGTACTGTCCTGATTCCCCTTTGAAGTAGTATGCGTCGACATTGATATTGTTTAGTTTGAGTTGTAGGTTGACGGCACTGTTGACGTTTTGGAAGGATCCTACTTGAACGTTGTACGGTTTGAAGTACAGGGGTTTGTCTTTGTTGTTGATGGACACGCTGGATCCGCCACAGCTGGTCAGTAGCACAAGTATGGTGAGTAGTGTTGCGGGTAGTAGTGCGTATTTTTTGAGATTCGGGGTTGCCTGTTTTTCCATAAAGTCATGCCTCGGGTTTCTGTTTGTGTGTTTCGATTTATCCTCCTAGTATACATCACAACCCACACAAAAGTAAATACACCGTTTTATTATGGAGTAGTTGAAAGCAGTTTTCGGGGCGTTGTTGGTGTTCGAAAGAAATTGTATTGCGAGGTGCTGTGTTTCCTGTATAATGAATTATTATTTGTGTAGGCAATATTTACAGCCGTGAAGGAGTTATTCGTCTTGAAAAGTGAAGAGAGGTCGTCAACGACCGATAGTAATGAGCTGTTAACAATCGTGGGGAGACCGCCCCCTTGTGAGCTCGTAATCAAAAAAAGCAAGTTTATTACCAATATTGCTAGGGTGTCGTCTGTGCAGGAGGCGAAAGCCTTTGTGGGCGAAATTAAACAGATGCACAACACGGCTACGCACAACTGCTCTGCTTTCCTTATTCAGGATGGCGTAATGGGGTATTCCGACGATGGCGAACCGCACCAAACAGCTGGTGCCCCCATGCTCAATGTTTTGGATAAGTGGATGATGCGTGAGGTTGCGGTTGTTGTTACACGCTATTTCGGCGGTATCAAGCTGGGAACAGGGGGACTAATCCGTGCCTACTCAGGTGCTGTTGTGGAGGCTCTGTCAACCTTGGATCTTGTGGAGTTTGTGCAGATGATAGGGGTTATGGCTGTGATGCCCTACAATGCTGTAAACGGCTTCCAGTACCTACTCGCACAGAATAGCTCCGACGTGAAGGTTATGTCCAAAACTTTTGAAGAGGAGGTGGTATTTATCGTGGAAGTCAAATACCCCGCGGTCTCAAAGTTTATCACTGATGCCTACGCCTTCGGTGTGAAGAGTATTGACGTTTACGAATAAACCCAACCCTGTGTCGTAAATATTGAACGATACAACCATAATCTATATTATTTTTGTGTATTATGTGCTACAATGGCGTGCACTAGAAGCTACCACGAAACAACACAAATCGCTGAACAAGAAGTTTGCACCTGTGATACACTGTGGATTACTATTGAGGTAACGTTTTTATGGACAACAAAGACAAACAAAAAGCACTGGAGCTTGCCATGAGCAAGATCGAAAAAGACTTCGGCAAAGGGATGCTCATGAGACTGGGAGACAAATCCTCAAACGCAGGCATGGAAGTCATTCCAACAGGAGCACTAGCACTAGACGTTGCTCTAGGCGTCGGTGGCATACCCAAAGGACGCATCGTAGAAATATACGGAGCGGAATCCAGCGGCAAAACAACTATCGCACTACACATTGTTGCCGAATCACAAAAACTCGGCGGAGTAGCAGCGTTTGTCGATGCCGAACACGCACTCGATCCCCAATACGCAAAAGCCATCGGGGTCGACGTGGACAACCTACTCGTATCACAACCCGATAGCGGGGAAGCAGCACTCGAAATCGTCGAAACACTAGTGCGAAGCAGTGCCGTGGACATCATCGTCGTCGACTCTGTGGCAGCACTCGTACCCCAAGCCGAAATCGATGGCGACATGGGCGACTCACACATGGGAGTGCAAGCAAGACTAATGAGCCAAGCACTACGCAAACTCACAGCAATTGTCTCCAAATCCGGCACAACTCTCATCTTCATCAACCAAATACGACTCAAAATCGGAGTGGTTTTCGGCAACCCCGAAACAACAACAGGTGGGAATGCACTCAAATTCTACTCCTCAATCAGGCTCGAAGTCAGAAAATCAACAGCCATCAAAGACAAAGATGCCATACTAGGGAACAAAACCAACATCAAAGTTGTCAAAAACAAAGTTGCACCACCTTTCCAACAAGCAGCATGCGAAATTATTTACGGACATGGCGTTAGTCGCGAATCCATGCTACTCGATTACGGTATCGAACTCGAAACAATTCAAAAAGCAGGATCCTGGTACTCAATGGGAGACACCAAAATAGGACAAGGTGCCGAAAGTGCCAAACAATACCTCATGGACAACAAAGAAGTTGCCGACAAAATAGAAAAAGTCGTAAGAGAAAAATACAACATACTATTAGACAGCAACGGACGACTAGTGAAAAAAATACCCGAAACAAACACAACAAACACAACAACCGAAACAACCGCAACAACCGCAACAACCAAAACCAAAACAACCAAACCGCGAACAAAAAAAACAACATAGCTGAACGGGGGGCTTCCCAGTGGATACCAATGACGGCAACTTTGCAGGGAACGACTCCCTTTTCGAACTCATGCTACAAAGCATCAGCAAATACATGGAAGACGACATGGTAACAAGGTGGATAAAACCACTCAAAATCGCGGACATCAACAACAGACCAAAAGACGCAACAATCACATTCCTCGTGCCAAACAAATTCTACACGGGGATGATTGCAGACAGCTTTGAAGACGATATCCGAAAAGCATTCTACGACAACCTCATAGAAATCAACTCCATCTACTACGTAACACAAGACGAACTGCCAACACTACACCTCGCCGAACACACATCCATGGCAACACAAGCCGGAAACACCAATGACCGTACTGCTGGCGGTGCTGGTGTTGCTGGAGGTGCTGGTGTTGGTGGCGGTGCTGGTGTTTCTGGTGTTTCTGGTGTTTCTGGTGTTGCTGGTGTTGCTGGTGTTGCTGGTGCTGCTGGTGCTGCTGGCGGTGCTGCTGGCGGTGCTGGTGCTGCTGGCGGTGCCGATGAAGGTGCACTCCGATCAACCAAAAACCACGACACGGGACTAAGCAGTGCCTACACATTCGAAAGCTTTGTGCGGGGCTCATCCAACCAATTCCCATTCTCCATGTGCGAATCCGTTAGCGAGGGGAACTTCCACACATACAACCCACTAGTCATTTACGGAGGCGTTGGACTAGGCAAAACACACCTCATGCATGCCACTGGCAACGCTGTCCTCGAAAAATTCCCCAAAATCAACCTGCTCTGTGTCGACGGCGAACAGTTTACACGAGAAGTTGTGCACGCATCCCGAACAAATACATACGACAAACTCAACGACAAATATCGCAACATCGACATACTACTTTTCGACGACATTCAGTTCATCAGCGGCAAAGGACGCACTTCCGAAACATTCTTCTACCTCTTCAACGACCTGTACGAATCAAACAAACAAATCATCATCACAAGCGACAAAGAACCAAAACGACTAGAAGGGTTCGAAGACAGACTCAAAAGCCGATTCAGCTGGGGACTATCCGTGCAAATAGAAATGCCCGGAGTCGAAGAACTAGCAGCCATCATCACAACACGATCCATACTCAAAGGAGTCTACATCGACGACGATACCGCATTATTCATGGCATACAATATCAAATTCGAAAATATTCGCGAAGTTGTAGGAACAATACTCAAACTGCACGCGTACTCATCGTTCAAAGGACGGAAAATCGACATCTCTTTCGTGCAAGAAATAATGAAAGACGAACTAACAAAAGGGTTCGCAGCAGGAAAACCCGCCGCCGACGATATCATACGCAAAGTTGCCGCATACTACAACGTCAAAATTATCGACATCAAAGGATCATCACGCAAACAATCCATAAGCGTGCCAAGGCAAGTGTCCATGTACGCACTGAGAAACATACTGGAGCTGTCATACTCGGAAATAGGATCACTCTTCGGCAAAAACCACACCACAGCAATGCACTCCATCAACAAAGTTGAAGGTATGCTCGAAGATGATATGGCGTTGAGGCTGGCGGTGGAGAATATTATGAAGAATTACGGTTAGGTGGTCGGTGCTTTGTTGGGGAGCCGCCAACCACCAGCGGACACGGTTGGCACGGCATCCATCAACCACCAACCACCAGCGGACACGGTTGGCACACCAACCACCGCAACCAACGGACACGGTTGGCACAGCCCACCGAAGTCGTACGCATCCAAACTGCTAGGAAGCAATTTGCACGGTCGACACAACGGATACGAAGTTGCCCCGCGTCCTTTTTGGTGTGGGCACAAAAAAAGGGAACCCTGTGAAGGATTCCCTTTTCAGAATTAGCGAAGATAATGTTTTCCTGCTAGGAAACAATTTGCACGGTCGACACGGTTGGCACAGCATCCAGCAACTGACGTTCACCAGCCACGGTCGACACGGTTGGCACACCAACCACCGCAACCAGCGGACACGGTTGGCACAGCCCACCGAAGTTGTACGCATCCAAACTGCTAGGAAACAATTTACACAGCCGACACAACGGATACGAAGTTGCCCTTGCGTCCTTTCTTCTCAAATTTTACAAACCCGTCGGTTAGTGCGAATAGAGTATGGTCGCGTCCAACACCAACATTTAATCCAGGCTTGACGGGGGTACCACGTTGGCGAAGGATAATATTACCGCCAACAACACGTTCACCGCCGAATTTCTTTACGCCGAGGCGTTTCGATTGTGAGTCTCTACCGTTACGCGTAGAGCCACCAGCTTTCTTATGAGCCATGAGAGCCCTCCTTATGTGGTAAGAATCGTCTTGGGGTTAGACTGTAATGGCTTGCACTTTAAGTAAAGTGAAGTGTTGCCTATGCCCTTTGAGCGTCTTACTATCTTTTCTACGTCTTTTCTTGAAGACAAGCACTTTGTCTCCCAGCTCTTGTGCAAGAACATGCACTTCAACGAGTGCACCCTTGACGATAGGTTGCCCGATGAGCGTGCCTACCTCTCTGCCAACTAAAAGAACTTTGTCTAGTTTCAGTACCTCACCGACCTCTGCGTTGAGTTTCTCCACTTTTAGAGTGTCGCCAACTTGAACGGTGTACTGTTTGCCACCAGTTTCGACAACAGCAAACATAATTCTGCCCCCGTGTGTAGTACACACTTTTTCATCATTTTTATTTATTTAAGCGTTGAGGCTTAAAGTTATAAATTGTTTTGTTAGCACAGACCGTACTCAGCGTCAACGTCAACACCGTACTCAGCGTTGCAAGTGCGTTGCCACATTATGCTACACCAGCCGTCAACATCAACAATGTTAACATCAACACCGTAATCAGCGTTGCAATTAGTGCGAGGTGCGAGGCTTGTCGCGGTCGTGAACCAGTATTGTACAAAAATCAATATAGTTTGTCAACACTATTATTTCAATATGTTGGGGCAAATTTTTGTACATTTCGTCAACTTGTGCCTACGCGGTTACGCCGACCCTGCCTACGACCCTGCTACAACCACGTCGACTACGTCGACTACGCCGACTACGCTGACCACGCTGACCACGCCGACCCTGCCTACAACCCTGCTACGACCACGCCGACCACGCCGACCACGCCGACCACGCTGACCACGCTGACCACGCTGACCACGCCGACTACGCCGACTACGCTGACCACGCTGACCACGCCGACTACGTCGACCACGCCGACTACGTCGAACCCGTTACCGTTGTGCGTTGACGCGTAATACGGTTTGTGTGGCACGTTCCAGTTGAAAAATGCTGAGAATGATGTCGTATTTTGCGTTGTTGAATTCGCGTTGTGAGTTTACGAGGTTTGTGAACGATTGCAGTAGTTGTATTTGTGTGATGACCCCTTCTTTGTATTGTCGTGAGGCGTCTTGGTATGAGAGTTCGGCTGTTTCCAGTTTTTTTTCAGCGGTGTTGTAGAGTTCTTTTCTGATGGAGTATGTTTCCAGTGATGTTTTGAGTTGTGTTCTCATGGTTTGTATGAGTGCGATGAGTTGGTGTTTTGCACGGTAAGCGTTGGCGTTGGCGGTTTGTTGACTTGCCACATTTGCGAACCCTTTGAATAGGTCGAAGTTGATGACGAAAGCGACGCTTTCTTGTTGATCGAGTAGGTCGCCGGGTGAGGCGATGGAGTCCCCTTGCAGTGATTTGGTGTAGGAGAGACTTGCTGTTGGGAGGAAGTTGCTGATGCTTCTGTAGACGAGGGATGTTTGTGCGTTTGAGGCTTTGCTGAGTGCGAGGAGTTCGCTACGGTTGTTGATCATCATCTCTTCTAGTTGGCTGTAGCTGTAGTTGTTGATTCTCGGGATGGGGATGTTGGTGAGTTTTACGTTGTAGGGGAGTGTTTGCAGTACGAGGTTTTCCATGTTGTAGATGGATGCGTTGTAGTTTAGTTGGGCTAGGGAGGTATTTTGTTGGGAGGACAGGTAGTTTACTTCCGAGTTTAGCCGTTCGGATTTGGTGATGAGTCCGGAGCGGAAAAGGTTTTGGGAGTTGGCGAGTTGTTCCTTGGACATGATTTCGGCTTCTTGTGCAACTTTGAGGTTATCGCGTGCACGTAGTGCGGCGATGTAAGTGGTTTGTGCGTTGAAGCGAGCATCTTCTTTGGCGGCGACAAGTGAGTCGCTGGCGGCTGAGGCACCTTGGTATGCGGCGTATAGTCCGATGACGTTGCCAAAGCCGTTGAACAGGGACATGGAGACGCTGAGTTGGGTATTGTGATCCCCTTGTGCTTCGACGAGTGCTGCTTGTGCGGGTGTTGCGGAGTGTAGGAACTGTGTATCGCGGATGTTAACTCGTGGGAGCAGTGGTGAGGTACCGCCGATGAGTTGTCCGATGGCACTACGACTATCGGCTTCGGCTATTCTGACGTTGGAGGCGTTTTCTGTTGCCACTGCGACGAAGCCGTCGAGGGTGATGGTGCTTTGGTTGAGGCTTGGTGTTTTGGCATACGCTGTGTTCCCTAGTGAGATGATAGCGATGCTGATTGCGATGCTCATTGCAATAATAGGAGATGTAATATGTAATAGTCTTGGGTATGACTTTGTGGTAAGTTTTGTTATCATGATAGCCACCATTTTTGAGTTTTTAGAAATGTCTATGACTGTGTTTCGGGGTTAGTTTACTGTATTTAAAATAATATTAACAGGGTTTTTATTATTTTTCGATATTTCGATTGACACGGGTTTGCTTTTGAATGTGTAGGAGCGTAGTTCGTGTTTGAATGTAATGCTAAGGGATAGGTTGGTGTGGATGTTTAGGGGGTCGTGTCGGTTTTTTTTGTATTCGAGGTATTCGTAGGGTTCTGTTGGCAAAATGTTTAGTGTGGCGAAGAGTGGTTTTTTGAGGTATTTCATCTCATGGGCATCGCGTAAAAACGGGTCTTGCTTGAAGTGTTTGAAAGAGGGGTGTGTACGTTTTTTTTTGTTTTTGCGTATTTGAATATTGTTTAGCATGTTGTTGGTGATATTTAGTGTGAGCAAAACGTCGTCGTGGTTTAGTAATGTTGCTTTCATTTTGCCGTTGAGGTTGATGTGGCTTGGGGTTAGTGTGAGGTATGATGTTGGGAAGAGTGCGATGTGTCCGGGTGTTCGTGCTGTTAAGAGGTTGGATTTATGTGGTGTGCTACGGTAGCAGGTCAGGTTTAGGTTTGTGCCGTTTGCGTTTGTGATGATTGTTTGTGAGGCGTTGATAATGTTGGACGTTAGGTACTGTATTTTCCGTTCAAGTAGGTCGAGGTGCGGTATTTTTGTTTCGGAGAATAGGGTCATGTTGTCGATACTGACTAGTCGCCCCCCCTGAACGGTGGTGAACAGGGTTTGCAGAAGGCTAGCTTCAAGGTTGCTGCTTCCGAGGTGCAGAATTATGTCGTAGCGTCGATCGTGTGCACTGGCGGCACGGTAGACTAAGCTTTGCAACCGTGTGCCGAGGTGTCCATGCATGATGGTTTGGTAGGCGTTGCTTGGGAGTGTAACTTTGAAGTCGTTGCCGAAAACGGTATCCCAAACGCTTTCAGAGGGTTCGTTAATACGGTATGCACCGTGTGTGTGTGGTGCTGTGTATTCCATGAGTTTGACATTTTTAAATTTTGACCTGATACGCTTGCTGACTAGGCGTGAGTAAGCGATTGAGCGAAAGTTTTTGCTGTGATCTCGTTCGGATATTATCAGTAGTCGTTCGCCAACACTCATCTCTAGTACGTAATTAGTGATGAAGCGAGAAACGTACTTGATTCGGTTTTTTTTCCAATACATAGTTTCAATACTATAACACACTGCCATCTTTGTCAAACTGCCATTATGTGTGCTTCCACTGTTGTAATAGTTTTATAAATGGTGTATAATGAGCCTTTGTTGAGTGCAGAAAGCGGCAAAACGTAGCAAAAATCTGCACCGCACAACAAACTAACGCATAGTTTAGTCTAATAAATATTAATGTAACGAAGCAACAGTAAGCTGGAGGCAACGGCAATGGATGTTATCTTAGGAACTCAATGGGGCGACGAAGGCAAAGGGAAGGTGGTGGACTATGTTGCCGCAACATACGACGTAGTTGTAAGGGTGCAAGGTGGACACAACGCGGGACACACCATTCGCATCGGCAACAAAAAACATGTTCTGCATATCCTGCCTTCAGGGGTTGTTTCCGAAAATACCATCAACATTATCGGAAACGGAACCGTTGTCTCTGCCCCCTCCTTTACCGAAGAAATGGAGCTCCTGCACAACGATGGCATAAGTACCCAAGGACGTATATTCGTCTCATCAAGGGCACACCTCGTAATGTCCTACCATAGCGTGCTGGACAACATGAACGAATTCCTCAAAGGTGATGCCAAAATCGGCACAACAGGCAAAGGGATTGGACCCGCTTATGCTGACAAAATAGCACGCGAAGGGATTCGTGTTGACGACCTGCTCAACACCGAAGTGCTCGAACACAAACTCAAACGACGTGTGGACGCTGTTAACCTGCAAATAGAGTCGTTCCTAAGGAGCAACGATACCTCGCAAATGGACAACCCACCACGACCCATTTCATACAGCGAAGTGCTCAAAGAAGCACTAGGGTATGGGGAAGTGTTATTGCCGTACATTGCGGATACTGAGTACATGATCAACGAAAGTGTGGCACAAGGCAAAAACATACTGGTGGAGGGAGCACAGGGGGCGTTGCTGGATATCGATTTCGGCACATACCCGTTTGTAACGTCATCGTCATGCATGATTGGCGGCGTTTTCTCAGGGAGCGGAATATCGCCATTCCACCTCACAAACGTTATCGGCATCACAAAAGCGTACACCACACGCGTAGGCGAAGGACCACACCCAACGGAGATCAAAGACGAACAACTCTCTGCTTACTTAACAGAGGTGGGCAACGAGTATGGTGCGACAACAGGAAGACGACGCAGAGTCGGTTGGCTCGACCTCGTTGCACTCAAATACACATACATGATCAACGGCATCACACACATAGCACTAACAAAAATCGATGTTCTAAACGACCTCGATACGGTAAAAATATGTGTTGAGTACAAACTAAAAGATGGAACAATTGTGAGCAAGTTGCCTTCACATAAAGACCAACTCGAAGGTAGCGAACCCATATACAAAGAGTTCCCTGGGTGGAAAACCGATATCACAAATGCTACATCGTTTGACGACTTCCCGCAAGAACTCAAAAACTACCTCAACTTTATCAGTAGTGAGCTAGGTGTGCCCTACTTCATGCTGTCAATCGGTGCCGATCGCAGTCATAGCATACTCATGGACGAATTACGCTAACCCACCACCGGAAACGGTGCGGTGGTGCGTTACGGTCGTGCGTTGCGGTCGTGCGTGGCTGTCGTGCGTTACGGTCGTGTGGTGCGGTCGTGCGTTGCGGTGCGGTGGCTGTCGTGCCGTGCGGTCGTGCGTTGCCGTGCGGTGGTGCGGTGGCGGTCGTGCGTTACGGTGAGGTGGCTACAGCACACTAGTCGCTGGGCTTGCGTAACACCTCACGTGGCTTCGATGATCCATCGGAAGGGGCAACAATACCTTTCTGCTCCATAATCTCTACAATACGGGCTGCACGGTTGTAACCTATGCGTAAGTGGCGTTGCACCATGGATATGCTTGCAAAACCCTTTTGTGTTACAATATCGACGGCGTCGTAATACTTCTCATCGAGCTCGTCGTCGTCAACATCGCCGAGGGTGGTTGTATCTTGCTGGATGAGTGCCATGTCGTATTCAGGTTCGCCGAGGCTTCTGAGGTGGTCGGCTATGTTGTTGACTTCGTCTTCGCTGATGAAAGCACCGTGTAGCCTAATGGGTTCGCGTCCTGACATGATGAAGAGCGAGTCGCCATTCCCCAGTAGTTGTTCGGCACCTTGCCTGTCGATGACAGTACGCGAGTCAACCTTGGACGAAACCTTGAAACCCAGTCGCGAGGGCATATTTGCTTTGATTATCCCTGTGATAACGTCAACAGAGGGTCGTTGTGTGGCAAGTATGAGGTGTATGCCAACGGCACGAGCCATTTGTGCCAAGCGGATGACGGATTGCTCAACCTCTTTGCCGGCAACCATCATGAGATCGGCGAATTCGTCAACGATAACAACAAGGTAGCTGAGTTTATCGAGTCCACTGTTTGCGGCTTTGGCGTTGTAGCTGGTGATGCTTTTGGCACGGTTATCTTTGAGGAGGGCGTAACGTTGCTCCATCTCTTTCACAACATTGCGGAGCACCTTGGCAGCAATTTTGGTGTCAGTAACAACAGGTGCTGCAAGGTGTGGAATATCGTCGTAAATACTCAACTCCACCATCTTGGGATCGATCATGATAAATTTAACGTAGTCGGGGGAGTGGTTGTACACTAGTGAGCAAATAATGGTGTTGATGGCAACAGACTTACCGGAACCCGTCGTGCCGGCAATGAGCACGTGGGGCATTTTCGCGAGGTCGGCAAAGTATGGCTTACCGTTAACGTCCTGACCGATGGCAATGTTTAAGTCGGCATCAGAGCCCTTGAATCTGGGATCGTCAACAAGTTGCTTGAACACAACCATCTCGCGATCGCGACGGGGTATCTCAAAACCAACAACACCTTTGCCAGGGATGGGAGCAATAACACGAACGCTAGCAACAGACATGGCAAGGGCGATGTCATCGCTCAACGCCGTAATGCGACTAACTTTCACGCCGGGTGCAGGCTCAAACTCGTAAGTAACCACAACAGGACCAGAACTAATATGGGTAATACGTCCGCCGATGCCGAATTCGTTGAGGCGTTTGTTGAGCACGTCTGCCTCTGCCCAAAGGGAGGCATCGTCGTCGCTTGTGCTCTTCTTGGTGTACCCTTGCAGGAAGGAGTATGGGAGGTCGTAATCCTCCTTGTCAGCGTCAAAGATGGCGGTTGGCACT
>CAMZNJ010000015.1 GCA_947313825.1 uncultured Deferribacteraceae bacterium | reverse complement strand
AGCTTGAGCCGGTCTTCGTGTCGTCCACCCTCAAACGGTGTTGTGAGGAATAGTTCAGCAATGCGACTCCCTAGGGTTGGCGACAGTATGGACGACGCAAGGGTAATGCATTTGGCGTTGTTGTGTGCCCGTGTCATCCTGCTGGTAAACTCGTCGTAGCACTGTGCAGAAACTATTCCATGCACAGCAACGGCGGCGTGGAAGCTCTGAATTCCGTGCATGTCGATTGCTATGATAGATCCACTAGCGACTGGGTTGTTAATGTTGGAGGCGATGTGTGTGATATGCTGGAAGAAGTCGTGATCGCGAATGCACTGGTGGACAACAATACTGTTGTCGGTGCTGTTATTTAGTGCATTGGTGTGTGTTTGCGAGTGTTCAAGCACCATGCGATTAATTTGTTCCATGATGGTGTGTGCCATAGCTGTGGAGAGTGTGTCGGCAGTATGAACGATGTGTACAGGTAGGAGGCTAGGCACAAGTTTGCCACTACTGTAATGGTCATGGTCATGGCTGTAAGGCATGCAAAACCCCTAGTACTGCCACCATGCAGTACGGTTGTTTGGTATTCTTGGTGGTGTTAGAGTTGGTTTGTTGTCTGCAATGGTGTTAGTCCGTGGTGTGAAGCATGGTGCAATACATGGTGCGAATCATGGTGTGCGGTACTCTACTGAGGGGTAAAGTTCCGAACGAATTCGCCAGTGTATCGATCGGTAATGGTTCCTGAGCTAATAACCATTGTGCCCCCGATGACAGCATCGCCAGTAATCACAGCATCGCCAGTGATGATAAGGTTGCCGGAGAGTTGTGCGTTGCCGGATACTTTTGCGTTGCCGGAGATACGAACATTGCCGATAATTTTAGCGTTGCCGGATACGGTGGCATTTTGCTCAACAATGGCACTACCGCTGAGGGAGGCTCTGCCGTAAACTCTGGCGTTGTCGCGAACTTCAACGGAATTAGATAGTGTTGCCGAGTCGTATATTTTTGCATTGTTGAGAACGCGAACGTTATCACGCAACGTTGCATGTCCGTATATGGAGGCGTTGTGCGAGACGTATGCGTAGCTGTAGAGAGTGGCGTAATCTTTGATGACAACGGATTTACCGTTTATAAAAGAGGCGTTGTACAGGGCAGCGTTCCCTTGGATGGTGGCACCGCGTACGCGACTAGTACCGCTAACAGTACTGTTGTCCCTGATGGTGGAGCGTTTATCGATAACGGCACTACCGGTTACGCGAGCATTGTCTCGTACGGTGGAGCTTTTTTTGACAATGACAGAGTCCTGCACGATGGCTTTGTCGCGTACAGTGGAGCTTTGGATAACGCGGACGTTGCCACTGATTGAGGCACTGCCAAATATGCGTGATTGGGATTCGATGGATGATGTTCCGTCGATGACACTGAAGCCTGATACGGAAGAGCCATCTTTCACGTAGCTGTTGTTGAGGATTTTGGCGTTATTGGATACGGTGGAGCCACTGAGTACTCGTGAGCTACCGGAGACAATAGCGTTGTTACGGATGACAACTTTTTTGCCTATTTCGACGAAACCGTCAACGTAGGCACTATCGAGCACCTTTGCTGATTTGGAGATTTTGGAGTAATCGAGTATTTGTACGTTGGGACCGAGTGTGGTTTTTTTGTTAATGGTTGCTGTGGGGGCGATAAATGTTGCTCTTGCTGATATTGGTGAAATGACAAGTACTAGGATGATAGCAAACAGCGTAAGAGTTGTTGTTTTCATAAGATAGCCTCCATGCTACAGGGCTCAAGGAGAGTGGAGTAGTGTCTACAATTAATATATCGTAGTAATACTGAAAAACTCAATAGGTAACTACAATATTTTTTATTTTTTGAAGCGATTATTTTGCCTACAAACAATTATTTGTTAAATAAATCGGAACGACTGGATTTGAACCAGCGACCTCACCCACCCCAAGGGTGCACGCTACCAGGCTGCGCCACGCCCCGAAAAACAGTAAATCGTAAATAGTAAATAGTAAACAACAAACAACAAACAGTAATCAGTACTCACTATAAAATAGTACAGTTTGTTTGAAAAATCAAACCAATAATCACTAGTTAATAACTATAAAGGGTTTTACAAAAAAAGCAAGGAAAATTTACTAAATGGAATTATGGCGGGAGGGGAGGTGATAGGGGCAGGTTTATGGAGTAGGGGGTTGCAGGAGTGTGGTTGCAGAAGTGTGCCCCAACAAGTTGACTAGGTTGGCGTGTGTGCCTTGTATTGAACAACGTGGGATACCTTCTCCAACACCATGGCGGGACTAATGAGCGTGGAGCAGGGGAAGTCGCCAAGTTTGCACTTAGATTTGCCGTGAATACTACATGGACGACACTTAAGAGTGTTGATTTCGAGGATCTCGTAAATGCCATATGCGGGGGCAAACCCGAGGAGTGTATCTGTGCCACAGAACAGCGTTACAAGGGGGATTTGCAGGGCTGAAGCAGCATGGGTAATGCCTGAGTCAGCACTAACTACAACGTTGGCGGTACTGATGACGTGAAGGAGGTCGGATATCTCGAGACGCCCAACGAGGTCGATAATAGTTGTGGTGTTGTTGGGGGCATACAGGGTCATGTCCAAGGGGGAGTAGTCGTGTGAAACGCCAACCAGAACAACGTTGTACACCTTGGCAAGGCTACGCATGATATGTGTATAATTCTGAATATGCTTTGTGTGTTTGCTGGCGAAAGGTGCCAAAACAACCGTTGGACGACTGTTATCGGAAAATTTTGCAACCTCACTGAGAGTTTCTTTGCTCAGCTTACCAACGCTGTGGATGTGGGGGGCAAGGTATTCGAGGGAGACGTTGTTGGGATGGGGCAGTTTCCCGTCCGCAATACTGTTGTGCAGGGGTTTTAGAGTGGTGTAGAGGCATGCGTAATACTTGAGAACAACGTGCTTGCCGATGCTGGGGAGTTTGATTTTGGTTTTGGCATAGAGTCGTCGTGCGAAACTATTTTTTGTATATTTTTTGCGACGGGCAGTACGAAAGCACATACCGAGCATGTGTGAGCGTGTGTTGTGGTGTAGGTCGATGATGTAGTGGAATGTGATGTTGTCGCGGATATGGCGGAGCAGGCGACGGTATGAGGTAAACTTGACCCCTTTGGGGATGGTGTAGATGTTGTCAACAAACGGGCATGCTTCATAGATGTGGTAGTATTCGCTTCTGGTGATAACAGAAATTGTGGCGTGGGGGAGGGCTTCATGGGCGGCCTTGATAACGCCTGTTGTGAGGATGACGTCGCCGAGGGAGCTGAATCGGATGAACAGGAGATTGGGCGACATGGGATCGTGCTGTTCGCCACTTTTGGTGCAGTTGCAGTCGCAGTTGTTGCTGTTGTTGTTAGACATGGCTCAATACCTCTTGGGTAGCGTCGTAAACTCGTTGTGGGTGAATATCTTCCATGCATTTGAAATGTCCTTGCGGGCAAAGTTCGGAGCCGTGCATGGTGCAGGGTCGACAGTTGATGTTGATGTTTTCGAAGAGGGTGTATTTGTCGGTGTAGGGGAGGAAGCCGAGGTGGGGGACGGTGGGTCCAAACATGGCAACAACGTGGGTGCCAACAGCCGCAGCAATATGCATGGGGGCGGTGTCGTTGGTAATCAGAAGATCGAGGGCATGGATGTATGTTGACGCACCTTGAATATCAACAACGCCGATGAGGTTCACCACGTCAACCATGCACAATTTCATAAACTCTTCGCCTTGAATGGTGTTGCGTGTTTCGCCGAATAGGAATACGAGGTGTCCTTGTAGGGTTAGTTGTCGTGCGAGCCAAGCGTACCCTTCCAGCGGCCATTCTTTGGTTTTCCATGCGGAGAAAGGTGCAATGCCCACGAGGGTGCTGTGTTTGAGGGTTGCGACGTACTCGTCGATGTTGTTGGCGAGGGTGGTGTTGATGGAGACTTGACACCCCCCTGCGAGTTTTTTGGCGTCCGCCATTTTAAACGTGTTTGGGGGGACAAGACAGCGGATAATGTTGAGGTAGCGTTCGACTTCATGTTTGGCGTCGTCGGTGTATTTTTCTGTGCGGAAGTCGTAAGTTTTGGACATGACACTTTCGTGAAACCCGACAGTGGTGGTGGACTCTGATTTTAGCCCACGTATGATGTAGGTGGATCGAAACGAGAGGTGAAGCCCCAAAACTAGATCGAAATTGTAGCTACGAAGTGTTTTGATGAAAGCGATAGACTTCACGAACCCCTTTTGTTTGTTGCGTTTGTCGTAAACAATAACGCCGTGGACAGCGGGGATTTTGTCCACTAAAGGCTTGCTTTCGGGGCGGACACAGATCCATATTTCGCTATCCTTGTACAGAGTGCTGAGACACTGTGCCAATGGGGTCATCAACACAGTGTCGCCAATGAATGAAGGGTTAAAGATTAGTATCCGTTTTGCATCGCTTCTAACACTAGCAGTCATAAGAGAAACCTCTTTATACCAAGGAATATAGGCTCAGGAACGTACCAGCAACAACAGCACTGCCGATGACGCCAGCAACATTAGGACCAATGGCGTGCATGAGCAGGAAGTTGGACGGTGAGTATCGTTGCCCCATCTCTTGGGAAACGCGTGCTGCCATGGGGACAGCAGATACGCCAGCACTACCTATTAGAGGGTTGATAGGCGTTTTTAAAAATAGGTTCATAATCTTAACAATGATAATTCCCGTGGCACTACCGACGGAGAAAGCAAAAACACCAAGAAGCAGTATCTTCAGCGTGTCCAGCGTGAGGAAGTATTCGGCGGAAGCGGAGCTACCAACAGATAATCCCAAAAATATGGTTACGATGTTGATGAGTGCATTCTCGGAAACGTTTGTCAAACGAGCCACAACACCAGACTCGCGGAACAGGTTGCCAAGCATGAGCATACCAACAAGGGTCGTAGCAGCGGGAACAAGGAGGGATACGATGATTGTTACAACAATGGGGAACAGTATTTTCTCAAGCTTGCTCACTTGGCGAAGCTGAGCCATGGGGATAACACGCTCCTTTTCCGTGGTGAGAGCGGCCATGATGGGACGCTGAATGAGGGGAACAAGTGCCATGTAAGAGTATGCGGCAACAGCAACGGATGCCAATATGGTGGGGGCAAGCTTGGACGCAAGATAGATGGTGGTTGGACCGTCAGCACCGCCAATAATGCCGATGGTGGCTGCCTCTTGAGCAGTAAAACCCAAAAGTACGGCACCAAAGAAAGTGATGAATATGCCAAACTGTGCCGCCGCACCGATAAACAACGAGCGGGGAGCAGCAAGCAAGGGACCAAAATCCGTCATGGCACCGATGCCCAAAAAGATTAGGGGCGGGAAGATACCGAGCTCATCACCCATGTAAAGGTAGTAGAGCAGTCCGCCAGGGGTACCGTGGTTGCCATCCATGCCGGGGATGGGAAGGTCAGTGATACCGCTGAGGGGGAGGTTCGCAAGCATCATACCAAACGCAATGGGAAGGAGCAAAAGGGGCTCAAACTGCTTGCGTATCGCAAGGTAAAGCAAGAGCAACGAGATGGACAACATTATCATGTCCCCAACACCTAGGTTGAAAACCCCTGTTGATTGAAAATAATTTATAAACACAGACATAAGAATCAAACCTCATACTAAGGGCAAGCCCTGTTGAAATGGATAATTTGGTGAAACATTAGTGTGCTAGCCGATGCTAACAAGCACCTCGCCTGTGGCAACAGTGTCGCCAGCTTTGACATTAATCGACTGAACAGTACCACCGGAAGGGGCAGTAATATTGTTCTTCATTTTCATCGCCTCAAGAATAAGAACAGTATCACCAGCGGCAACAGTGTCGCCAACGCTAACATTTACTTCGATAATATTCCCTGGCATGGGAGCGGTAATACCCCCTGCACCGCCACCTGTGGGAGCCGAAGGTGTGGGAGCCGAAGCCACAGGAGCCGAAGCCACACCTCCAATCTCTTCTACTTCTACATTATAACTTTTACCGTTAACTTTAATATTAAATTTTTTAGTACTCATAAATACTGACCTCGATGATTGAATTTGTGTAATGTATGTGGGGTTTTGGTTATTTGTGTCGGAAGCGTGTTTTTGTTTCGCCTCGTATGATATTTTTTATAACAATGCGGTTCCCTGCCTGTAGTTTTGGTGCGTAGTAGGCGTGTATGGCGGCACTGATGGCGACAACGTCAGCGTCGTTAGTACTGTCGTCCATGTTGGCGTCAGTGTTGGCGTTAATGTTATTGCTAGCGTTAGCATTTTTCTTGCCACGCATCATTTTCATCATGCCACCAGCCTTGTTTATGGTTATGATTGTGTTGCATGCGATTGCGAGTAGTTTCATGGCGATGTAAACGATGGTTAGAGTTGCTATTGTAACGCTGATTCCGATGAACATGGAGAATCCGCTAACGATCATTTTGTCGAATATGTGCAGGGAGTGTATCGTATTAGGGTTTGTGAAGGTTTCCATTAAATGTGTAAAGTCCATAATTGTGCATCCTATTGTGGAGTTACTTACGTTGTCTTCAGCCTTTTGTGTGTTACGTTACGGCTGTGTTATAATGGTATATTCCCGTGTTTTTTGTCAACTGCTGTTTCGTTTTTGGTGTGGAGCATGTTGAATGCGTCGATGAGTCGTACACGTGTTGTTGCGGGTTCGATAACGTCGTCGATGAGTCCTCTTTCGGCAGCTTTGTACGGCGTATTGAATTCTGTTTCGTAG
Source organism: uncultured Deferribacteraceae bacterium (assembly GCA_947313825.1). Lineage (GTDB taxonomy): Bacteria > Chrysiogenota > Deferribacteres > CAMZNJ01 > CAMZNJ01 > CAMZNJ01. The sequence continues at coordinate 13,447 of CAMZNJ010000015.1, read as the reverse complement.
TTATCGATGAGGTTCGTTCTTGTTTCGTCTTTGTTTGTTGCGTTTGCTATCTCTTTGCGGAAGATGATGTTTGCGGCACCGCTGGCACCCATTACGGCGATTTCGGCTGTTGGCCAAGCTAGGCAGATGTCGCCGCCCAGTGATTTTGGGCTCATGGCGAGGTATGAGCCGCCGTAGGCTTTGCGTGTAACGAGTTGTACTTTTGGTGTGGTGGCTTCAGAGTAGGCGTACAGGAGTTTGGCACCGTGTCGGATGATGCCGTTGAATTCTTGGTTGGTGCCGGGTAAAAACCCAGGTACGTCGACAATTGTTAGTATGGGGATGCTGAACGCGTCGCAGAATCGTACAAATCGTGCGGCTTTGTCGGACGCGTCGATGTCGAGGCATCCGGCGAGGACTTGTGGTTGGTTGGCAACGATACCGATTGTTGAGCCGTTGAGTCGTCCGAAGCCGATGATGATGTTTTGTGCAAACTGTGCTTGTATTTCGAGGAATGAGCCGTTGTCCATGATGGAGTTGATGATATGGAGGACGTTGTACGGTGTGTTTGCGTCTTGCGGAATGACTGTGTTGAGTTGGTCAACGTTGCGGTTTGCGTCGTCATTTGCTTGGTAGGATGGTGGTGTTTCGCCGTAATTGGATGGTAGGTAGCTGATGAGTTGTTTGATTTGGGCGATGCAAGTTTCGTCGTTGGGGGCACTGAAGTGTGCCACACCGCTACGTGCGTTGTGTGTTGAGGCACCGCCGAGGTTTTCGGCAGAAACGTCTTCCCCTGTTACGGATTTGATTACCTGTGGTCCAGTGATGAACATTTGCGAGGAGTTTTCCACCATGAAGATGAAGTCGGTGAGGGCGGGTGAGTAAACGGCACCGCCGGCACAGGGTCCCATGATAGCGGTGATTTGTGGTATGACGCCTGAGGATTTTGTGTTGCGGTAGAATATTTCGCCGTAGCCGTTGAGGGCATCGATACCCTCTTGAATGCGTGCTCCACCGGAGTCGTTGATGCCTACAAGGGGTGCACCCATTTTGTGAGCGTTGTCCATTACTTTGGTGATTTTTTTGGCATGCATTTCCCCGAGGGATCCGCCAACGATGGTGAAGTCTTGTGAGTATGCGTATACGAGTCGTCCATGGACTAGTCCGTATCCGGTTACGACGCTTTCGGAGTGTGGTAGGCTTTTGTGGATGTCGAAGTTTGTGGATCGTGTGCGTACAAACATGTCGAGTTCGACGAAGGTATTTTCGTCAAAGAGTAGTAGTAGTCGTTCGCGAGCAGTGAGCTTCCCTTTGTCGTGTTGTTTTTGTATTGAGGCGTCGGAGCCCCCCTTCATATATTTTGTTTGTAGTTGGAAAAGCCTGTCTAGTGGGCTTTTGTCGGTGTGAGTGTTTGTTGAGTTATCGGCTGTATTATTAGGCATAAAACCTCCAGTAGTTGAAAAAAAGAACTTACTGCTTGGTATTATACCAAAAAAATCGTCAGAGTGCATGTTTTATTTTGACAAATCTTTCTGTTCTTGGATGAGTTCCGCTCCCCCTTTGTTTAGGTATGTTTGCACGAAGCTGTTCCATTTGTCGTCGAAGTTTTGGTCGGAGGTGTCTTTGCTTACGATGAGTTGCACGTAGCTACTGATGGCGTAACTGTTTAGTGCGGGTTCGAGTTTGTCTTGCAGTGCGGTTTTTTTGAAGTGCGTAGGGTCAAACTGTGCGTATTGGTTGGCGATTTCCACTATGTTGACCATGTCGTCGTAGTAGGGTTCCCATGGTGCGTAGAATGCTCCCCCTTTTTCCACGAGTGTGCGTAGTGTTGCTGTGGTGTCCACTTTGTGGAGGTGTTCGTAAAAGGGTTTGCTGTTGAAAGTGGTTCCTATTCGTGGCAGTAGTGGCATGGGTGTTTTGCCGTCGTTGGCGATGTAGTGGTGTCGCCCTTCGACACCGTATCGCAGTAGTTTGAGTCCTTCATGGGAGTAGAGGTAGTCTAGTAGTGCGAGAGCGTTGTGTATCTGTCTGTCGTTTCTGTTTGCGGGGATGGAGATTGCTGTGAGGAAGGGCATTCGTTGTATCCCTGCTTTTTTCTTGTTGTTGTCGAAGAGTACTGGTGAGTACGACAGTCGTGCTTCAGGGGATTCTTTGAGTAGGTTGGCGTGAATGCGTCCGTAGTTGGATACTTGTGCGATGGCTGCTTCAGAGGCGTAGATTTTTTTATTTTTGGTGGCGTCAGTATTTGTGAAGAAGTTTGGGTCGAGTAGTTGTTCGTTGTAGAGTTTGCGGATGTAGCGTACAGCTTCTTTGTTGTTATTGCTTATCCAGTCGGGTTCCATGAGTCCTGTGTCGGGGTTTTCGTACCATGAGTACCACGAGCCGTTGTGTGCGTAGAATATGGGGTTGAGGCGTCGGAGTCCGCCACTGCTGTAGTCTCCTGATGTTATGGGGTAGATGTTGTATTTTTGCCGTAGTTTTTTGGCAGCGATGTAGAGTTCGTCGAGTGTTTCGGGTTTTTTTACGCCAATAGCGTCCAGCATGTCTTGTCGGAAGATGAAAGTGTGTTCGAGTCCGACGTTGATGGGGATGAAGAATATTTCGCCGGCTTGGTGGTAGTCGATGTTGAATATTTCCAAGTGTTTTTGTAGGTTGGGGTACAGGCTGGCTTTGCGTGGTGGGTTGATGTATGGTGCAAGGTTGAGGAGGGCACCTTTTTGTCGTAGGTTTTCGCCGTCGCTAAACCCTGGTCCGTAGGTAATGAATATGTCGGGGAGGTCGTTTGCGAGAGCCATGGTGTTGAGTTTTTCGCTCCACATGGATATTGGTGAGTAGATGCCAACAATATCGAGTCCTGTGGCGTTGTGTATCTCTTGGTATATGGGGGAGGTGTTGTCGATTTTGAGGTTGTAGTGGAAAACGCTTACGGTGTTGAGGTTGCCTTCATTGGTGTTTTTGTTGGTGTTGGTGCACCCGCTGGCGAGGATGCCAAAAAGCACAAGGGCAACGCCAAGGAGAACGACAGAGGTTGCGGTTATATTTTTTGTTCGGGTTTCTGATTTGTTATAAAAAAGCATGGCACACCTTCCTATGTACGATGAAGCTTGTCGGGTCATTAGGTTACGATACTCAAACACATATTGTAAAGTTTTTTGTCAATATTTTTACTTTTTTGGTGTATTTTTCCATATCCGAAAAATACCGTACGTAAATGGGAACAGTGCTAGTGCGGGCAGTAGGGAGATGTAAACGTACGCCATTTGCTCTTGTGTGCTGAGTATGTCTCCCATGCCAAGGACACTGCCACCGCCACGGAATACGTTGAGGATGTAGAGTTGTGCGGTTACTAGGTTTTCTGAGTGGGTAAAAATAATATTTGGTAACCAGTTGTTCCAGTGCGAGAAAAACAGGAGAACACCGAGTGCCATGATAAACTTCTTGTCCATGGGCACCAAAACCTTCGACAGCATTTTAATGTGGCTCCCTGTGTGCAGTTTGGTGCTGTAAATAACGCTTGCGGGGTAATCTTTGATGCGGAAAAAAGCGTAATAAAAGTAGAACGGTGAAAACAGGTAGGGGAGGATTAGTGCGTACAGGGTGTTGATGAGTCCGAGCCACTTCAAAACCATGTACAAACCGAGAACGCCACCGTTGAACACCACAGCAAACATGAGTGTGTGGAAAAATACACTGGTTTCCCGTGCACTAATGTGGGAAAAAATATAGGCACTGCTGTAAATAAGTAGCAGGGAGAGGGCTGTACCGATGCTTGTTACCTTGATGCTTACCCAAAGGGCGTGAAGAAAGTTGGGGTCGTGGAGGGGAACGAGGAGGGGAGAAACCTGCCAAGGGATGGTGAGTAGGATGGGGGACAGGAAAAATACTGCAAACAAGGCGATAAACACTCTGGAAAGCATGGTGGTGCGAGTGGGAACAAATCGATGGTGGTTCTCTTTGGAGCGGGTGCCCCATCCGTCAACGCGTTGGAAGGTGGATCGAACGAGGGGGGCGAGGAGGAGAAGGAGTGCCATGTTCTCCAAAAGGGTGAGAGCAAACGGTAGCTCTGGTTGCGACGTGCTGAGAAATGTGCGTAGGGCGTAGGTGGAGATGGTGTCGACGCGATCGTATAAGGCAGGGTTGTACATGGTGTAAATGGGCTCGAACACTCCTGAGAAAAAACCTAGGGCAAGGAGCACAAGGGTGGTGAAGAGGTATCCGCGTGAAAAGGGGAGGAGCACGTAGGCGATGGAGTTGAGTGTTTTGTTGCGACTTGAGTGGAGGCGAATGAAGTCGTAGTAGTTGGAATCGATACTAGTAAACGCTAGGGTTGCTAATAATATGTACAAACCGCTACTTTGCCACAAAATGTACAAAAATACAACGATGTAAAAGTAGGGGGCACTAGTGAAAAAAATAGCCTGATTGGTGTCCATGGCGAAGGTTGCGACGATAATTCCATCATGACCGAAGAGAGTTTTGAATATTGCGGCTGTTGCGGGGGAGGAAAAAAAATTCGGCAACAGGGCAATAATCAACAAGGCGGGCATTAACCATGAATGCCAGTACTTTGAGATGAAGTAGGCACTTATCAGGGAGAACGTGAGGAGAAGAATTATGCGGGCTGTGCCAAGCCAGAGGGTGTTCCAGAGGATGATTGACGACATGGAGCCGTTGAATATGGGACGAAAATTGTCGAAACCAGCAAATGTTGAATGCAAAATACCGTCGTAGGAGTAGTCGAGGAAGGCGATGCTGAGAAAAGGGATATTGCCAAGGAAAAATATGGCAAAAAAAAGGTACAAAAGGGATCGCAACTGAAGGAAGTTGGGTCGCATGTGCGTTTGCGTCTGCGTTTGCGTTTGCATGGTCTTGATAACTGTGGCGTGCTCCTGAAGCTATTAGCTTGCTATTAGCTTGCGACTAGCTTGCGGTAGGTGGATTCGTAACAGATAAATCATACCATGGAGGTAGTAATGTTTCAATAGTTGTTTTCGGTTTCGGGTTATGTTTCGAGTTTATGATGTGCCTGAGAGTTGGCTGTGTGGGCAAATTACTGTTGTGTTTGGCAACTATTGCGGTGTATGCTAAAGGGGTTATTTTGCATCGCATTTATTTTTGAGGGGGCAAGCAGTATGGAGAGACAGCCAACTTCCGAACCAATGCCTACGCCGACGACCACGCCGATGGCTACGCCGATGGTTACGCCGATGGCTACGCCGACAACCACAACCACGACCACGCCTGTTGCAACCGAGATGATTACCGTCAACCTCAGCAAGCGTATGGGGCGTAAGCACACAATCCTTGATCTGCGTGGGGAGCGGATTGTTATGGGTGCTTCTGGTGTGTACGGGGTATTGGGGGCAAACGGCAGTGGGAAAAGTACGTGGATGCGTATTATGGCGGGTGCGATGGTGGCGACCACAGGTGGTGTGGAGTTTGTTACTGACGCCGTGCCTGCTGTTCCCACGTCGTCCACGTCGTCTGTGAGTGTGGGTTACCTCCCTGAGGACAGTTTTGTTGTGCCTGAGCTTAGTGTTTTGGAGTTCCTCGAGTTTTGTGCAAAGTTGAGGCGTCCCGACCATGTTCTCACGCCCGCCACGCCCGCCACACCGTTGCACGAGGCTCGTCGTGTCATGGAGTTGTGCGGTCTTGCGTCGTATTCGGAAACCCTTTGTGGCAAGCTGTCCAAGGGTTACCGTAAGCGTGTGGGTATTGCGGCGGCACTGCTTTACTCCCCTTCGGTGATAATTTTGGATGAGCCGTCCAGCGATGTTGACGTGTCTTTTCGCATATTTTTGCACGAGATTATTCGTTTGATGGGTTGTAGTAGTATTGTTGTTGTGTCTTCCCATCTGTTGGATGATATGGTTGAGTTGTGCGATACGGTGTTTATATTGGATGGTGGTCGTCTTGCTGAAACGGTTAATCTTCGTGTTGGCGGGGGTGTTTCGTCCCCTTTGCGTGGTGTTCAGGCGAGGGATTATCTTTCTGGTGTTTATGAGAGTGTTTTGCGTAAATCGGTTGGTTCTGGTTTAGCGTCTATGTTTGGGGGGAGTGTTTCGTGAGTTTGTTCCCATCGTTGTTTAGTGTTCGCAAGTTTTTGGCGGTTTATTCGTTGTGTATTAAGTTGCATGGTCGTGCCTATTCGTACTATGTGGTTTTGGCGTTGTATGGCAGTGTTAGTGGTGTGTATCTTTCGGCAGTTTACTTTATCGAGTACCGTGTGTCGTTGTACCCTTACTACCTTCTTGCTCCGTTTTTGAGTATGGTTGCCATGTCGTTTATGGGTGCTGGTCTTCTTAGTCATCCCCTTAGTAAGTCTCGCGGTGGTTTGATGGATTACTTATTTTCGTCAAATATACGTTGGTATCATGTTATTGTTGGTTCGTATTTTGCATTGGTGTCGGTATCTTTGCCCCTTGTTGTTATTACGATTGGTATGTTGTTTGTTGTTGCGAGTACAGGTGGTGTTGTTTGGGTTTTGGAGTTATCTTCCCTTATCGGTTTTGTATTGGTTGTTTTGTTTAATGCTGCTTTGATTATTTTTTCGTCCATGGTTGTGCGTCGTATTTCGGCGTCGTTTGCATTTGCTTTGGTTTTGTGGTTTTTGTTGTATACGCCGTTGTTGCTTACGTTTTTGTTGCCTGAGAGTTTCCTTCGTTATGCTTATGTTGGGAGTATTGCTTATCATTATCCGCCGTTTTTGTTTGGCGAGCAGACTTTGCTGAATGTTGTTTATTTTGTTGTTGTGCCTCTGGGTATTTTGCTTATGGCTTACTATGTGGCACAGTTGCGACGTGGTTTCATGAGTATCGGTTTGCTGTTTGTGAAGGTTGTTTCGGTATGGGTAATCGTTGTTGGTTCGTTGTTGTTGCCTTACTGGTTTGTTGTGCAGTTTGACATGACGGGGCGTGGTTTGTTTCGTCTTAGCGAGCCTACGCGTGAGATTCTGAATATTGCGGGAACGGGTGGTGATGTGGGCGTGATACTGCTCCACACAACACCTTTGCCCGCGTCGATACAGGAGAACTACACCTACGCTCAGCAGTTGCTGGATAGGTATGTGTCTTATGCTGATAAAAGGGGTTTGGCAGGGTCTGTGCGAGTGAGTAATATTTCCATTAGTGGTCGGGAGCTGTTGCCCCTTATTCCGGGTGCATACGAGTTGGAGCCGATTTATACGCCTAGTAAGGGGGCGTCGGGTGGTGGTGCCTCGAGTGATGCTGAAAACTATTTTGGTGCCATAATATCTTATGGTGGGGAGAATATTGTCATACCCAATTTAATGGGGAAATCGTTGATGGAGAGGCGAATTAGTGGTGTTATAAAAACACTTCTGGGGGCGGGGATCGATGTGCCAACGGTGGGTGTTGTGTACATGGGTGGGGACGACCATGCTGGCGACGGCGATGCCTACACAGGGGACGACCATGAGCACGGCAGTGAAGAGCAAGATGCCTTGGCGACGATATGGAAATCATACCTCAGCGGTGATTTCCATATTGAGTGGTTGAGTGCGATGGATATTGGCGATAGCACGGGGAATAACCCGTTATTCAGTGCGTCCACCACATCGGGCACGTCCGCCACGTCCACCACGTCCGCCACGTCGGGCACGTCCGCCACGTCGGGCACGTCGGGCTCGTCCGCCACGTCGGGCACGTCCACCACGTCCGCCACGTCCGCACAACGCAACTTAGCATACGATATTCTGGTTGTGGTGGTGGACAAGGGCACGGCACCTTCAGCTGTTGTCAGCTCCGTGGCAACCTACTTGGAGCTTGGTGGTTCAGTTGTTTTGGCGTTGGATAATGTTCAGCTGGATGGTCTGGGTCTTAGCAGTATTAATCGCAATCAGATACAGCTTCAGCGTATGCAAACAGGTTTTGAGCCGTTGCTTGCGTCCATGGGTATTGTTTTGAGTCAGGGGCTTGTTTTCGATAGTAGTTCTTTGTTTGTGCAAGTTGGTGATGCTTCTGGTGGTGTTCGTAGTGTTAAGTTGCCGTTTGTGTTGAATGTTCAGCCGACCACGACCACAGCTTTGGAAACCGAGGGTGTATCGCGGGTTGTGTTGCCCTATGCTTCCGCCATCACAACGTCGTACCCCTTTGGCAGTACTGGGGTTTACGAACCTTATGATCGCCATGGCGGTGGTGTGGTCAATATTACGGTTACCCCCATACTGAGCTCCACTAAGCAGTCGGGCGTGGATATATCTAGGGAGCTGGCCATACCTTTGGGGAAGCAGTACACAAATTATACGGGGGCGAGTGCACTTGCAGTTAAAGTGGTTTCAGCTGGTGCGAATGGTGCGAATGGTGATGCGACGGGGTTCGGTGCCCTCTACTTGGTATCCGATGCACAGCTATGGGGGGAGCAATTTTTCCACAGTGCCGACAACGCTCAGCTTCTGGTAAGTATTCTCAATAGTGGAGCGGGTCGCAGTAAGTTTTCGTCTGGCGATGCGTCTGGCGATGCGTTTGGCGGTGTGGCTGGCGGTGTTTATATTTCGCCTGTGCCTCCCAAGGGTCGCGGCGTAACACCTGTTCGCCCTGATGTTTATGGTTCCGAGGGTGAGTATAAGTTGTGGTTTGTTGTTGCCCCCCTTCTGGTTGTTGGTTTCTTCATGGTTATGGGTTTACGTAGGCGTTTGCGTCGGCGTTTTCGGGCGGTATCGTTGTTGCTCAGGGGCTCCCAAGGGGGTAGGGATGATTAAACACAAGCTTGCACATTTAATACGTATTGAGGTTGTTGCCGTTGTTGCAGTAATTATTGCTGTGGTCGTGTACGTTGTGGCTGTGCGTCCGAGTGCAGTGGCAAACGTTCTCCCTGCGAATATCCTTGTTAGTGGCAGCGACGCCAACGATGCCAACGATGCCAGCGACGGTAATGTTATTCAGTCGGTGAGTTACACGCCTAGTGTTGGTGTTGGTGCCATGGTTACGGCGACGCCTGTCTACACTCTCGAGTATGATTTGGGTGGTGCGGGGTGGTTTATCACCGCGTATAAAACCGCTGGTGGCGACACTCACAAGGGTGTGCGTATCCCTGCTAACAACGCATTGGTGGAGAAAGTGTTGCGGGATGTGGTTGGTCTAAAAAGTGAAGGTTCCACACCTATTGATAACCTTGGCGACGAGTATTTTCTGAAAGATTTTTTGCCACAAATGGCGGAGGGTGCTGACAACGGTGCTGACAACGGTGCTGATACCCTTTTGAATGCAACCTTTGGCGGCAACCCGAGCAAGCTGACGATTGTTACCCGAAATGGTCAGAAGCATGTTTTGGAGTTTGGATCGGCAATACGGGAGCAATCGTCCCATTTTCAGGGGTTTATGTATGTTAAGTATGGGGATAGCGTTCATATTGTTACGACAAATCTGTACCAGATTATACCGGATACACCTGAGCAGGTAGCGAGTCAGAGGGTTTACGATATGGGTATGGATAGCATGGAGTTTTGGGCTGTGAATGTTGGTGATTTGCAGTATTCCCTTGTGTATTCCCATGTGGGGGGGGATGAGGACGGCTTCTTGTCGGAGCGGGGCGGGGTATGGATACTCAACTCGAAAGTAGTTTTGCAGACGGATGAGAGTCGTAGGGTTTTTGCGAATATTGCACCATTGGATGCCTTCCGAGTGTACTCTTTGGATGGTCGGTTCCCGCGGGAGTGCTCTGCCTTGGGGCTTGGTGCCACGCCAGTTACGCCAACCACGCCAACCACGCCAAACGCAGTTTCGGGCTCCATGGTGGTGGTGCAAGGCACCGAATCCGCAGGGATTACCGATACGCTCCTCCCCATCTGTCAGGTTGGTATATTTTACTACATACAAAACTCCCTAGGGTACGTGTATGAGATGGACAGCTACCCGTTTGCGGAGTTAAAGAGTTACGACTAACAGCACGACTAACAGCACGACTAACAGCACGATTGTTCACATTGTTGTGTTATCCACTTTTGGGTGGTGGCATGAGTAAACGGTAGTGGCGGTAAGAGTGCAACTGATGCCCCAACACATTAGCACCATGGTAAAACAGTAGGTCTAGGAGTTCGTGCTCCAGTGCTGTGTCCACTTCAAGGGATTTGTAGCTATGGCTGTGGTAGAAGCACTGCAACGCCAAAAACACACCGGTGCGAATGTATTTGATGTTGGAGCTAGCAATGTCGGTGGCAGTAATGGTGTGGGGCTGTGGTGTGCACAGTGCACAGTGCACTTCCCCTTCATGGTTTATGGTTGCCACGTCGCCTGCCACGTCGCCTGCCACACTGCCTGCCACACTGCCTGCCACGTCGCCTGCCACACTGCCTGCCACGTCGCCGTTATGGTTGTCTGTTGCAACCGTGATGGTGTGTCCGCACGAGGAGCATCGCCAAGGTGAAAACATGTACCCCCCCTGATTGAGTATGGTGAAGAGTATGTAGAGGGTTAGTTTTGCGGGGTTGTCTTTGTTGTAGCGTCCGAGTAAGTACCAGAGGGTATTGTCGCTGTCGTTGCTGTCGTTGCTGTCGCCGTTGTTCTCGCCGTTGCTGTCGTTGCCCCCGTTGCTCATGTGTGCACGGGGTTGTGTGTTGTCGTAGGAGTAGGCATGGGCATAGTGTATCATCTCGAAGACCATGCTCAGTCGTGTGTAGATTTCGGGGGTGTCGAGGTAGTGGGCGTAGTTGAGGTCTTCATGGAATGTAATAAGCTTGTGTAGGTCGGAGTTAGGTTTGTAGTTGAGGTGGATTGTTCCGGGGATGTGCCGAATTAGGACACTGTTTTTGTTTGCGATGCTTGGGACAAATAGTTTGATGTTGCCGTATTTTTCGCTATAGGCAAAAGCAATGGCAGCACGGTCGGAGTATTTGTTGAATTTGTAGAAAATCCCCCTAGTAACGACGATATGCATTGCGGTATTCCTGTGCGGTGTTTGCGGTGCAGTGTTTACAGTGCGGTGTTTACGGTGCGGTGTTTGCGGTGCGGTGTTTGCGGTGCGGTATGCGGGTGTTTACAGTTCGGTATGCGGGTGTTTACAGTTCGGTGTCATACCCTTGGGCGTCCCTTGAGGCGTAGGTCATATTTTGGTTAAGGTTGTCCAGTTCTTTCATCTGTTTTGGTGTGAGGGAGAAGTTGAAAATGTTGATGTTTTCGGCAATACGGTTTTCAGAAGTTGCTTTCACGGCTAGTGCGGCGTTTTTGTCGAGGCTCCACCGTAGCAGTATTTGTGCGGGTGTTTTGTTGCATTCTTTGGCGATGTTGACAACGGTTGTGTCTGTTAGCATTTTGCCCATCCCTAGTGGTCGCCACGATTGTGTTAGTATGTTGTGTTGTTGGTGGAATTGGTGCAGTTTGGTGCGTAAGTGATGGGGGTGCATTTCCACTTGGTTGAGTACGGGGAACACTCCTGTTTCGTCGTGTAGTCGTTGTAGTTGTTGTTCGACAAAGTTGCTGACACCGACGCCACGTAGTACCCCTTGTTGGTTGAGGTGTATGAGTGCTTTGTATGTTTCGATGGACACGGTTTTGATCGGTCTGTGTATGAGGTACAGGTCGATGTAGTCGATTTGCATGCGTTTTAGGGATTTTTCGAATGAGCGTAATGTGTTGTCGTACCCTTGTTCGTCTTCCCAAACTTTCGATGTGATGAAAACCGTATTTCGTTGGACTAATCCGTCAGCAATGGCGTCCATTAGGGCACGTCCCACGGTTTCTTCTGATTTGTAATACACGGCAGTATCGATGCTACGGTATCCGAGTTTGAGGCTGTGGAGTATTGCGTTGTAGCAGTGTTGGTCGCTTTGGAAGGCGTATGTGCCGAAGCTAACAGCGGGGATTTTTTGACCGTTGTGCATGGTGTATTCTGTGTTTGTGAGTTGGTTTGTGCCTGCTGTGTTAGCCATAACTGTGCCTGCCTTTGCGGTTTTGGTTAGCCTACCGTATTTAGCCTACCATATTTGTGTTTAAAATAAAAGTGGTACGCTTAATTTTTGCCATGGAGGAGTACGGCGGTGAATGTGGGTATGTAGAGTTTTACGCTGTAGGTGTTGTTGTTTGTTTGTGTTCCTGTGTAGGTGGGAGTGTTGTTGTGTTTGAGTCGTTGGAAGCCGCCAAAGCGTTTTTCGTCGCTGTCGAATACGTGCACAAGGGTTTGGTGTGCAACTTCTATGGTGTAGTTGTCGTAGGAGTTGTGTTGGCTGAAGTTGATGACGAAGTAGTAGTCCCCTCGCTGAAACACGATAACGTTGTCGTCATTGAGGATAAGAACATTGGAAACGTTGTGTGTTAGGGTTTGGGAGCTGTGTGCGAATTGGATTATTTCGCGATCAAACTCCATGAGCATGTGGTAGTTGAGGGATTTGTCTAGTGCGATGCTCCAGAGTCGTCGTGCGTGTTTGTGTGAGAAATCGTTTTCTTCGCGGGGGAAGTCTAGCCATTCGGGGTGTCCCCACTCGTTGCCGATGAAGTTGAGGTAGCCGTTTTGTGCACTATAGAGGGTGGCGAAGCGGGCGAGTTTGTGGAGTGCGAGGCTAGTGTCGAGGTGGAGGTTGCCCCCTACAGTGTTCATGTGGTCGTACATGGCTGAGTCGGCAATGGTGAAGATGAAAGTTTTGCCGCCAACAAGGGACTGATCATGGCTTTCCACGTAAGTGATGGTGTGTTCCTCTTGTCGTTTGGTGGTGAGCTCGTGCCAGATGTAAAACATGTCCCAGTTTTCGTAAGGCATATCCAGTAGCTTGAACCACATGTCGGATACCCCCATTGCCATGCGGTAGTCGAACCCCATTCCCCCCTCGGAAACAGGGGCACACGTGCCAGGCATACCACTAACATCTTCAGCAATGCTAATGGCGTTGGGATCGAGGGAGTGCAACAGTAGGTTGGCTAAGGCGAGGTAGACGTATGCGTCGTCGTTGACTTCATTCGTGTCAAAGTAGTCGTCAACACTTGTGAACGCTTTGTTGATGCCGTGGGAGTGGTAGAGCATGCTTGTTACGCCATCGAAACGGAACCCGTCGATGCAAAACTCCTCTTTCCAGTACTTGATATTGGATAACAGGAAGTGCAGTACCTCATCTTTCCCGTAATTAAACAGGTACGAATCCCATAGTTCGTGATACCCTTTGGCACCGGAGTAGAAGTATTGTTCTTGTGTGCCGTCGAATTTGGCGAGCCCCTCTGCCTCGTTTTTTACGCTGTGTGAATGAATAATATCCATGATGACAGCTATTCCCATGGCGTGAGCTGTATCGATAAGGTGTTTGAGATCTTCAGGGGAGCCGAAACGAGATGACGGAGCAAAGTAGTTGGAAACATGGTAGCCGAATGAACCGTAGTAGGGGTGCTCGGCGATGGCCATGAGCTGTATGGCGTTGTACCCTAGGGACTTGATGTAGGGGAGGGTGTTCGCCGTAAATTGTGCGTAAGTACCCACATCCTCGGCTTCTTGGGCGATACCGATGTGTGCCTCGTAAATGAACAGGGGT
>CAMZNJ010000014.1 GCA_947313825.1 uncultured Deferribacteraceae bacterium | reverse complement strand
AGTGTGAATGTTTTTTGTAGTCCGTTTTCGTTGAATATATGAATTTTGCATCCGTCTGTGGCAAATTCGCGAATCTTCTGTCGGCACCCGCCACACGGTGTGCATAACCCCTCACCAATGATGCCTATTTCGTGAATAGTTGTGTGTCCCTCCCCCACCATTGCGGATATTGCTGAGGCTTCGGCACAAACTCCTTGTGGGTATGCTGCGTTTTCCACATTTGTGCCAACGTGATAGCTCCCGTCGCCAGTGAGGATACATGCTCCAACGTGGAAGTTCGAGTATGGTGCATACGATTTTTTCTGTATTTTTTGCAATTTTTTAAATATGGTGTCGATAGTATTCATTTGCTTTTCTCCGTCATATTTCTTTGTAGATTATTTTTTCATTTCGATCCACAGGGTTTGCGGATACGGTGAATATTTTTGGTAATCGTTGTTGAATATCTTTTAGTTGTTCGTCAGTATTGTGGTGCAGTATTGCTACAGGGTTGTTTGCTCCTACTGGTTCGCCTATTTTGGCAACATTTTCGAGTCCAACGCTGTAGTCGATGGTGTCTTCGGAATTTTTTCTGCCACCACCGAGGTGCACGAGTAGCATCCCTAGTTCGGTGGTATCTATGGACTGAATAAACCCTTCGGAACCAACGAATACAGGCGTCTGCATGGAGCTTCGCGGCAACACGTCTTTGTACTTTGTGAGTATGTTTTTCGTGCCACCAAGTGCCCCAACCATATTTTCGAACACCGTCGCTGCCTCGCCATTCGCAATGACACGGCTTACAATCGCCTCAGCAGTGGCACCATCCTTGGCAATACCTGCAACAACAATCATCTTTTGGGCAAGTGTGCGAATTACGTAATCCAGCTTGGTGTCAGCCGTGGAGTTGGTGAGGTAGTTGATAATTTCCGCAACTTCGAGGGCGTTGCCAATATTTCGTCCTAAGGCTTCGTTCATGTCGGTGATGACCGCTTGAGTCTGCACGCCGGCACCGTTGGCAATATCCACAATGCTTTGGGCGAGGTGAATAGCCTCTGTTTCGTCCTGCATAAACGCACCGTTCCCCGTCTTTACGTCCATGACTAGGAAGTTGATACCCGACGCAAGCTTTTTGGACAGGATGGACGAGGCGATAAGGGGTATGGACGCTACTGTGGCTGTGGCATCTCTTACGGCGTAAATGCGTCCGTCGGCAGGTGCAAGGCTTTTGGTTTGCCCGATGATGGCACACCCCACACCCTGAACCACGCGGGTAAACTCCTCCATGGTGGGGGTTGTGTTGTAGCCAGGGATGGCGTCCAGCTTGTCCACAGTACCGCCAGTGTGCCCCAACCCTTTGCCCGACACCATGGGCACATAGGCACCAGCAGCGGCAACAATGGGGGCAAGGGCAAGGGATACAGCGTCGGAAACGCCACCTGTGGAGTGTTTGTCCACAATGGGTTTGTCCGTCAGGTTGTTGAAACGAATGACGTCCCCAGAGTCTCGCATGGCTGTGGTTAGGGAGACCTGCTCGTTGTTGGACAAGCCATTGAGCACAACGGCCATGGTAAACGCTCCAATCTGCTCGTTGCTCACAGCTCCAGAGGTAACGCCAGCGATGAAGAACTGTATCTCAGCCTCTGAGAGCTCCTCCTTGTCCCTCTTTTTTGCGATGATATCTTTTGTCAAAAACATAACAGCTCCTCACTTTGGTGCTAGTATTGCCCACCACCATCCTTGCCACAGCTCCCCACTTTGGTGCTAGTATTGCCCACCACCATCCTTACCACAGCTCCCCACTTTGGTGCTAGTATTGCCCACCACCATCCTTGCCACAGCTCCCCACTTTGGTGCTAGTATTGCCCACCACCATCCTTGCCACAGCTCCC
>CAMZNJ010000013.1 GCA_947313825.1 uncultured Deferribacteraceae bacterium | reverse complement strand
AACTATTAAAAATGGAATCATCGTTGTTATTAACCGCCAATTACCCACTCTCCGACCTTGTATTCTACCGTGCGGGGGGGACAGCTGCCTACGTGGCGTTCCCAACAACGCAAGAGGAACTACTGGACGCACTAGACGTGTGGGAAAAAACAACTATCCCACTTGTAGTTATCGGTCATGGGAGCAATACCCTGTTCGCCGATGGACACCACAACATATTCGTCATATGCATGCGAGATTACGACGCCACCATCCTGCACAACCCTGAAGAGTCAACAATGTACGCAGGTGCAGGAGTACTGCTCGACACTGTTGTGGGGCAAAGTGTGTTCCTCGGCTACTCCCAACTGTGCTCCATGAGCGGCATACCGGGGGGGGTTGGCGGTGCAGCAAAAATGAACGCAGGTGCATTCGGCTCAGAAATGAAAGACACAGCCATCGCCGTACGAGTAATGGACATCGAATTACGTAAATCTGGCGTCATGGAAGTGGACGAAAATACGTTCGGGTATCGCTCGTCAGAATTCAACAGCAACACAATACTACTAGGGGTATGGTTCAAATTCGCCGAACTCAGCGACAGGGGCGGACTCGTGGCTCAACGCTTGCAAAACCAACGCAGAAAAATACTCAAACAAAGAGACGAAAAACAACCACTGACACACCCCTCATGCGGATCCGTATTCAAACGACCAGAAGGGAACTATGCAGGGAAATTAATCACAGAGGCAGGACTCAAAGGGTTCACGATAAACGGTGCACAAGTATCCAACAAACATGCCAACTTCATACTCAACACAGGGAACGCTTCCGCAACAGATATCCACAACGTTATAAATTACGTACAGCGTACGGTGTTCGAAATGTCAGGGGTGTGGCTCGAAACCGAGGTGCAATTAATAGGGTTTGACTAAACAGTTTTGGCTAGATATAATACGTTGTTTACCTACGGTTATTTTTTCTAAGAGGGGGGCAACGTTATTTATGCAGCGTTACAGGGTATTATCTTTCAGCGTTTTCGAACTGATGCTCCTTGCGTCAGCACTACTTTGGGGGTTCGGATTCGTATTGCAAAAATACGCAACCTACGACTCCACAGCACTGTTTTACAACGGCACTAGGTTCCTCCTTGGCTCCATCATGATACTGCCCGTACTGTATTTTTTCCGCCCACAACCTGGGCAAATAAAACTGTCCATTTATTACGGTGTGCCCCTTGGTGTTGTACTATTTATCGCATCATGGTTGCAACAGGCAGGTCTGTTCCACACCACAACAGGCAATGCAGGGTTCATCTCGGCGTTTGCTGTTGTCCTCGTACCATTCTTCAGCATGCTGTGGGGGTATCGCCCCGCACTCTGCGATTGGACAGGTGCCATCCTCGCGTTGGTAGGGCTGTACATATTAAGCATAGGGTTCGGTATCAACATCTCAGTCAACTACGGCGACGCAATAGTTTTCGGCGGTAGCTTCTTCTGGGCAATCCACATATTTTTAATGAGCTTTGCTAGTGTTAAATCCTCCCCCGTGCTCGTCTCCTTGATACAAGCGTTTGTTGCTGGAGTTTTGTCCTTAGGTTTAGAACTCATCATGAGCGGCGGCACGCTGGGTTACACCCCCTTAGGGTTCAAAATGGCTGTGTACAGTGCGTTTATTGTTGTAATGCTTGCCTACACGTTGCAAGTCTTGGCTCAGCGTTTCGTAACTCCCCACCACGCTGCCATCATCCTTAGCGTAGAAGCACCGACAGCCATGGTTTTGGGAATAATTATTTTTGCAGAACCATCAGGGTTCAACCTCATTGTTGGTGCCGTACTCATGCTCGCAGGGGTTCTCGTCATACAGCTCTACAAAAGGGACTAACAGCAGGCTAAACCACTGCACAGCACGCATTACAATTGCGACAAACATACCTAACGTAAAAAAATGTTTGTTGGAGCGTAACAATTCTTTTAAGGTATTGAAAAAAATTTATATTGTTGCTACACTAGTGGAGTGAAACTTTATTTTGGGAGATGGACATATGGAAGTTGTACTAGATGGAAAACCTGTAAACATTGACTCTGCTGAGGGGAAAATAACCATCACAGACGCACTTACCATAGCCGACAAACGTCAAGTAAAAGACGCCCTTTTTGCGATAATCAATGGACAAAATAAAGACATGAGCCACATACTCAATGACGGCGATACCGTAAAAATAATCAGCAAAGGGGACGAAAAAGGGTTGGAAGTTCTACGCCACACCACCGCACACATCATGGCACAAGCGGTACAACGACTCTTCACAGGAGCAAAAGTAACCATCGGACCCGTAATTGAAGGCGGATTCTATTACGACTTCCACTACCACACACCCTTCAACGAAAACGACCTCAAAACAATAGAAAAAGAGATGAAAAAAATCATCGCACAAAACTTCACAATCGAACACCACACACTAACCGCCGAACAAGCAATAACAAAATTCTCAGGCATGGAAGAACCATACAAAGTCGAAATAATCGAATCCCTAGGCGAAGACACCGTAACCATCTACACGCAAGGGGAATTCGAAGACCTATGTCGAGGTGTTCACCTACCATCAACCGCCAAAGTACAACACTTCAAACTACTCTCAGTTGCCGGTGCATACTGGCGTGGCGACGAAAATAACGAGATGCTACAACGAATATACGGCACAGCATTCTTCACCAAAGACGAACTCAACGATCACCTCAATTTCCTCGAAGAAGCAAAACGACGAGACCACCGCGTTCTAAACAAAGACCTCGAACTATTCATGTTCGACGACGACATCGGTGCAGGGCTACCTATCTACCTGCCCAACGGTGCCCGCATGCTACACGCATTAGAAGAATTCTCACGCAAAGACTCGCTACAACGCTCTTACCTACCCGTACGCGGACCCATCCTCATGAAACAAGACGTATGGAAGGTTTCAGGACATTACGACAACTATCGCGAAAACATGTACTTCACCGAAATCGAAGGAGCAGAATTCGGTATCAAACCCATGAACTGCGTCGGACATGTGAAAATATACGCCTCCGAACTCAGAAGCTATCGCGAACTACCAATAAGATACTCAGAATTCGGAACAGTACACAGACATGAACGCAGCGGGGCTCTACACGGACTCCTACGCGTACGCGGATTCACACAAGACGACGCACACATATTCTGCACACCAACACAACTACACAACGAAATTGTTGCCATCCTCGAAGCAATACAATACCAAATGGGCGTATTCGGCTTTGAATACACAATAAAAATAGCCACCAAACCAACCAAAGCCATGGGCAAAGATGAAGACTGGAACTGGGCAATAGCCGAACTAGGCAAAGGGTGCGACTCCCTCGGGCTCCCATACGACATCCTTGAAGGGGAAGGTGCATTCTATGGACCAAAAATCGAAGTGCACATCAAAGACTCTCTCAGCCGTACTTGGCAAGTGGGAACAGTGCAAATCGACTTCAACCTGCCCGAACGGTTCGACCTGAAATTTATCGACCAAGACGGCAACGCAAAAATGCCCGTCATGATACACAGAGCAATATTCGGCTCACTCGAACGCTTCATGGGTGTGCTCATCGAACACTATGCAGGCAGATTCCCACTATGGCTCGCACCAACACAGATAGTTGTCATGAACATTACGCAAGACTCAGAAAAATACGTGGAAAACATAACCACCAAACTACTCGCAGAAGGCTTACGTGTCGAATCTGACACCCGTAATGAAAAAATAGGCTACAAAATCCGTGCCGCACAAGTACGCCGAGTACCACACATGATTGTTGTGGGCAACGACGAACTCAACAACAACACTCTAGCACTAAGGCTAAGGGACGGCACAAACATTAACACAACCCTAGAAGAATACATACAAAAAATTACAGATCTGTCCGATAACAAATCATCGGAACTTTGGAGGTAGATCATAAGACGCAACTATCAACGCACTCCCTACAAACGCAGGGAGCAAGTGAAAATGAATGAACGTATCACACATCCAGAAATTAGACTCGTACTGGATGACGGAACACAGTACGGCGTTATCGATACGCGAGAAGCCCTTGCCATGGCCGTGGAAAAAGGGCTGGATCTAGTGGAGATGAGTGCCAGTGCGAAACCACCCGTATGCCGAATTATGGACTACGGCAAATACAAATTCGAAAAATCCAAAAAAGACAAAGAAGCACAACGACGACACCGTGCCAGCATTGTCGAAACCAAAGAGATTAAGTTCCGCATCAACATCGACTCAAACGACTACCAAGTAAAACTCAAAAAGATACGACAGTTCCTAGGCGAAAAAGACAAAGTCAAAATCGTAATCATGTACCGTGGTCGCGAAATAGCCTTCCAAAAGAAAGGACTAGAACTACTTGCACGTGTACAAGAGGACGTGGCAGACTTAGGCACATCCGAAAAAGCACCCGAACGCATGGGACGACAACAAATAATCATTATTTCACCGAACTAAACAAATTAATGCTTTACATTAACGGTGCCTTAACGTATAATAACCTACTGAATGTAAATCGCTTGGAGTTACTATAATGGGTAAGATGAAAACAAACAAGGCCGCTCGTGATCGCTTTAAGGTTACCGGTGGCGGCAAGGTGCTCTACAGAAAGGCGGGAAAACGCCACCTACTAGAGCACAAAGGGAAAAAACGCAAGCGTGCTATGGAAGGCAGTAGCGTACTGAGTCCATCGCATGCAGGGAATATCAAAAGCGACTTGCTACCTTACGCTTAAAATACTTGCGTAGAAGTAAGAATAGCAACAACCCCCTCTCATGGTTATATTAAATTATGAACCATGAAAGCGGTGTTGTGTCTTAAATGAGGTTGTGGACGTATTTGTTCTCACGCCGAATATGGGTGCTGACGCTGACGCTCCCGACGACGGAC
>CAMZNJ010000012.1 GCA_947313825.1 uncultured Deferribacteraceae bacterium | reverse complement strand
AGATTCACCTGAAGGCAAGTAATGGGACACTGAGTGCTGTTTATTTACTATAAGTAAATAATTATTGCAACGAAGGGGGGGGGTAGTGCTGTGAAAAGCCTGCCCCCTTTTTCGTTATGTGGTGTGGTGTGCAGGTGTGTGTCCGTACGTCCGTCCGTGGTGCTTGTGTGCGTGGCGTGGTGCTTGTGTTCAGGTGTGCGTCCGTACGTCCGTGATGCTTGTGTTCAGGTGTGCAGGTGTGTAGGTGTGCGTCCGTACGTCCGTGATGCTTGTGTTCAGGTGTGCAGGTGTGTAGGTGTGCGTGGCGTAGTGCTGTGAAAAGCCTGCCCCCTTTTGCGTTATGCTATTGCAGTAGAAGTAGTTATTTTGGTTGTTAATTTTGCTTGCAATAACAATTTTTTAGGCTTATAACACTAGGATAGGTTTATTTTATATTTACAAAAAGATTACTTAACAATTTTTATTATCTTTGGGTTTGCTTTGTGATTTGTTTTAGGCTCGAGCATTCCCGCGATGCAGATTCCAGCCGTAGCTCAACAATTTTGAAGGAGATGCCATGATTTGGACAAGACATATCCCCCGCCCCCGCGTAATTCGTGAGAACCCCCAGCTGTCGAAAACAGTACTGCTGATGGCTGCTCCTGCAGTTGCTGATATGTTGTTGCGTACGCTGATAAGTTTTGTTGACGTTGTAATGATAGGTCAGTTTTTGGGCAAGGAGGCTTTGTCGGCGAGTGGTTATGCGAACTTGCTCATGTACACGTCCATGTTTACTGTTATCGGTTTCAATTACGGTGCGGCAGCGATTATAGCACGTTACTATGGTGGTGGTAAGTTGGTTAAGCTTCGCCGTGTTATTGCGGAGAATTTTAGTCTTAATATATTTGCTTCTGTTCTTTTGGTTTTGGTGTTGCTTCCGATTATATCTGTTCTTGTGATGCTTTACAGGTTTGAGCCTGTTGTTGAGTCATTGTATCTTTCTTATGTTTACATTGTTTTGTTGTCGATACCGGCATTTTTCATACTATTTTCAGGTGCGATAACCTTGCGTGCATTGGGTAATACGAAGTTGCCCATGCAGATTGCTGTTGTTGCCATTGCTTTTAATATTGTTGGCAACTATGTTTTGATAACGGGTTTTTGGTTTTTTCCGGAGTTGGGAGTTAAGGGTGCAGCTATTGCCACTGTTTTGGCTAGGTATTTGGAGGCGTCAGCCTATTTGTACATATTTTTTGTTCATAAGGGTGTTACGCGTATAAAGGTTCGTTTGATGCGTCCGACACGTGGTATTAGCGGTCAGGTGTTGCGTTTGGGTATTCCTACTATTATCGAGGAGTTCATGGTGAATTTGTCGATTAATGTTTTGTTGGTGATGTTGGCAATCCACCTTGAGACGGCTTCAGAGGCGGCATTGCCTATGTTGTTGAATATTGAGTCGTTATCTTTTATGCCGGGAGTTGGTTTGGCCATAGCGTCGGCGGCATTGTGCGGTCAGTCTTTGGGTGCGGGGGACAGTCAGCGTGCTGTGTTGGTTGGTCGTATTGCGAGTGTTTATGCGATTACGTGGGGACTATTGATGACGGTCTTGTTTTTGTTTGCTGGTAGTTATATTTTATTGGTGTACACTTCTGATGCTGACGTTTTGGCTGCGGCTAGGATACCCGTGCTTATTTTTGCGATTAATCAGCCGTTGTTGATCTATGTGATTTTGATGACAGGTTTTCTTCGCGGTTCAGGTGCGACTAAAGTCATCATGTTGACGACAACTCTTCGCCAGTGGTTGCTCGTGTTGCCAGTAACGGGTATTGTTGCGTCCACGTTTGACTTGGGTTTGGAGGCGTTTTACATTGGTGAGTTTTTCGGTTTTGGTGCCTTTGCGATTATCCTGTATGTTTATTTCAGGCGTGGTAGTTGGCTCAGGATAAAGATTAAGTAAGACATTTCGGGTTTATGTTTAGGGGTTTATGTTTAGGTTTAGGGTAAGGAAGTCGTTGGCGTGGTTGATGTTTGTGGCGGCGGTTCCGTCGATAATCGCCATGACTTTGCGTGTGATGACGGGTATGACGGACACCATCATGGTTGGTCGTATGATAGGTGTTGAGGCGTTAGCGGCTGTTGGTTACGCTAATATTGTACTTTCGGCAGCCCTCACACTTTTTTCCTTTAACCACGGTGCCATGGCGATTATGGGTCGTTATCATGGTGCACAAAACCGTCAGGGGTTCCGTTTGGTAGCCCTGCACACCATTTCCATTAATATTGCCATCTCCATCTTTGTCATCTTGGTTCTGCATTTTTCATTGGGTAGTATTGCTTCTTTGTATGGTTTTGAGGATGAGGTGCGTGAGAATTTTATTTCATACTCGAAAATCGTATCTTATTCTGTGATACCGATGGGCATAGCGTTTTCGGGTGGTTTTATTTTTCGTTCTTTGGGCAACACAATGATATCCATGAACCTCACTATTGTAACCGTAGTGCTTAATATTGTGCTTAATTATGTATTTATTGTTGGTTGGTGGTTGTTCCCTGAGATGGGGGTTAATGGTGTTGCGTTGTCCACGTTGATTAGTCGTAGCATGAGTGCTTTCATATTTTTTTATTTGTTATTTGTGAGTCGTTCGTCGTTGCGGTTGAGTTTTTTTGGTGATTTTCATTTTTCGCCCCGTTTATTTTTGCAAATAGGTAAGTATGGCACGCCAACGGCAACAACGGATATGTTTACTGAGGGGTCAGCCGTGGTGGTATCGTTTATGGTTGCGACCTTGGGAACGAGTAGTATCGCCCTTGTGCCGATTTTGGCTAGTATGAAGGGTTTTTCGGCTATGCCTTCGTTCGGATTTGCGTTGGTTGCGTCGGTGTTTATTAGTCATGCCCTTGGTGCTGGCAACAGACAGCGTGTTCGTGATGTTTTGCGTGTTTCCATTGTTATGATTACGACGTGGAGTATTATTACTATGGCTGTGCTCTTGTTGTTTCAGCGTCAGTTGGTGGGTATTTTCACTGCTGATGCGGGATTAGTGGTTCTTGCGACCTCGCCTTTGGTTCTTTTGGCGTTGAACCAGTTTTTTGTGAATTATTTGATTCTTATGCGTAATGTTGTTACGGGTGCGGGTAATACATTTATTGTTATGGTTGTGAATATTGTACGTCAGTGGTTTTTGGTTTTGCCCATGATGTTTCTATTTTTGTATGTGTTTCATATGGGTTTGTCGAGTTTGTATTTGGCTGAGTTGTTGGCGTTTGGATTGGTGTCGCTGTTTTACACAGTGTATTTGTGGCGTGGTCATTGGGTACGTGAGATTACGTAGTTGCGTTGTTTTGCCGTTTATTTTTTAGAGTTTGTTGATAATTTCGACACGTTCGGTTAGTCCGAGTTTGGTGTAGATTTCGACAAGGTTTTCCTTAGCTTGTTTTTTGCTAATTTCGTCTGTTGTTGTGTAGAAAGCTAGTAGGTAGTTGGCGATTGCTTTTGTGTGATTGGTATTTCGTTCGGCGAGTTGTGCACGTAGGAAGTACCCTTTTGCTCTTGTGTTGGCGTCTTCAGAGTTTTCGAGTACGGGTAGGTAGTTGGTATTTTGTGCTAGTTCAAAGAGTGGTACGAGTAAGAGGAATTTTTGTATCCCTTTGTTGTAGAGGTTTTGGTCTTTGTCGGCGAAGTAGTTTGCGGAGTCGAGTAGTAGTCTTGGGTTGTCGCTTAGTTTGATGACTTTTTCGTTAGCTAGGTATTCGAATTCGGGGTACTGTCTTAGTTGTTGGTATGTTTTGAGGCTTGCTTCAGGGTTGAGGTGTTCGTTGCAGAGGGCGTTGTAGTAGAGTAGTGGTGCTTCGTCGTTTTTTTTGTATGAGAGTCCTGTTTGTACGTCAGCGAGGCATGCGTTGTAGTTTTGCAGTTGGTAAAACAGTTCTGCTCGCACAACATATGCACCACGTATGGCTTCAGGTTTGGAGTAGTCGTCAAAGAGGGTGTTTACGAGTTGGAAAGCTTCGTTGATGAGGTTGCTTTTGGTGAAGAGTGTTGCGGCTTTCATTAGGTATACTTCACGGTTGTCGATATTTTTGTTTGTGAGTAGTATTGTTGTGATATCTTGTGTGGCGTTGTAGGCGGTAACGTTGCTCCAGATGTTTATCATGCTGTCGATGCCCATTGGTGTGTTTGAGTTGTTTGTTGTGGCGATTGCTTTGTAGTATCGGTAAGCGTTGTTGTATTCTCCTATTGAGTGGTAAGAGTATCCCAGTAGTAGTGCGATATCGGAGTCGAGTTGTCGGCTATTGATGTTGTTTCCGAGGGTGATTGTTTTGTTGTATTCCTCTTTGTTGAAGAAGTATTTCATGCCGAGTTTGGTGTAAGTTGTGTTAGTTTTGATGTGTGTGTTGAGGTATTTTAGTCCTAGTTTTTCGTTATTTTGTGTGAGGTAGCAGTCTGCGATTGCGTATGAAGTTGTTTCGGAGTTGAAGGTGTTGTTTTTGGCGATGGCGATAACGTTGTTGCATTTGCCTAGTCCGTAGAGGCTGAGTAGTTGTATGTTTGTGGTGATGTTTGTGAGGCTGGGGTTGTGGATTGTTTTGGCGGTGTTTAGGGCTGTAACGTATTTGCGTTGTTTTAGTTGGGAGTAGGATCTGACTAGGTTGCAGTTGTCTGTTTTGCAGTCGTCAATGATGATGCTGCTTTCCACTGTTTCGTTGTTTGAGAAGAGTGCGAGTGCGAGTAGGCTTTTTGCTTTCCAGTAGTCGTTGTTGCGTTTGTTTGTGTTGTCTAGGAATGTGTAGAGGTATTTTTTAGCGATTTCGTTGTTGTCGATTAGTAGGCATTCGCCGAGTAGTAGGTTTACTTCGAGTGGTATTCGGGGCATATTTTTGTTGATGTATGTGATTGCGTCTGTGCATTGTAGTTTGGAGATTAGTCTTAGTGTGTTGTCTGTGTCCATGTATGTACGTGCGATTGTGGAGCTTTGGTTGTAGATGGTGTTGACGATGGTTGTGTTGATATTGTTGTTGAATTTGTATTGGTAGTAGGTGTAGATTTCGAGGAAGTCTTGGTTCTGTTTTTCGAGTGCTTTTAGTATGGCGTCGTTGTTTTTGTTGAGTATGGTTGTGTTGTTGGTGTTGTTGGTTGCGAGTGTGATGGCGAGTTTTGTTTGGGCAGTGTTAGTTAGTTTGCCGTTTGGTATTCTGAGTATGTAGGATTCGAGGTATGTTGCGTTGGCGAGTATGGCGGCACTATCCAGCACAATGTCGTATGTATTTGGTGTGTTGAATTCGCGTCCGTAGGTTAATACTTTGTCGTATTTTCGTGTAAGGTAGTACCCTTTTGTTTTGAATTCGTTGAGTTTTGGGTTTGTTCTGAGTCGTTTTTTGATTTCCGGATTATTTTTTTCAATATTTTCGAGTTCTTTGAATTTGCTGTTTACGAGTAGGTATTGCAGGTATGTGGCTGTTGCGTAGTCTGATGCTTTGTTTGCGTATCGGTTGAACGATTTGAGGAATAGGTCGAAGTTGTTGTTCTCCACAGCGTATTGTGCGAGTACATCCATGGCGATGAGGTTGAAGTTGTGTTTGGTGATATCTTTGCTATCAGGTTTTTGTGCAAGGTTGCTGAGTATGGCTGTTCCGGCGTTGTAGGATCCTTGTTGTAGCAGTGCGATGCTGTAGAGTAGGCTGAGTTCGTCGCTGTATTGGTTTAGAGAGGAGTTGAGGTTTTCGTTGTTGTAGGAGCTCACAACTTCAGCATACTTCCCCCGTTGGAATGATACGATGATGCTTCGACGTAAGTCGTCAATGCCACGAAGGTTTCGACGCATGTACGGGGTATCGTTTACGAGGTTGTCGAGTGATTCTTTGTATGATGCGTAGTTGGATTCGTACCCTTGGAGATTGGTGGTGAGGGTTTCCAGTGTGTATGCTGCTTCAGGGTTTGCGGTGTTGGAGCCGTACCTGTTTGCGTTGGAGAGTTGTGAGCCGATGATGGCATCTTTGATGCTTTTCGGTTCGATGGCGTAAGCGGTGCTGAGCATTAGTAGTGCAGTGAGTGCAGTGAGTGCAGTGAGTATGGCAAGGGTGAGCAGTCCTGCAACGCGTATGTGGCTATTGGCGTGTTGCGATGTTCCATTGTTTAGTTTGTTGGCGTCCGATATTTTGTCCTCTACAACCACGCAAGTAGCCTCCTGTTGTTAGTATTTTTTGAAATCTTGTTTGAGTAGTTTGTTTAGTGTTTCGTGGTCGGTGAAGTCGATTTTCGATGGCGAGACGGTGATGTATCCACGGAATAGTTCGAGGTCGTCAGTATCGGGTCTCATGTCTGCCATATCGTTGTGAATGGTTCGTGAGTCGTACCAGTAGTATTTTTCACCTTGGGGGGACACGTTAACTTCGTAGTTTGCTGAGTAGTTGTTTTTGCTGAAGCTAGTAAATTTCCAACCTTTGATGTGTTCTTTTTTGAGTGGTGGCACGTTGATGTTGAAGAAGGGTACTCCTGTGATGTTGAGTTGTGGCATAATTTCTGTGATGAAGAACATGACGAAGTTTGCGGCAACACTGAAGTCTCTGTTGTTGGAGTCGATGCTAGCTAGGATGTTGGGGTCGATGCCGTCGGGGATGCTGTCGTCGCTACTAGCTTTGATTCCGAACCCTGTGAGGAGGGACACGGCGATGGAGGGGATGCCAGCTTTGGCACCAGCTTCAGCGGCGGCGTATGTGCCGGACAGGAGCGAGATGGTGGAGAAGTTCCCCCCATCGTTGATGCCTGAGATGAGTATGTTCGGCTTGTTGGTTACGATACGATCTAGGGCGATGTTGACGCAGTCCACAGGTGTGCCGTCGACGGATACGCCTTCGAGGTTTCCGTTTGCGTCGTGGTGGTCGTAGTGTTTGATGGGTTCGAATATGGTAACGCTGTGGCTTTTTGCACTCATGTGTTTGTGTGGTGCGACGTAGATTGCTTCCATAGCGTCATGTTTGTTGACTTCATGGAGCATGGCTCTTAGTCCGGGTGCGTCGTAACCGTCGTCGTTTGTGAGTAGTATGTTCATGTTTACTGTTCCTTTTGTGGCGTGGTATCGTTGGTATCGTTGGTATCGTTGGTGTTAGTGGTATCACTAGCTTCACTAGTTTTATGGGTTTGGCTAGGTTTGTTGTCAGCTTTGGCAACTTTGCGTGCTTTGATGATAAAAGCGGAGTGGTTGTAAGTCCACATTTCGGGTCGTACAGCACGTCCTGAAACTTTCCATGGTCTGAGTATTAGTTCGAAAGTTTCGATTTCGCGAAATATTCCTGATGCTTCCAGTGCGTCCACGTATTTGGATACTTGTATGATGGATGGTAGGTAAGCCACAACAATGCCGCCATTTTCGAGGGAGTTGTGCATATGTGGGATAACTTGCCACGGTTCGGGTAGGTCAAGCATGATTCGTTCGAATGTTTCTTCAATCCCTTCATAGATATCGCGTATCTCCACACGGTGCATTTTGTCCAATGGGAGGGGGGTTTTGGAGCTTTCGACGAGGTATTGGCGAATAAACTTTTGTGATTGTAGAGCAAAGTCTTCACGTTTTTCGTAGCTTACGAGTAGTCCGTCGCCACCGATGGATTGCAGTATTTTGATGGATAACGCACCTTGCCCGATGCCGGCTTCTAAAACTTTTGCACCGGTGAAAATATCCCCCCAAGTCATCATAACGGAGGAGTCTTTGGGGTAGATGATTTGGGCGTTACGTTTGATGTTCATTACGAAGTCGGAGTAGGTGAGGGAGAAGGCGAAGTAGGGGTGTTTTTTGGAGGTGAGTACGCGTGCACCGTCCCCAGAGTTGCAAATGCTTTCGTGTGTGATGGTTCCGTATTGAGTATGGAATACCCCGTCTTCTTTGAGTGGTATGAGGTGTTTGTGCCCCTTTTCGTTGACTAGTACAACAGTGTGTCCGTATTGAAATGTCATTCGTGTGCCTCTGTTTGCTATAAATATGTGTTAGGTGGGGCTGTGTGTTATTGCTGTTGTTGGGGGGTTAGCTAATCCCTGTGGAGCCGAATCCGCCGCTCCCACGCTCTGATTCGCTAAGGGATTGGTGTGGTTCTGAGTCATGAAAGGTTGCACGTAAAACGGGGGCAACAACTGCCTGTGCAAGCCTGTCCCCTTTTTCGTAGCGGAAAACTTCTTGGGAGTGGTTAATGGCGATGAGTCCTATTTCGCCTCTGTAGTCGCTGTCGATGGTTCCGGGGGTGTTCAGCATGGTGATACCTTTCTTAAGTGCGAGACCGCTACGAGGTCGTATTTGTATCTCGTACCCTTGTGGGATTTCCATGCGTAACCCTGTGGCGATGAGAACACGCTGACCGGGGTTGATTATGCCGCCATTGAGTGCGGATATGTCGGCACCAGCAGCCTCTGTGCTTCCGTAGGTGGGGAGCTTGGCATTGGGGGAACGGTGTACGCGAATGGTAACCTGTTCGCTAGTGGGGTGTGTTGCGTTGTGGTGTGTTGTGTTGTGGGGCGTGGTGTGTGTTGGGGCAGTGGGGTGAGGGTGTTGAAACCCGCCGTGCGAGCCGTGTGAGCTCTGTGTGCCGTGGGATTCCAGTGATGCCAAGAGGTGGTTGAGGATATTGCGGGCATGGTCCACATTTACGGTACGGATATCGCCGTCGGTACTGTTGTCGTTACTTCTACTGTCATTGTTGAGTTCGTCAAGGGCGTTGTTTTCTGATGACGATGCTGATGACGATGCTGATGCTGATGCTGATGGTCTTGCAAACGTATTATGGAGTAGGTTGGCGAGGTCTTCCATGTTGTATTTGTCATCTAGTGAAACAGGTTGTTGGTAGAGTGGTTGTGTTGTGTGGTTGTTAAGTATTTCGCTGGCAATATGGTTCATTCTTGATCTCACATGATTCGTATTCGGTGTTACTTATTCATTTCATAATACAGGCAAGGCGTCTTTTTTTCAATACAATTGTTCGACAAAGACGTCGCCGTTGTTAATGGCGTTGTACATCGTGCAGTCTTGGTAGAAGTAGCAGGCGTTGTAGGAGGCTTCTTTGGCTTTTTGCTGGTAAAACAGGTGGTTGTCGCTTTCCAGTGCACCGTACAGTGTGTACGCTAGGGATAGGGCGTTGTAAGAGTATGCTGAGCCGCCAAAGGTTGCGATGATGGATAGTTGTTGCTCCACTGCTTTTCGGTATTCTTTTGCCTCCATGTAGTTGTAGGCGAGGTGGTTTTGGAATGCGATTTCGTTGGGAACAAGTTTGATGGCTTGTTTGTCGTCCCCTACTGCTTCCTCAAAGTATTTTGCATTGCTAAGTATTACTGCACGCAAGTAGTAGAGTATGGCAAGTTGCATGTTGGCATCTAGGGGGTGCACCTTGCGGAGGGAGGCATCCGACAGACCGCCGTTGGGGATTAATCTCAGTACCTGCTTTTGAAGGTTGTAGAAGCAAGCCGTCCCTGTTTTTTGGGGTTTGAGTAGTGGTAGGTTGGTGGGTGCGGTGGTGCCCCCTGTTTTGTATGAGTTGATCAAGGCTGTGCTAGTGTTGTACGCTTGGGAGTGCCTGCCGGCAAGGGTTTGAGCCATGGCAAGGCTGTAGTAAGTGCACGGTGCAATATCAGCGGCAAAGAGGTTGTTGACTGAAAGTGGTGCGTTGGGTTGGGCTAGGGCTTCCCCTTGGAGCTTCAGTGAGCGGTTGAGGCTAGTGATTGCCGAGTAGTAGGAGCCAGATAGGAGGTAGGCAATGCCTGACAAAAACTGAATGCGACCATCGTACGGCTCTAGAACAGATGCCTCCTGCAGTATTTTGAGGGCTGTGTTGTAGTGTTCTTGCTCAATATGCAGGTACGCAAGTACGAGTTGTGCGTCAGTGGTGTTGTCGAACTGTGAACCGTAGGCGGAAAGTTCGCGGGCATCAAGAATGTTGAGGAGTTTAGGCGGTTGCCAGTTTTGGGCTGTTAAGCTTTGTGAATCGGTGATATTGTCGCGTTTGGGCACGATAATAGGTGTGCTATTTAAAGCACTTTGTGAAAGTTGACGAACAGCCACGTCGGACTGATCAACAATATTTTTTCCACGTATCTCCTTCAGGTTCGCAACACGCCTATTATCAGGACCAACGCCCGTGTCGGCAAAGGAGGTATTGGAGGTTAAAAATAATGCTGCTAAAAACAGGAATAGCAGTGGATACGTAAAATAATACGCAGAAGAAACCCGTAAAGAGCAGGCAGATAATGTCTTGGAAGACACACACACCTCGTTTCTCTAATATGTTTAGTACACCCAGTACAAATAATACTATATACTTAGAGGTATGTGATATCAATGAAAAATTCTATTTTTTTTGAAAAAACAGGTTATTTCTTGTTGAAAAGTGCAGGATCTGTCCATCTATGCGTGTTGTGGCAGCTCTGACAATAGTTGTCCTCAAAGCTGCGAACATCGTACGACAGGTTGTCGGACAAACGCTTGGAAATATCCAGCTGAATACGTGCTTTTTGGCGTAGGTAGCTTTTACCAAAAAAGCGGTCGATACTAGCCTGATCGCTGTGGCATGACGCACACGTCTCCTCAAGCTGCTCATAAGAGGAAAAGAAAGCGTTAAACTTCTGTGCAGAGCTACGCCAGTTGCTGTTTAGGGAGGCAACAACCATCCCCTTGAGGTTGCTGTTCATGAATTCCATGTACGATTTGTACGTGTAAACCTGTTTGTTGTAGTTGCTCAGAATAGTTGTGTTTCTGTTTACAAAATTGGAGTAGAACACACGTTTTGTGTTGGCAAGGTTGACGGTGTGGCACGAATCACACGAAACAACGACGGTGTTGTAGAGGGTCGAAATCTGACCGATACCCCTATTTTCTGAGTTGTTGCTGTTGATAATCTTCAGTAGCTCCACGTAGGTGCGGTCGCGTTCGTAGTCCTTCCACTCGGGAACCATGGCGTTGGCTCTTTGATTGAGAAAACTGAGGGACAGGGACCACTTCTCGATTGCAACCCAGTCGCCTCGGTCGATGCCATCCTTGAGGGACATCAAAGCGATCTCCTGATTACGCATGTTGTTGTAGAACTCATAGTTGTGGGAGTATGGTGGGTAGTACTTGCGAAGGGAGTCGGGGATACTTGTTTGAGCGGCAATACCCATCGCCATCGTCGCGAGAACAATAACAAGAAAGATAACGTATTTTTTCATAATTTATGCACCAAGCTGAGATAATCACTTGAGAGGATCATACCAGAACCTTGAGATATATTCAATAGCGTAAGGGACGCGTCATAGAGTTTGTTGAGCAAAAAATATGCCACGTAAACAGAAAAAATAAAGAACCAATGAAGGTGTGTGGCGACTAAACTCTAAGCACATAGTTGCGTCTCGGTGCAAAAGCGAATAGTAAAAATATTAAGTATCAGAGAAGTATTCAGGAAATATTTTTTATTGTTGACTAAGGGCAAATTGCATAGTATATTATTAATTGGTGATGAGCCGAATTGTGAGCTACCAACCCTGACTTGCTCGAGGCCTGACTTGCTCGAGGGCATATTTGCAGTACTCATGGGATAATTTTGCTACAAATAGTAGATTATCGCGTAGTTCAAGTACGGCAGTAGGGTGCCTATTTACAGGCAGATTACTGCTTTACAGAGCAAAGTTGGGGAGCTTGCTTTACTGTGTGCTAGGGCACAATATTCCCTTGACACGAGCCCGAGGAACACTTATAATTAGTACAGCTCACGTGGTATTTGGCACGACACGGTTCGCCACTGTTAACGTGTAGCTAGTGCTACTAATATGGTATTTGGCACGACACGGTTCGCCACTGTTAACGCACTGTAATACTGCCAACGTGGTTTTCCTTGCTGCTGAAGAGTGATTTTGCTAACTGTTTACTTTTTTAAATATTGTTGATATAAATGAAGTTGATATAAATAAAAATAGTCTTAATTTGTTTAAGAGGGTTCGTCTATGTTCGGATATTTTGGTGTTGGGGTTTACGGTTTGGCTCGTTTTGGCTCTGGTGGTGTACGTAATACTATTCTCCTTAGTGTTGCCGTCATCCTGCTTTTACTCACGTTTTCATTCACACCATCAGTTTCGTTTGCCAAGACCACCGATGCACGTGCGTTGGAGATTTTAAGGGGGGTGGATAACCTCTTCCGCTCCGAAACAACCAAAGGCAAGGCGACGATGACCATTCATAACTCTAGGTTTACCCGAACCCTATCCCTACGCACTTGGAGCGAAGGGACGGACAACTTTATCGTCATGGTTGACCAACCTAGGATCGACAGGGGCACAGCAACGCTAATGGTCGACGACCTTGTTTACAACTACCTCCCCAAAACCGACAGAATTATCAAAGTTCCGTCATCCCTCATGGACGACGGCTGGATGGGGAGCGATATCACCAACAACGACCTTGTTGAGTCGAACACATTTACGGAAGACTATGTTTGCGAAGTAACGCGGGACGACCGTGTTGAGCAAACCTTGCAGTGCATCCCCGACAAAGATTCCGCGATTATCTGGGACAAGGTGGTTCTCCATGTTTCCCCTAAGACGGGGCTCCCTGTAGTAGAAGAATATTACGACGATCTTGGTGAGATTGTGCGTGTTAAAAAGTTTTCCGATGTTCAAACGATTGACGGGAAGCTAACTCCGCTACGTATCGTTGCTACCAATGAGTTAGTGGAGGGTCAGTACACTGTTTTTCAGTACGATTCACTAGTGTTTGACACGCCGATTGCTCGCAACTTCTTCTCGTTGACGAACATTCGTCGCATACGCTAGTTGCGTGTACGTTGCGTGCGTGTGCCTCGGTTGCGGTCGTGTGCGTTAGTTGATCGCAGTTGCATGCGTTAGTGTGCGTATACGTGTGCCTCGGTCGCGGTCTCGCGTACGTTAGTGTACGTGTACATTGGTCGCGGTTGCGTACGTGTACGTTGGTCGCGGTCGTGTACGTTGCATGCGGTTGCGTACGTTAGTGTACGTGTACCTCGGTTGCGGTTTCGCGTACGTTAGTTGATCGCAGTTGCATGCGTTCGTGTACGTTAGTGTGCGTGTGCCTCGGTCGCAGTTTCGTACGTTGGTCGCGGTTGCGTACGTTACGAAAGGGCTCCGCTCACTGCCACACCTAGCATCTACCCGTTGCCAAAAAATTATTCTAACGAAATATTTCCATTGATAGCTATTTTTATTATTTTAGTGTTGACAGAACCCCTTGTCGTTGGTTAATATAATAGTTATTATGAGACAAGTACCATTTATTGCAGCACGAAATGTTTTGCGTAACCCTACTCGGAGTAGTATTATGGTTGTGGCTGTTGCTATTGCGACGGCTCTGATTATAGTATTCCAATCCTTGATTAGTGGCTTCATCTTCAAAACCGAGGATGACCTCACCGATGTTATCGGCAAGATTGCCGTACGCTCACACTTATTTAGCGATACCAACAGTATTTACGAGCCTATTTTGGCCAATGAGTCCTACATATCCCTTGCTGAGTCTGAGGGTGTCTCCTACTCTGTGCGTAGTTATGCCTCTGGTCTTGGTTCATCCGACACCCTTTCCACAGGTGTTGCCATCGTTGCGGTGAACCCCGCTGCTGAAGCCAACACAACTGTCATCCCTAACAGCGTTCTTCAAGGTGAATTTATCTCGGAGGATGATCCCAAGGGTATCGTTGTTGGTCGTGTTCTAGCACAGTACCTCAACCTGAGCCTTGGCAGCGAGCTAGTATTCCTCGGCTCTGCTTACGATGGTTCTTTTGCCAATGAGATCTACCATATTCGTGGTATTTTCGGTCCTTTGAATGAAGAATCTGATCGCGTTGCTATTTTCATGCCCCGTACTGAGTTTCAGGATCTATTTCGCACGAACGACCTCCCCCACGAAATTGTGTTCAATATGCCTTCAGTAGCTTTGGAGCCGTTTTACGACAAGCTCATGGCGCTCAATAATGAGCTTGGTAACGTGGATGAGATTTTACGTTGGTACGAGTCGAACCCGTCCCTTAATCAGATGTTTCAGCTTCTTGACGGTTTTGTTTATTTATATGTTGTAATTTTTGGTCTTGCTGTTGCCATCGGCATCCTCAACTTAATGATCATCTCGGTAAACGAGCGTATTCGCGAGTACGCCATCATGAGTGCACTGGGCACACGCCCCCACTACTTGTTTATAATGACGTCCCTTGAGGCGTTGTTTGTGTCGTCTGTGGGTATTGTTGTGGGGATAGCAATTGCGATACCTATCAACGCTTACATCAAAATTGTTGGCATAGATTTTTCCAACGTGTTGCCCGTTGTTTCTTTGGGGGGTGTTTATTTCGATCCGCTGTTGTACGGTGCGGTTGTGCCGTCGCTTTACATCACTGTGCCCCTGTCGATTATGGGCATAGTTCTGCTGACGTCCCTTTACCCTGCCTGGAAGGTTTTACGTATTGATACTGTTAGGGGGTTGCAGCATGGCTAGACCCGAGAGTAACTTGGAAGGACGCACCGATAAGCATAATGGCAATGGTAGTCGTAAACATAGCGATTCCTATTCGTCGTCATCAGCGTCAGTGCCCCACAAACCCAAGGGCACAGAGCAACACGGTGGTGTTGGCAGCAACTTAGCCATGATCTTCCGTTTGGCAATACGTACCATGGTGCGTAACAGGCTTCGTTCCCTCGCGATTATACTGACACTTGCAGCTGGCATGGCGTTTACCATGGTTTGGCTTAGCCTTGGTGAGGGTTTTTTCCACAAGCTCATCTCCGAAAACATAAAGGCAACAGAGGGTTTTGTTGTTGTTCAGAGCCCTACTTACTACGAGTATCCGTCCAATGGCAATACGATCAATGTTACTGCAAGTGAGTTGGAGGAGATTGCCAATGTTAAGGGTGTTACTTATGTTAAGCCTTATGTTTTGGCAACGGGTGTGGTGCAGTCTCCGTACAACACCAAGAGCGTCTCCATTCGTGCCACAGATTTTGATGTGTTCGATCAGGTTATACCCCTGAAGAGTCGTATTGTTGACGGCAAGTTTATCGACGAAACCACAACTAATCGTATTGTTATCGGTGTTGATTTGGCTGAGAAGCTTAACCTTCGCGTTGGGAGTAGGGTTGTTGTTGGTGCTAGCGATAAGAGTGGCGAGTTGAGCATGCGATCTCTCCGCGTATACGGTATTCTGGACACAAGTGGTAGCGAATACGATGACGGTGTTGTTTTGACCAACCGCGAAACCCTTCGCTCCCTTTTGGGAATGGGTCCGAATGAGTACACTCGTATCGGTCTTGAGATAGATGCCGTTGAGAACCTTCCGCGTATTTATTCTGCCATGAGCTCTTTTAATAC
Source organism: uncultured Deferribacteraceae bacterium (assembly GCA_947313825.1). Lineage (GTDB taxonomy): Bacteria > Chrysiogenota > Deferribacteres > CAMZNJ01 > CAMZNJ01 > CAMZNJ01. The sequence continues at coordinate 46,317 of CAMZNJ010000012.1, read as the reverse complement.
AGATACCCGCACCGTGTTTCGTTGGGATGAGATTAAGCCTGAGATTGTTTCGTTTATTGCGTTTGACAGGGCTTTGGTCAAGGTTATTACGTACATGCTCATATTTTTGATAATCCTCGGTATTTTAAATATATTTCTTTTGTCTGTTTTTGAGCGTAGGCGAGAATTTTCCACAATCCTCTCTTTGGGATCATCGCCAACCTACTTACGGTTGCAGGTCTTAATCGAGGGTGTTCTTTACGGCTTTTTGGGTGCAGTAATAGGCAGCTTGCTAACGTTTTTACTCCTTATTCCCCTTTCAAATATCGGTGTTGATTTTGCCAAGATACTTAACTTATCCGAAATATCAGAGCTGTTCTTCCAGTTTTCCGATTTGCGAGTTTACGCTAGGCTGAGCATGTCGAATTTCTGGGGAACATTTATCTATATTTGGGCTGCATCGGCTATTTTAAACCTTGTTGGCGTGAAGAAATGTACAGATGTTGATATAACAGATAGGTCGTGATAATAATTAAAGTACGCTAGTGCTTATCCATAGAGCCATGTGCTGAAATATGGTGGAGTTTGTATGAAGTCTATTATAAAGCTTGAAAGTGTGAGTAAAATTTACAAACAGGGTGATGTTGAGGTTCTTGCTGTCAATGATGTATCTCTGGAGATAACAGCTGGGGAGCTGACTGCCATGGGTGGTCCTTCCGGTAGCGGTAAATCTACTCTCCTCAACCTCATCGGTGCACTTGACTCCCCCACTAGCGGAGTGATTTACGTGGACGGCGACCTCACAACAGGGTACACAAGCCATCAGCAAAGCTCGTTGCGTCGCCACAAAATGGGATTTATTTTTCAGAGCTACAACCTTATCCCTGTTTTGACTGCAGTGGAGAATGCTGAGTACGTTCTGACCATCCAAGGGGTGCCCCGTAGTGAACGCCGTGCCATGGCGATGGAGGCGTTGGACTCTGTTGGTATTGCCGACCTGCATAGTAGGTATCCGCGTCAACTCTCTGGCGGGCAACAACAACGCGTTGCCATTGCACGGGCACTAGCCTCAAGCCCCGCGATTATCCTTGCGGATGAGCCCACTGCAAACTTGGACTCAAAAACCTCGGAAAGCTTTCTAGAACTCGTCAGTCAGCTAAATAAAACAAGTGGAATAACGTTTCTAATTTCTACACACGACAAGGACGTAATGAGTTATTGCGATAGATTAATATGGTTAAGGGATGGGCAAATTCACTATGATGGCAAAGAAAAAGAGTTTAACATTACTACTAATTAGTGCAACTATAGCTTTCGCTTCGTTGCCGGCATATGGAATAACACTCGAGTATGGAGATGGATACTACGCTAGTGTTGGCACAGACACAATGATCGAACTGTCCACCACAAGCATAGGTATCGACTTTTCCGACTACTTTGAAACACGTGCAAACAAGCTAGAAATAGGCAACAGGCTCCTTTTCGATATCGGTGGCGACTACATACGCTTTGTTGCTCAGCCAACGCTGGGTGCTATCGCTCTGCAAATAAGAGAGGTTGATACCTACAACAAAGATGGGGATGAGTTTGACGCAGTATTTATTTACGACTCCTTTCTGCTAACAAGCAGGTACTTCCCTGCGTACGATGCCCCTGCGAACATTAACCGTAACGACACCACCTACCGTATTACAGACTTCACCAAAGCCGGATACCTCCCCAATGGAGCTGGTATCTACTATTTCGACATGGACTGGCTTTACCTAAATATCCCATCACCATACTTTAACCTCAAAGTAGGACGCCAACCCGTTGGGCTCGGTACCTCAAATGTGTACTCACCCCTAGACGTCTACAACCTCTACCTTAACTCAGAATACCGATACGGAATAGATGTCATGCGTATGGATATCCCTGTGGGGCTCTCTGAAGTAAACCTTATTTACGGACTATCCACCAACGAAAGTAGCAAAACTATCACAGTACGCTCCAACATTAACGCCGAAGCAGTGGATATTCAACTTCAAGGTGGCACCATCAATCGTTGCGGACTAGTAGGCACAGACGTATCCTACCTGTGCAAAATTACACGAAGCAACTACGGTGGTGGCTCACTAGAAAAACACTTCTACTCTTTCGGTTTTTATACTGAAGGAGTAATGCACCAAATATCCTACTTCAACAGCGGTGCAAACGAGCTCTCAGATTCCGAAGCAAACTTCCTCAATCGGGAGGTGAGTTTTAAAGCTCCAGAGGGCAAACCAAAAGGCGATCCCCTCTTTTACCAGCTATCCACAGGGTTGGAGTACTCCAGCGGAAACCTAAGACTCACGGCTGAATACTACCTTCAAGACTCCGCCAACAAAGCCATGGAAGATGTTTTGGAAGACCTCAAAGCCACAAGCGACGATGAAGATGTGGATATTGACGCCAAGGTTATCACAGCCGGCGTTGAATACGAACTGTACTCACGATTCCGATTCAAATCGTCCTACTCCTACGTTACAACCGATGAGTCCAACCAATTTTCGGCCCACGCCGAATACCTCATCAACAACAACTTCAACATTGGCGTAACAGCAGAAACCAACAGGGGAAGCTTCAAAGACGTGTACCCCACGAATGCAACATCCCTTGCAACGGCTCTGAATGTATACTTCTAAAGAACCCAAACGTATTAGCCCGTTGAGGTACAGTAATGATGCATAGTAGCAGTAACAGTAGCGGTAACGGTAACGGTAGTAGTAACAGTAGCGGTAACGGGAGCGGCAACAGTAGCGGCAACAGTAGCGGTAACGGGAGCGGCAACAACGGGAGCGGCAACAACGGGAGAAGCATGGCGAGCCTAGACTCCCTTTACGCTAAGCTACAAAGTCGCCCCTTTATTCTTGCGGGCACTTGTGTCATCGAAGATTACGACATCATGAGCCAAGTTTGCGAGGAGATGCTAGAGCTTTCCAGTAGATACGGGTTTGTTTATGTGTTCAAGAGTTCGTTCGACAAGGCGAACCGCACATCGATTAACTCCCATCGTGGTCCGGGGCTGGAGGCAGGTTTGGAGGTGTTGTCCAAAATAAAGACACAGTTTGGCGTCCCCATTGTTACGGATATTCACGAGAGCCATCAGGCAGGTGCTATCTCTGAGGTTGCTGATATTATTCAGATACCGGCATTTTTATGTCGTCAAACCGATCTTCTTGTTTCGTCGGCGAAGACGGGTGCAATTGTGAATATCAAGAAGGCACAGTTTTTGAGTGGCACCAACATGGTCAACCCTGTTCAAAAGGTTATCGAGAGCGGTAACTCCAAGGTTATGCTTACTGAGCGTGGCACTATGATGGGGTACGGTGATCTGGTTCTTGATTTTCGCAATTTGATCGACATGGGCAACATGGCGTCGTTGGCTGGTGTTCCCCTGATTTTAGATGCGACCCACAGTGTGCAGAAGCCGTCCTCATTGGGGGATTCCTCTGGTGGCAACAGGGAGTATGTTCCGTATTATGCTAATATGGCCGCAGCCATTGGTATCAAGGGGTTCTTTTTTGAGACTCACCCAAACCCTGATTCGGCTCTGTCTGATGGTGCGAACATGGTTCCCCTTAGTGGGATGGACTCCATGCTGTCCACTGTTTTCAACACCCTTCAAGCTCAGCAGTAGCTACAATCTGTTACAATAAAACAATACGTCCTTTGCAGTATATTATTGCACCATGCTTTGCGACTACAGTACGCCCCTGTTTAATCGCCATCGCCTTTGTGTTCTCACAGAAAATCACCTTTTTGTTAACTGTTTTCAAAAAAAGCTCAAGTAAACCTTATCATCACCGATATTCTAATTATGGATATAAGGATTATACCCTCGGTGCAGAGTACTTCACCTGATGGGGGTAGGAAAAAACAATCTGATATTCCAGCGAAACTTACTGAGGTGCATGGGCGTGTTGTCCGTGTACGGCTTCCAGAAGCTGGGGAGGGTGATGGCACAATCTTAGTTGTGCGTACCGACCTTGGCATACGTGATGTTTCGCACTTTGCAAATAGAGACATTATTATAAAGAAATGACACCCCGTTCATTTTGTACACCCTTAAGATTTAGTTTCGTTTGGGGGGCATTTGCTCCCCGTGTTTCCCGCGAGGCATCTGGGTTTACGATTTGTTTAGCGTGCTTGCGTTGGTCAGAGGCTAGGGGTTAGCGGTTATTGCTTAGCGATGGGCGTTGTTGTTGTGTTTATGGTTGTGTTACCGTGCCATTGTTGCCGTTTGCCGTTTGCTTATTGGCACTGAGGTATGTCGTATTTGCCACTTGATTTATGTATTATTATAAAGAAATGACACCCCGTTCATTTTGTACACCCTTAAGATTTGGTTTCGTTTGGGGGGGCTATCCCCCCCGTGTTTATCTTGAGTGTTGTTGTTCTGTTTGACGTCTATTATTTTCCCAACCATTTTATTACTATTGTGTTACACTGAGTTATGTTTTTAGTTTAGTGTTGAGTGTTTAGTCATGTACCTGCCTAGTATTGGCGTCCGTTTTGTTCGCTTCCTTTATTTTTGTTTCAGTTTTGTTCGTTTACGTCCTTTGTTGGGTTTGGTGTTTTACAAGGAGTGCGTCCATTGTTCTTCGGATGTTGCTCGTGTTTCGGATGCTTCTGAGTCGTCGTTGCTTACGAGTACGTCATGGAGTTATCCCCTTTGTTCTGTTTGTATTTCGTCGGTGTCTCCTGTGTTGAATTATTGTTTGCATTGTGGTCATGTTGTTCGTGGTGTGAGTGGTGTTGTTAGCCGTTGTGATTTGTGTCGTTCGTCGCCTATTGGTCGTGGTGGTCGCCTTTTGGTGTATTTGGATTACACCGAGTCGTCGTACCATTATGAGGGTTCATTGCGTTCGTTGTTGCTTCGTAGCAAGTTTCAGTACTACTTCCATGTTGGTCATATTTTTGGTGCCCTCGTTGTTCTTCAACATTTGGATGCCAACGATATTGATATTATTTGTCCGATTCCGACACACATAACTCGTCGTTTAACACGTTTCCGCCACCCTAATGTTACGTTAGCTTCGACCCTTTCGTTGTACACGGGTATTCCTGTCCGCACAGTTCTTCGTCGCGATCGTATGACGCGGTATCAGAGTCGTCTTGTACGATCGAATCGCAGTCGTAATGTTGCTGGGGCATTTCGTGTTGTGTCTCCTGTTGCAGGTAAGTCGGTGCTTCTTGTTGACGATATTTTGACCACCGGTGCGACGGCGAATGAGTGTGCTAAGGTGTTGAAGTCTCAGGGTGCATCTAGTGTGAAGTTGTATACTCTTGCTTGTTAGTTTATTTGTTTTTAAGTAATTGATTTTGCGAAAGAGTGGTGTTATAATAGGAATAGAGTGGGTATATTGTTTTATTATGCTACAGGGCTTTTCCACTGTAGCTTTTAAGTAGTTGTTTGCTCACTAATTTTTTGTTCATGGGCATAGGTTCCATGGTAGGAGGATTTCATGGCAGTACAAGTAGGAATTAATGGTTTCGGTAGGATAGGTCGCTCAGTTTTTCGTGCTATCGTTGAGCGTAAGCTTGACGTTAACGTTGTCGCAATCAACGACCTAACTGACACCAAAACCCTTGCACACCTTTTGGAGTACGATTCTGTACACGGTAAAGCAAAGTTTACTGTTAGTTACGACGACAGCAATATTATTGTTGACGGCAAAAAGATTAAGGTTCTTGCTGAACGCAACCCTGCTGATCTTGGCTGGGGCAAACTTGGCGTTGACGTTGTTATCGAGTCCACCGGTATCTTCACCAAACGCGACAAAGCTCAGCTACACATTGATGCAGGTGCAAAAAAAGTTATCATCTCCGCACCCGCAACCGATGAAGACTTGACCCTTGTTTTCGGCGTAAATGACAGCGAATACGACAAATCCAAACACCACATCATCTCCAACGCATCATGCACAACCAACTGCATGGCTCCCGTTGCAAAAGTAATCAACGACACATTCGGCATCGAACACGGCACAATGATGACCGTTCACTCCTACACCAACGACCAGAATATCCTCGACCTACCACACGGCGACCTACGTCGTGCACGTGCTGCAGGTATGTCCATCATCCCAACATCCACAGGAGCAGCAAAGGCTGTTACCCTCGTTATCCCCGAACTAAAAGGGAAACTGGATGGCATGGCGTTACGCGTTCCAACACCAAACGTTTCTGTTACCGAAATGATTTTCAAACTCAGCAAAGACGTTACAGCTGAAGAGGTTAACGCTGCACTGAAAAAAGCATCGGAAACAACAATGAAAGGGTTCTTGGCGTATGAAGAAAAACCCCTCGTTTCCATCGACTACAACGGCAACGCTTTCTCCTCCACTGTGGACGCTCTATCCACCAAAGTTGTTGGCGGTAGCTTGCTACAGGTTCTCTCATGGTACGACAACGAGTGGGCTTACTCCAACAGAGTTGCAGAACTAACAACAAAAGTACTATAACTCTTGGAGGTTAAAATGGTTCAAAGCATTGAAAAACTAGACCTCAAAGGGAAACGTGTGTTCATTCGTGTGGACTTCAATGTTCCCGTGGCAGACGGACTTGTTGCCGATGATACCCGCATCAAAGGTGCAATGACAACCATCAAATACGCCGTTGATAACGGTGCAAAGGTGGTTCTCGCCTCCCACTTCGGACGCCCCAAAGGGGAACGTAACCCAAAATACTCACTGCGACCCGTTGCCGACCACATTAACACCATGTTCATGAAGGTGCAATTCCTAAGCGACTGCATTGGCAACGATGTGGAAACAGCAATCAACAGCATGGAAAACGGTGAAGTAGTACTGTTGGAGAACTTGCGGTTTCACAGTGGCGAAGAGAAAAACGACTCGTCATTCGTGTCCGAACTAGCAAAGCTTTGCGACGTTTACATCAACGACGCATTCGGAGCTTGCCACCGCAAACATGCCTCAACCTATGGACTCGCAACAGCGAAAGACCAAAAAGGGGCAGGGTTCCTTGTGCTCAAGGAGTCCAAATATTTCGACCAACTACTCAAAAACCCCGACACGCCGTTTGCTGCCATCATCGGCGGTGCGAAAGTGTCAGACAAACTCGGAGTCATCGAAGCACTACTCGGTCGTGCCGACAAAGTGTTCATCGGCGGGGGGATGGCGTACACCTTCCTCAAACAGATGGGGCACAATGTGGGACAATCACTCATGGAGCTCGACAAGGTGGACACCTGTCGCATGCTACTAGAGAAAGCTGAGTCGCGGGGGGTAAAAATTATTCTGCCCGTGGATTTCGTTGGCTCAAAAGAGTTTCGCGGTGCACCTGTTGCCATTGATAGCAGAGAAATATCCGACGACCTCATGGGCTTGGATATTGGTGCCAAAAGTGTGGAACTATTTCGCAAAGAGCTTGAAGGGTGCAAAACAGTATTGTGGAACGGTCCCATGGGCGTGTTTGAAGATGAAAACTTCGCCAACGGAACGTTCGCCATAGCCAACACTCTAGCAGAAATGGATGCTACTGTTGTTATCGGTGGTGGCGATTCAGTATCGGCAATAAATCAGGCTGGTGTTGCGGACAAGGTGTCCCACATCTCCACTGGTGGCGGTGCCTCTTTGGAGTACATCGAGTTCGGTACATTGCCAGGCATCGACGTTTTGCGGGCATAATCGCACTGCATACAACAACCAGATACTAAGGTTGGCAAGCATGAGAGGGCAAGAGGGTGGAGCCAAACGGTTCATCCCCTTGCCCTTTTTGCGTGAGTGCGTTGGTGCGTTCGTGCGTTGGTGCGTTCGTGCGTTCGTTGGTTCGTTGGTGCGTTCGTGCGTTCGTGCGTTCGTGCGTGTTGCCTACAGTAGCTCTTTGATTTCGTTGCCTAGTGCGTTCATTTCGTCCATTGAGTCGTACTTTGTTCGTGTGATTTTGATAATTCCGATTTCGCCAGCATGTCGTGGGATAACGTGTAGGTGGAAGTGCGAGACCTCTTGTCCAGCGGCGGCACCGTTATTTTGCATGATATTGATACCAGCGATTTGGTGTTTGTTGCGGTTTTCAGTAACGGTTTTCAGCGTGGAGGCGATTTTTTTTGCTAGCGGGTAGATATTTGTGAGTAGTTCTTCGGGTACGTCGAAAATATTATTGTAGTGTTTTTTTGTTAGAATAAGCACATGTCCTTTGTTTACTGGGTTTATGTCGAGTATAACTTTCAGGTTTTCGTCTTCAAAGATGGTAGTGGATGGGATTTCGTTGTTCACTATTTTGCAGAAAATACAGTCCATTGATATGCCTCCGTGGTTCGTGTTTTTATGTGTGCGACAGCATTGCCGTTATCTATAATTATATTATATAATCCGTAAATTAGCAACAAATTACTTACGACATAACATTACCCCTTGTAAATATTTGCTAGTGGGTAAGTTTTTGTTGTAAAGTTTGAAGAAACCTAGTAGAATTAACCACGTAAGTTTCAGCAATTACGGCTATGGGTGCCAAATCGATTTGGGTTCGTAGCAAAAATGGAGTGTGTGATATGCGTAAGAGTATGACCGTATTGGCAACAATGGCAATGGTTACAGTGATGGTTTTTTCAACGGGTACGGGCACACGTGCCACTGCTCAGGGTAATGAACTGGGTGAGATAATTTTCGTAAATACACTGTACGGAATGGGTATCGGTACGCTCATCGGTGCGGCGTTGTTGCTAACAACTGAAAAACCGGGCGAGCATTTGGACTACATCTCATACGGACTCCTTGCTGGTGGTTTGGTTGGTGTTGGCATTGGTGCGTACGAAGTTAACGTGCTCTATGTGGACAATGGCATGTCGGGTGTTTATGTTTCGACACAGCCTCAGCCTAGTTTAGGGTTGCAAATGCCTAGTATCTCCCTTTCGAATTCATTCGAGTCGGCGGCACTGAGCTTAAACTTCTTGGATTATAACTTTTAATGGCACGGGATAGTTTAAATAATGGTGAAGGTGGTGCAAGAACCACAGGTTCGGGCACCACGGGTGCAAGCACCGCAGATGCAAGCACCACAGATGCAAGCACCACGGGTTCGAGCACCACAGATGCGGGCACCACAGATGCGGGCACCACGGGTTCGAGCACCACGGGTTCGAGCACCACGGGTTCGAGCACCACGGGTTCGAGAACCACGGGTTCGAGCACCACAGATGCGAGCACCACGGGTGCAAGCATTCAGATTCGCCATGGCGATGCTGAGTATGTTCAGGACATGTTTAACCGTATCTCAGGTCGTTACGATCGCCTTAATCGCCTCATATCATTCAACATGGACAATATTTTCCGCAACATTTTTTTACGAAAAGCGGGTATAAGCCCTGGCGACAAGGTTCTTGATCTTGCTTGCGGTACAGGTGCGTTGACAACTTTGATTGCGTCCCATGTTGGTGATGCTAATGTTGATGGTTTGGATTTTTCTGAGGGTATGCTTTCAGTTGCTAAGGCGAACTATCCCCATTTGCGTTTCCATTTGATGGATGCGACTTCCACGAGTTTCCCTGCTTCTAGTTTTGATATGATAACGGTTGCTTACGGTATTCGCAACATGCCTGATAAGTCGGCAGTGATGTCAGAGTGTTATCGTTTGCTTGTTCCGGGTGGTAAGTTTTGCATTTTAGATATACGTATACCGTCTCGTCAGCCCATGTCTTTTGTGCATAAGTTGTATTTTGGCAAGATTATGCCTCGTGTTGCGTCTATTTTTTCTCGTGGTGATGGTGATGCGTACCGTTATTTGCCTGAGTCGGTCGCGTTTTACCCTAGTCGTAGCGAGTTTGACAAGTTGGGTTTGGCGGCGGGGTTTGCGTCGTCGTCTCATCATAGTATTATGTTTGGTGCTTGCGATGCTGCCATATTTGTGAAGTAGTTTTTCGTTGTTCTTTGTGTACCCATTTTTTGCGTTAATATAGTTTTTTGTGCAAGTTGTCTAAAGTCTTGCAGTCATTGCCTTTCGCGGCATTTCTCCCTTGTTAATTTTTCGTCATATTCCAATTTGCTCTTAAGTAAATCGTATTTTAACCGTTCTACTTACTATCAAGCTAGTTTTTTGGGTACTAGTTGAAATATTGACGCTAAATTATTATTACGATCATACATGTAAAGTGTGCTTTAAATTCTATCAAGGAGGATTTAGGGTATGGCTTTACGTATTTATAGTAACCCCCTTGCCATTACGGCACAAAACAGTCTGACCAGATCGCAGTCCATGTTGGATCAGTCGATTCAGCGTTTATCATCCGGCCTACGTATTAACAGTGCTCTTGATGACGCTTCTGGCTTGGCGGTATCCAAGCGGTTGGAGAGTCAGATAAACGGCTTGAGTGTTGCCAACAGGAACGCACAAGATGGTTTGTCCATGTTGCAAGTAGCAGAGGGCGGTTTGCAGGCACTTGGAGATATGATTCTCCGCATGCGTGAGTTGTCTATTCAGGCAGCCAACGGAACCTACACCACATCAGATAGGGCAGAGCTTCAGAAAGAGGTTGATCAGCTCAAGGACGAGATGAATCGTGTTACGGTTTCCGTGGAATTCAACACCAAGAAATTACTGAACGGCGATGCAACAGCTCTGTGGTCAAGTAGTAGTAGCAGGGTTGAGGCGTTAATTACTGGTGAGGTAAAGGAGGGCAACTATCGTATTGCCGTCAATACTGAGCCGGGGTCTTCGGCTGTGTATAAATCCCACATTATGCAACTTGCTGAGGGTCAGTTTGCCGCTGGCTTAGCAACACAAAACGGCTCGTTGGCGTACGTTCGTACCCTTCGCGATCAGGATTTTTCCACCAATGGCGGAACCTACGATATCAATGTTAGCAACCCTACTGGTGCTGTTGCTGCAAGTACGGATAACGTTTCCATGTACCTCGCTGGACGAAGCATCGATGTTGCGACTTCTGCTACAGTTACTGCAGTTACTGGCTCTGTGGACAGGAGTGGTTATTTCGAGTACGAGGTTGTTACCATGTCTGGCAATAAGACTTCTGGCGGTGCTTCGGCAGTGGAAACTATTCGCTACAAGTTTACTGACTCAAAAACAGGCGAGGTTAAATCGGGCACACTTGATGCCTCGGCTAGTATTGTTGGTAAGTCGTCGTTTGAGGTAACAATAACAGGTGTTTCGTCGTTTAGGATTAACTTTAGCATAAGTAGTGTGAGCACAACTGTTCCGACACTGATTGAGCCTGGTACAAAGTTTTTGAACACTGTTCAGGCAGAGATTGCAGCTAATGCTGACAGACTGCTTACAGGTGGTGGTGTAATTAACATTGCCAACAACGGTAGTGAAACAGGGTTTGCCATTAACGGAACACCGGCAGGCACGGCGTCCACACCTCAAGTTGAGTATCTGCCTCAAGAGCTGGGCATGTTCGACAACAACGATGGGAAAGATGATTTGGCACGGGTGCAACTGCACTACGCAATTATGGATCCCTCCACAGGAACAGTTCGCTACACAGCTGCTGAAATGTACTTCAACGAGATAACCACAGCTGTTGGTACTATCCCCGGTACGTCCACCTACTTTATTAACGGCGGTGGCGAGGTTGCCACAGAGAGCACAACCCTCAATCAGCTGGCAAGTTTTCGCAATGCCAATGGGCTCAATATCATGGATATTGTGCAAACGTTAACACTTTACGGCGGGAATGGCTCCAAAGAGGAGGTATTCCTCGAGGGGAACGATACCCTCTTTGAGGTGGATGACCTGTTGACAAACCTTCTCCAAAAGATGGGACTTGGTGCCACTAGGGAAACAGCAGGTTCGCAAGCTGCTGCCGATGAGATTAACAAAAACTTGGTTAAGTTTGTTACCGATCTCAATAAGGTTGGTGATATTGCTAAGATTCCGGGTACGTTTATTATGCAGGCAGCAGGTTTGGGTGCGAATTCCCGAATATCTGTTGTAGGCAACAGCGATATTGTGGATGCGTTTAGTTTCGGCTCGGTGATAAACGAAGCGGAGTCGCGTTTGTTCATCGATGTTTACGACGCACACACGGGCAAGCACCAATCCTCAGATTCCACAACATCGGGATTCCTCTTCCCCCCAAATATCCAAGGTGTAATGCTCAAAGTGGACTCAACTGCTGGACTGATAGCCTCCTACAACCCAAATAGCGGACTCATCGACTACACAAGCACTGGCTCAAAGGATAACTTCTACCTCCACCTTGTGGACAACAGAACTGATCTCCATATTGGGGCAAATGCTGGACAAACCATGAGTGTGTCCATCCCTGAGATGACCATCGAGTCGTTGCAACTATCTGGGGCGTATGTTTACGATCAACATGTTGCTGAGCAGGCGATTAGTCTGTTTGACAATGCCCTAACGCGGGTGAACTCAACAAGGGCAACAATCGGTGCCCAAATGAGTCGTATTACCTACACTGTGAGCAACTTGGATATTATGCGTGAGAACCTTACGGCGGCGAATTCGCGAGTAATGGATGCGGATATTGCGGCTGAAACAACTCTGTTTACGCGTAACCAAGTACTACAACAGGCCGCAACGGCCATGCTCGCACAAGCCAAAGCACTACCTCAAACAGCTTTGAGCTTGATAACATCTTAACCAAGCCTTTGGGCAGATGGTTAACGTTTCCGGTGTGGAATAGGGGGGGCGACTGTTCGTATTTGTTAGTGCCATGGTTGTGCTAGTGCGTACGGGTACAGTGTCCGCCTCACCACACTGGACATATTAATTGCTAGTAATGGCTACAGGGGTGATACGCCTCTGATGCCGATCTAGATGGGCTCCCCATGGATAGCTGTGGGGGTTATGTGGGAAGCCTGCCATACCTTGAATCAGGAGTGTTTCGGAGTTATTTCTGGGGCACTCCTTTTTTCTTGTCTTCTTTATTATCTGGTTAAATGGTACAATATATTTTTGATGAGCAGGGGGTTGACCATGGCGATCAGCAGTGATGAAAACTTACGTGAACGAATCAACTCCATGACGCGTAAGGGGCTCTTGCGAAATATTCATGAGCTACCTTTTACGGGTGGTGTGAGTGTTTCTGAGGCGGATGCTCCTGAGGCGGAGGGGGCGACCAAGTACAACCTCTCCTGCAACGATTACCTCAACCTTATTCATCACCCCTATTTACAAGAGTGTGCTTCGAATGCCATGGCGATGTATGGTGTTGGTTCCGGTGGTTCGCGTCTTATGGGTGGTGCGACCCCTTTGCATGGTGAGTTGGAGGAGCGTCTCGCTGTGTTAACAGGGTTCCCGAGTACGCTCCTTGTGGGTAGCGGTTACCTTGCGAACTATGGCTTGCTCACTGCTTTGCTTGGCAAGTCCGATTACGTATTTTTCGACAAACTCAACCATGCGAGCCTGCTGGATGGCATACTGCATAGCGGTTGCAAGTGGAAAAGTTTCCCCCATAAAAACTATCATGTCTTGGAAGAGTCTCTTCGTCGTGTTGCGTCGAAGTATGAGAACATTTATATTGTTACCGATAGCATTTTCAGCATGGATGGTGATAGGGCAGATCTGGTGGCTTTGCAACGGTTGTCAACCATGTACGGTGCTAAGATGATTGTTGATGAGTCCCACGCCATGGGTATTTGTGGTGCTGGTGCTGGTGTTGGTGTTGGTGGTGTTGGTGTTGGTGGTGCTGATGCTGATGCTGGTGCTGGTGGTGTTGGTGGTGGTTTGTGTGTGGAGATGGGTGTGCGTCCCTACATTGTTGTTGGCACCTTGAGCAAGGCTTATGCGTCGTACGGTGGTTTCATCTCGTGCTCCCACCTTGTACGCGAATACCTGCTGAACACCATGCGTACGTTTATTTTCTCCACGTCGTTGCCACCGTCTGTTGTTGCGTCGTCCATTGGTGCTTTAGAGATTGTGTCTTCCACTTCAACCATAACCATGGGTGAAGAATTGACCATGGGTGAGGAATTGATGTTGCGAGCTAAGATGTTTCACGGTATGCTAATGGATGCTGGACTTCGCGTTGAGGAGGAGAGCGGTACTGCGACGGATGGTACAGAGCCGATGTTGCTGGCATTTTCGTCGCAAATTGTGCCAATTATGGTGTACGATAATGATCGTGCTGTTGCTTTGAGTCGGTTGTTGGGTGAGTCTGGCGTGCATGTTCGTGCTATTCGTTATCCAACTGTGCCCCTTCATGGAGCTCGCTTGCGGTTTTCCATTACCTTGGGGTTTGACGAGGGGCAGCTGGCTGAGATTGCCCATAGTGTTGTTCAAGCTATTGCGAAGAGTTCTGGTTCGACGCGTTAGCCGACTATTTTTAGTAATAAATTTTCAGAGAGGTGATACATGAGAGTAGGTTTTATTTCAGGGTGGGGTAGTGATGAGAAGTTTTCATTGCCGTTTATGAATGCGTTGTCCGACTTTGCTGTTGCGGATGGTGGTGTTGAAAATATTGAGGTGCAGTATTTCCCGTGGGTTGATGTTTTGCACGCCATAAAATCAAACGATACAGAGGCTTTGTCTCAAATGTTTAGTGATGTGGACATTCTTATGGGTTGGTCTCTTGGTGGTTTGCTAGCGTTGCATACCCCTGTGAAAAATGTTGTGTTGGTGTCGAGCTTTGTGAAGTACATCAAGGGGGACGAGGATGGTGCTGTGGGGGTTGATGCTTCTGCGTTGGGCACCATGATGATGGGACTCAGAATATCCAAGAAAGCTGTGGCAAAGGGTTTTGCTAAGCTGGGGTTTAGTGATGACTCCCATGATTCCCATGGTATTAACTGGCAGGATGACTTCATACGCTCATGTATGGGGCTCAGCGTCAACCACCTCTACGACGGACTGGACTTCCTGAGCACTGGTGATGCTCGTGGGATGCTTGCGGGGAGGAGTATTCTGATTATCCATGGCGACAGCGACAGGGTTGCACCCTTCGAAATGGCTCTGTATACTGAAAGTATTGCGAAAGATGATGCCACTAGGTGTAAGGTTTGTGCCGTTGAAAACGCCGGACACAACCTACTACCTCAGCACGAGTTAATATTCAACGAGGTATCGAGTTTTTATGGACTTAAATAAACACAAAATAGCACAAAGCTTCAACAAACATGCAAAAGGGTATGATGAGTCAGCACACTTGCAGTACCATGTTTCGGAGGTGCTGGCAAGCTACATGTACACCGCCATTGTCCGCAATAGCCTCCCCCTAGACAGCAACTTTGCCATGGTGGACATAGGGTGTGGAACAGGGTTTTGCATTCAATCCATTGTGCATATGTTGGCCATAAAAGGTTTGCTAGATGAGGACGCCCAACCTAGTGTTTTGGGTTTGGATATCGCTTCCGAAATGGTGGCTGAATGTGTCGCAAAGTTTGACGAATTCAAACCTCAATGGCAGTTTGCTGTGGCAGATTTTGACCACTATCAGGTGGACAAAAGTATGCAAGATACCCAAGATATTGTTACAAGTAGCTTTTCAGCACACTGGTTGCAGGATATTCACGGTTTTTTCGAAAAAGCATACAAACTCCTGAAAGATGGAGGCTTACTCGTGGTTGCCTTGCCCGTTGACGGCTCCCTCAAAGAGATTAGCGAAGTCAACAAAACTCTACCTGAAGGGGAACAACTCCCCATGTTAGAATTTCCACGCAGCGATAATGTTATGAAAAGTGTAATAGAGTGTGGGTTTATTCCGAAACTGCACACACGTCAGGGCTTTTCGCCACTATTCCCCTCAGGGCTGGATGCCCTAAAATCCATGAAAAACGTGGGATCAACACCACCCTCAACACCACCCTCAACACAAAAGACAGAATCATTGGCAGAAATAACCTACCGCAAAACGTTTCTACAAAAATACGACGAAATGTTCTTGGGGGCAAACAACGCCAACGTAAACGGTGTGCCCGCCGTGGCACTATCCTACAACGTACTGTTTATTATTGCACAAAAATGAGGTGTACAGGATGGCTGGAGTATTCATAACAGGCACAGGAACGGATGTGGGCAAAACAGTGTTCGCAAAGGCTCTCTACAACCACCTCACTCAGAAAGGGCTAACTGTAGCATACATGAAACCTGTGCAAACAGGGGTAAACAAAACCGGAAACACAACCGACTACCAAACAGTGATAGGGCAAAACACACCACCGTTGCACGAAAATATACCCTACAACTTTGCACACGAAGTTTCACCACACTTGGCACAAAGAATGGAAAAGGACGCAACAACCATATCCATGGAGCACATTGTGCAATGCTACAAATACCTCGAAAACAAACACAATATTGTGATTGTGGAAGGGGCAGGGGGGGCTTGCTCACCAATGGACGAAGGCACACTCAATATCGACCTGATTGCACTCATGGAGATACCCGCAATTGTGGTGATGAACAACAAACTAGGAGCAATACACAGTACCATCGCCACACTTAGTGCAATGCACAATATTAGACGTGAGGTGAGTATCATGGGGTTTGTGGCGAACCATATCCCCCACCAGCACGCAACTGATGCACAGCACCAAGATGCACGACGGCACCAAGATGCACGGCACCAAGATGCACGGCACCAAGATGCACGGCACCAAGATGCACAGCACCAAGATGCACAGCACCAAGATGCACAGCACGCAACTGTTGCACAGCACCAAGATGCACAGCACGCAACTGTTGCACGGCACCAAGACAACATTCAAACCATCGAAAACTTTTCGGGAATACCATGCATTGCACAGGTGCACGGCACCAAGGTGCACGGCACCAAGATGCACGGCAATACAACAATAATAACACATGGCGACAAGCTATTCGCAGCCATCAATAGGGCAACAACGAAATCCATATGAGTGGAGTATGGCGATGAACAACGAAACACCAACACCAGCACCAACACCAACACACGCAAGCAACCTCACATGGCACCCCGACACAAACATGACCCAATTCAAACAAACAAACTACCCCATTATCGAACGTGCACAAGGGTTTTACATGCACACCACTGACGGACGCAAACTACTCGACGGAATATCGTCATGGTGGTGCGTATCTCTCGGGCACTCCCGTAGTGAAATTGTGGAACGGATGATAAACTCACTCAAAACCAAACAACACGTAATACTAGGGGGGATGGCACACCCCAGCGTAATCGAGCTCTCACAAAAACTTGCCAACATCACACCCGGATCCCTAAACCACTCCTTCTACGCTAGCGATGGAGCCAGTGCTGTGGAAGCTGCCCTGCGTATGGCTATTCAGTATTGGACAAATATTGGCGTGCAGGGGAAAAATAGGTTCATAGCACTGCAAGATGCATACCACGGCGACACAATGGGAGCAATTGGTGTGGGGTTCCTCGAATCATTCCACGAACCACTCGCTGAAGTTGTAAATCGTGCCCATGTTGCCGAATCCCCCAACTGCCTACAGTGCCCACACGGACAGCAACCGAAAACATGCAACGTGGAGTGCTTCCACAGCATGAAACAAATTGTAACAAAATACCACAGCGAAGTAGCAGCAATTATCATCGAACCCATGGTGCAAGGGGCTGGTGGTGTGAAAATATCACCAGCCAAATACATGACCAAATTGCGAAAGGTGTGTGATGACTACAACATCCTCCTCATTGCAGACGAAATCGCCGTGGGCTTCTACAGAACAGGGGAACTATTCGCATGCAATCACAGTAACGTTGTGCCCGATATCCTTGTGCTAGGAAAGGCTCTAACAGCAGGACACGCACCCATGAGCGTCGCCATCGCTAACGAACGGGTCTACAATTCGTTCGAAAATAAAATCTTTTGGCACTCACATACCTTTGGCGGATACCCATCGGCGTGTGAAGCTGCATTGGCTGTTCTAGATATCTACAAAAAAGATGATATTTACAGTACGGTGAAAGGGAATGGGAAAGAATTGCGGAGGATTATTCACCACTGTGCACAGAGGTTGGGAGTTGCACATGAAACAATAGGCATGGTAGGGATGATGAAGCTGAGTATTGCCGAAAAAGGTGGCTGTATGGCAAAGGCGGTTCAACGTGGAGAGCGAGCCGCAGAGCTTGCAAAGGTGTTTACAAATGCAATGGTTGAGGCTGGCGTGTTTGTACGACCTTTGGGGGATGTTGTGTACCTTTGGGCACCATTAACCATTGAAGCTAGGGAGTTCGACCTTATTCAACATGCACTAAACAAAGGTGTGGAGGCTATTGAAAGTTTTGGGCATAGTTAGGAGAGTGGGGGACAACGCAACACCTCACCAACGACGCAACACCTCACCTCACCGACAACGCAACTGCCGTATAACGAAAAACCCACCATCGTACACCGTAAAGCAGATGTTACTGCTCCTATGGTGCACAATGGTGGGAGTGTTGCTTGATAGTAGTTTATACGGCTACTAAAAAGCGATGCTCAAGCTCTTAGAGGGGGAGGGGGCTAGAACCTAAAGTTAAATGTTAGCCCTGCAGTGGTGCCACCCCAGTCGATAACTTCCGGATCGCCGAGTAGCCCTGAGGATGGAACAAGTTTGTTGCCGCTAGCATCAATAAGTTGTGTTGGTGCTGGTGCAGCGTAGAGGCGGGCAAATATGCCTATGGTTGTTCTGCGAGTGAAGCTGATATCGTAGCCGAATCGTGTAACAAAAGGTGTTGTTGCAGCAAATGCGTATTTAAGCGTGTCGCCGTCGGCGTTTTCGTATGTTAGGGATGTACTTGGTATAACAAGCCCGATACCGATGTAGGGTTGGAAGTTCCCCATATCTTTCACAGCGAGCATGGATGCTTCGACGTTGATTGTTTGGTAGGAGCCGGTATGGGATACTAGTTTTCCTGTTTCGGGGTCGAGGTCGCCTGCTACTGTTGCAGAGGCTGTTGCGTATGTGAAGTCCAGAGATAGCCTGAATGTTTCGTCAAGGGCGATAATCATCCCTGTACCGCCAGCCAAACCAAGCCCTAAGGTTACGTTTGCAATTTTGGTATTTGGAATAAATACTCCACCAAAAGTTGTGCTTCGAATGACTTTGTTTGCGTTGGCTGTGCTTGCCATAGCGATGCTAGAGATGAGTAGTCCAGCCATCAAAATAATAAGTGAGTATTTTTTCATATTTATACCCCTCCGAGAGTATTCCATGTTAAGGTTTTTGTTTGTCAAAGTAGGACACTCCGTATTTTATTAACGCGGTGTCGTTGTTATATAAGAGTCTCTACTGCTTTTGTTATAACCTTACAGTTTGTAAAAGGTCAATAAAAAATAGTAAATAAGCATCGTCAACTTAGAGTATTGCATATTACAAGCTATAAAATCAAGGAAAACATTTATAACGGGTGCTTGCGTATGCGTAAATCGAGGGGGTGCTCACTCCCTGTACCTTTATAGTTCGGCACCGATTGTGATTACTAAAGATAATTTAATAAATATAAATACACCTTTGAGTACGCACAAAAAAACTGCAAAGTCAACTTGTAATATTAGCTATATTTTTTTATAATATTTCCCATGTTGACTTCTAACTTTGAATACCACCTACCAAACCACCTAATAGCCAAGTATGGCAAGGCAGACAGAGCGACTTCACGCCTCATGTGTATCGAACGCAAGGTTGATGCCATCTCCCACGATTACTTCAAAAACCTTCCCAACATACTCACCAAAATCTTCCCCGAAAAATGCTCCCTAGTGGTAAACAACACCAAGGTGATGCAGGCTCGCCTTTACGCCAATAAGCCCACAGGCAAACGGATAGAGCTACTCCTGCTAAAACATGCCGGCGGAAACAGGTTCGTCTCCATGATAAGGGGACGGGTGCCACTGGGAACGACGCTCACACTGCAAACGTCCACTGTGCAGCTGATTGAGAGGTTCGAAGATGGCACTGTACTCCTAGAATTTTCGTCCGATCCGTTCGCAGTTATGGCGGCCGAAGGACATACACCGTTGCCCCCATACATCGACCGAGACGACACGCCAGAGGATACGCATGCATACCAAACCATTTTCGCCAACCACCTAGGCTCAGTGGCAAGCTCCACCGCAAGCATACACTTTAGCCAACATGTTTTGGAGGAGCTGAAGCAACGTGGGATACGTGTCCACGAAATAACCCTGCACATAGGGCTAGGGACGTTCAAACCCATTAACACGGACGCCATCGACGACTACAGTATTCACAGCGAATACTACGAAATTACGCCTGAAACTGCACATGCTATTAATATGGATAAGATCGAGGGGCGTAAGATTGTTTGTGTGGGGAGCACAAGTGTGCGTGCATTGGAGAGCAACGCGTTGTTGGCTAGCACGAGCCCTGACGCTAGCACGAGCAACCTCCCCCTCCTTGCCCCCTACACTGGTGAGACGTCCTTGTATATTACCCCTGGGTTCCGGTTTCGCGTTGCGGATGCCATCATAACCAACTTCCACATGCCACGCACAACTCTCCTCGTGATGATGAGTGCTTTCTACGGCAGGGAGCAGCTTTTGGAGGCGTATGGGGAGGCGATTAAGGAGCAGTACCAATTTTACAGCTATGGCGACGCCATGATAATGTATTAGGGTTTCGTGCGTGTTTCGTTCCCGTGATTTATTTTGGAGGTGTTCGTGGAGATAGTTGTTTTGGGGAGTGGTAGTTCGGGCAATAGTTATTATTTCCCTTTCGGCGATATTTACAACTTTGTAGATGTTGGTGTGGCACGCAATTTGTTGCGTCCCCTTTTGTCTGAGAAGCGTCCTCGTCATATTAATATATTCATTACCCATGAGCACAACGATCATATTAGTGGGTTACGGTCGTTGCAACGCATGTTCCCCACTGTGCCCATATTTGTGTACGCTTCGACACCGGTGTTAAACCTTTTGCACAACATGACAAGTCTTCAGAAGTTTTGGTTGTCCGAGTTTGTAACTCCCCATGAGATGCATCCGGACAAGCTTTACAGTGTGAACATGTTGGTTGAAGGGGATAGTCCGTGCAATGGCAGTGTTCCACGTATTAACGTACGCACTCACAGAATCCTCCACAACTCTCCCCTTGGTTTGTCGTATCGGTTTGATATTCTTGTGCCTGAGCCCGCCACTATCACCTCGGACAACCTACCGGCATCGAATACCAAGAATGTGGATATTTTTAACAAACATGAAATATATTCCGGTAATGAAAATATTGTATCTGTTGGCTTTTTGTCGGATACAGGGGATATCACACCGGAAATGCTTGACAGTTACGGTCGGTGTCGTATATTATTTTTGGAAGCGAACTATGACGACTCACTGCTGGAAAAATCTTCCTACCCGCGAGCAGTCAAACAGAGGATAGCCTCATCAACGGGGCACTTATCAAACGCACAAGGATTGCAATTCATGGAGAAACTTTCCGTTAGCGGTCGCGTAAAGGTTCTTGTGTTGTCCCATGTTAGTGAAAATGCAAACAGTTACAACCTACTTGAGTCGTATTCAGATTTCTATCAATCAACGTACAGTATAAAATCAGTGGTCTTGAAGCAAAAAAGTTTTAGAAAGATAATTATTAAGTAAAACAGAAGATGGAGGTAGGCAAATGTCCACCAAAGATATGAATATTACAAATGAAGGGTCGTTCTTGAATGCCCTGTGGGGTAACTTCCTCGGGAATGCCCCAAGATGGTATAAAATAACGATGGCGTCGTTTCTGGTTGCAAATATTCTACTGCTCTTTATTCTGCCTGAGAACGGGATGGGGCTAGAAAATTTTAACCGC
Source organism: uncultured Deferribacteraceae bacterium (assembly GCA_947313825.1). Taxonomy (GTDB): domain Bacteria; phylum Chrysiogenota; class Deferribacteres; order CAMZNJ01; family CAMZNJ01; genus CAMZNJ01. The sequence goes on along the minus strand of CAMZNJ010000012.1, from coordinate 24,633 downwards.
TTTGTGTTAGGCTGGATAATACTCCTACAGTTTATCTTCACCTTGGCAATGGCTCTCAAAGCCTACCCACTCGGACCCGCAGGGATACTCGCACTACAAGGCATTGCCCTCGGGTTGACCATCCCTTACGGTAACGCCGCGTTCGCCGAAATGTTTCACCTCAGCAGTGCCACCAACCCCTTGGAACTACTCGAAATAGGCACAGAAGTTGTTTACCATGAAGTTCTAGAAAACATACCCGTTATTCTGCTACTCATGTTTATGGTTGCTGGTATCTACTTCATGAAGGATGGGTTGCTCTACGTATTCTCATTCCTCCTCGTCAAGGTTCGCTCAAAAATACTTCTCAGCCTAATATTCCTTTCAGTTGCTGCAGTTTTGTCGGCATTCCTCGACGCCTTAACGGTTACAGCTGTAATTATCGCTGTTGGTATTGGCTTCTACTCTGTTTACCACAAATATTCATCATCTATTCACGCGAAATATAGCGTCAATAGCGATGACGACGTCCACGAACATGCCAGAGAGGAGTTGGAAGAGTTTCGTGCTTTCCTTCGTAACCTACTAATGCATGGTGCTGTTGGTACTGCGTTGGGTGGAGCTTTGACCCTCGTTGGCGAGCCTCAAAACATTATCATTGCCGACAAAATGGGTTGGTCCTTCATGGAGTACATCTACCACATGGATATTGTTGCTCTGCCAGTATTTATATCCGGTATCACTGTAACTGTTCTCGTTGAGAAATTTAACCTGTTTGGCTACGGTGCTGATCTCCCTGACAACGTTCACCGCATCCTTGCTGAAAGTGCCAAAGAGAAAGATGCCAATAGAACCCTATCTGACAAAGGTAAGCTGGTTATCATGCTTGTTGTTGGTGTTTTGCTTGTCCTTGGTCTTGCCCTGCATGTTGCTCAGGTTGGTATTATCGGTTTGGCGATTATTATTCTCCTCACAACGTTTAACGGTGTTATTGACGAACACCAAATCGGGAAAGCGTTTCAAGAGGCACTCCCCTTTACGGCACTCCTCGTAGTGTTCTTCATTATCGTGTCCATAATCAACTCCCAAGGACTATTCCTCCCCATCATGGATTACGTATTCTCCTTGGATGGTCGAGCACAGGTATCGTCGTTCTTTATCTTCAACGGCTTGCTGTCGATTATTTCCGACAATGTGTTTGTGGCAACAATCTACATTACACAAGCTCTGGATGCGTTTAATGCTGGTCTTGTTGATAGGAAACAGCTGGAACACATCGCCGTTGCCATCAACATGGGAACAAACATCCCGTCTGTAGCAACACCCAACGGTCAGGCTGCCTTCCTGTTCCTGCTAACATCCGCGTTGGCACCGCTGATAAGGCTTTCGTACTTTCAGATGATGAAGCTCGCCTTCCCATACTTTGTGGTCATAAGCATTATGGGGTACTACGCAACAGTTTACTTCTACTAACCACAAACAGAAGTCGACCTCTAGGGGCAGAGGCTTAATACCCTTTGCCCCTCTAAATTAGAGTAGAGCTAAAAATTTAGTGATATTTTATATTAGGTGTGATACGATATATTAGTAGCTTGAGTGGCTGTTTGAGTACAGCTCCCAAGTATGCCTTATCTATCATTAAGAATAGAGGTGTTTTATGAAGTTTGAAAAAGTACTCCTACCAGTGGACTTCTCTGACCACTCCGACAACCTACTAAAAGTTGCCATTAGCTTTGCCAAGGACAACAACTCAACACTATCACTTGTACACATCGTCTCCACCGATCTCTACGTATCATCGTTTTACTCCAGCACAATCAACCTCCCCAACATAATCATAGATATTGTTGCCGAAGCAAAGGTGCACATGGAAAGCTTTGTTGGCAGGTTTGACTTCAAAGGCGTCCCCTTTGAGTCAAAGGTTATCGAGGGGAACGTACACAAAGCTATTTACGAAGAAGCAGAAAACATGGGTGCCGACCTAATTATCATGGGCACACACGGGCGATCCGGTATCGAACACATGGTGCTTGGATCCACCGCCGAACGAGTAATCCGTGAAGCACCATGCCCAGTAATGACCATCAAACACGACGTTTCATCCGACTAAATATGCTTTGAACGAACCATGCTTTGAACGAACCATGCTTTGAACGAACCATGCTTTGAACGAACCATGCTTTGAACGAACGAACCATGCTTTGAACGAACGAACCATGCTTTGAACGAACCACAAACCAACAAAAGAAAATGACTAAAACAGAAACCATGAACCATGACTCAGTAATCACAAAGCATTAAAGAGCCAATGGAGGAGTGTGCAAAAATGGTAGTTTCAGCGAAAAATCTAAACAAACGCTATTCCAGCGGAACTGAAGCTATTCGCGGAATCAGCTTCGATATAAAAAAAGGCGAAATATACGGCTTCCTAGGACCAAACGGTGCCGGCAAATCCACACTCATAAAAATGATATCCTGCTACTTCCCCGCAACAAGTGGTGAGCTAAGCGTACTCGGTCTTGATCCGAACAAAAAAGCAAGCAAAATCAAACGCTGCCTCGGCATCATGCCACAAGACAATAACCTCGACCCCGACTTAACAGTTTTCGAAAACCTCTACCTTTACGCCAACTACTTCAGCGTTCCGCGTAAGAAGCGTTTAGAACGTATCGATGAACTACTCAAACTCGTCGGGCTCGAACACAAACGTAACGCACGTGTTACACAAATATCAGGAGGACAGCAACGTCGTGTTGTTCTCGCACGCTCCATAATCAACGAACCCAAAATACTCATCTTAGACGAACCCAGTGCAGGGCTTGATCCCCATAGTCGTCAGGTTGTATGGAGCATTGTTCGCGACCTCAACGCAAAAGGGTGCACCGTTATCCTCACCACACACTACATGAAAGAGGCGGAGGAGCTTTGCCATCGCATCGCCTTTGTTGATGCAGGGAAGATAGTTGCCCTTGACACCCCTGAAGGTCATTTGGCGGCAAACAACGCCACCGACCTAGAAGATGTTTACCTAAAAACCATGGGCAGTTCCCTCGAGGAGTAGATTATGATTTCACTACGCACATACAAAAAAAATCGCGGTGCAGGTGGTGTTGAAGGCAGAATTAGCACTGCAGACCTCTGTGGCGGCAACTCCATTTGGAAAGATCTGTACGACTCAAGACTACTTTGGATGCGACAACTCACCGTTTTTCGCAAAACCTACAAAGTGGGATTAGTGATACGGTTTTTCGAGCCGTTACTGTACTTATTTGCCATCGGCTTGGGGATTAGTACCTACGTGGGCAAAATCAACGGCTTAACGTATATCGAGTTTATCGCCCCTGGCATACTCATTACCACAGCAATGTGGGCAGCAACATACGAAACGTCGTTTGCCATCTACACCAAAATACACTACCAACGCACTTATGAGGCGATTTTGGCAACCCCGATGAATGTTCGCTCCATTATTATCGGTGAAATGGCTTGGGCAGGCACGAAGGCTATCCTCAACATGACCATTGTCATGATACCCCTTGCGTTAATGGGGCTATTCCATTCGCCGTACATTATCGTTGCAATTTTCGTTGGCTTTCTGGTGGGGCTAATTTATTCCGCTTTTGGGATTATCGCAACATCGTTTATTCGTGCCATGGATCATTACGGCATTTACAGCACCTTCTTCATTATGCCTTTGTTCATGTTTTCAGGAGTGTTTTACCCCATTGAAAACTTACCGAATGTGCTAGCTTTCTTTGTTTACCTTACTCCGTTGTACCATGGTGTTGAGGCGGCACGCTTGCTGAGTGTTGGCGATCTAGGTATTATGCTACACGTGGTATACTTGCTGGTTATGGTCGTACTGTTGGTGCCACTGGCGTTACGGCGTATTTCAGGCAGGATTGTAGTAGCTTAGGTGCTTTTGTTTGCGAATACTATTCGGTTCGGATATGTTTCACTCATAACTAACAAGAGAATATATTGACATGCTATTATTTACGAAGTAGTATATATTGACATGCTACTATTTACGAAGTAGTATATTTTATGACTAACGAGATAATATGCTGACGTATTATTTGACTTAAGGAGGTAATGATGATTCATAATCCGATTCATGTTTTTTCTGAGATAGGTAAGCTGAGGAGAGTGTTGTTGCACCGCCCTGGTAACGAGTTAAACAATTTGACCCCCGATTTGCTTGGTCGATTGTTGTTCGACGACACACCTTTTTTGGATGTAGCACAAAAAGAGCACGATGCTTTTGCACAGGTTTTGCGTAATGCAGGCGTTGATGTTGTTTATTTTGAGAATCTTGTAGCGGAGTCTTTGGTTTCGGACAGTGTTCGACAGCAGTTTGTGCAGGAGTTTCTTCGTGAGGCTGGTGTGATTTCGCCTCATAAAACAGAAGCCCTTATGGATTTGCTTTTGGGTTTGCCCCCTTTGGCGATGGTAAACTACATGATTGCAGGGGTATTGAAGACTGATCTCAAGGGGCATAAGGGTGTTTCCCTTTCTTCGATAGCTGAGGATCACTACCCGTTTTTATGCGATCCTTTGCCCAACCTGTTGTTCCAGCGTGATCCATTCGCCTCCATTGGTAACGGTGTGTCGTTGCATAGTATGCGTAACGAGACTCGTCGTCGTGAGACTCTGTTCTCTCAGTATGTGTTCACTCATCACCCTACGTACGGTGGCGACAATGTTCCGCGGTGGTTTGAGCGTGATTCGGATGCTTGTTTGGAGGGTGGGGACATCCTTGTTTTGAGTGAAACAACCCTCATCATAGGCATATCGCAACGCACGGATGCTTCGTCCTTGGACATTTTGGCGAGGAACATTTTTAGTGGCAACAACAAGGTTGAGGCGATTTATGCACTTAGAATACCGTCCACAAGGGCTTTTATGCACCTTGACACGGTTTTTACCCACATCGATCATACCACATTCACCATACATTCAGAGATTGAAGCACCACTCAGTATTTATAAAATGGTCAAAGATAATAATGCCGACTACGGCGTAAAGGTAACGGAAGAGGTGCAGACCCTTCAGCGTGTTTTGGAGGAATGTGTTGGTGGTAGTGTCAATCTCATACGGTGTGCAGGTGGGCACCCCATCTATGCCGCTCGCGAACAGTGGAACGATGCCACCAATACCTTAGCAATAGCCCCAGGGGAGGTCGTTGTTTACGACAGAAATGTTATTACCAACAGGCTCCTTGAGGAGGCGGGCATTAAGATTCATGTGGTTGCTTCCAGCGAGCTTTCTCGCGGTCGTGGTGGTCCAAGATGCATGTCCATGCCCCTTATTCGTGAGGATATATAAACCCGAGCTTAACATTACAAGGAGTTAACAAATGTACAATTTGAGAAATAGAAGTTTCATACGGTTGTTGGATTTTTCTAAAAAAGAACTACGGTTTTTACTCGACCTATCACACTCCCTAAAACAAGCAAAATACAACGGCACAGAGGTGCCTGTACTCGCAAAGAAAAATATTGCCCTCATCTTCGAAAAGGACTCCACACGAACACGCTGTGCCTTTGAAGTGGCAGCATTCGATCAAGGTGCACACGTAACCTACCTAGGACCATCGGGATCGCAACTTGGCAAAAAAGAATCTGTTGCCGACACAGCAAGGGTTTTAGGACGCATGTACCATGCCATTGAATTCCGTGGGTTCTCGCAAAAAGCTGTGGAAGATCTTGCAAAATACTCAGGCGTGCCAGTGTACAACGGACTCACAGACGAAGCACACCCAACACAAATATTGGCAGACTTCATGACACTAGAAGAACACAAAGGGAAACTTGAAGACGTAACCCTCGTGTATTGCGGAGACGGACGCAACAACATGGCAAACTCACTACTCGAAGGGGCAGCAATCATGGGGATGGACTTCCGCATCTGTGCACCCAAATCACTATTCCCTGACGAAAAATTGGTTGCAGAAGCACGCAAAATTGCCGAAAAATCTGGAGCAAAAATAACCATCACAGACAACATTGACGAAGGCGTAAAAGGTGCTGACGCTGTGTACACCGACGTTTGGGTATCCATGGGAGAAGACAACTGGGGCGAAAGGATAGAACTTCTCAAACCTTACCAAGTTAACGCAAAACTCATGGCAAAAGCAAACAAAGACGCCATATTCCTGCACTGCTTGCCAGCATTCCACGATACAAAAACCGTCATGGGACAAGAAGTGTTCGAAAAATACGGACTCAATGGACTAGAGGTTACCGACGAAGTGTTTGAAAGTGAACAGTCGGTTGTTTTCGATGAATCTGAAAACAGACTCCACACCATCAAAGCCGTAATGGTCGCAACTCTGGGGAGCTGATAAACACAAATAAACACATCCGAAACAAGACGAATATCATAAGGAGAGACTAATGAGAGTACCACATACATTTACTATCATTTTTGGACTAATTGTTATCTTTGCAGTGCTAACTTGGGTGTTACCTGCTGGGCAGTTCGATACCGCTTTCGACGAAGGGGTAGGGCGTGAGCTAGTTATCCCCGGATCCTACCACATTGTTGACTCCAACCCGCAAGGCTTCATGAGTGTTTTTACCGCTTTTGCCAAGGGTATCATCGATTCTGCTGAAATAATCGCGTTTGTGCTGATTGTGGGGGGGGCTTACGGTGTTATCCTGAAAACAGGTGCCATCGATAGCGGTTTGCGTCAGGCTATTCGCAAGTTGGGCAAAAACGACAAACTCGTAATACCCATCCTGATGATACTGTTCTCCATTGGGGGCACAACGACGGGGATGTACGAAGAAACGCTACCGTTTTACTTGATGATGATACCCCTCATGATAGCCTTACGATACGACGCTATTGTTGGGGTATCGGTGATTTTTATCGGAGCGGGTGCCGGTGTTCTTGGCTCGACGGTCAATCCATTTGCCACGGGTATCGCCTCTGCCATTGCGGGCGTAGATTTAGCCGACGGTTTGAACCACCGCCTTGTTATTTACGTATTGGTAACAACCGTGTCCATACTGTATGTTATGCGTTACGCGGCGAAGGTCAAGAAAGATCCGAGTCGATCCATTGTTGCTGACTCCTTGGAGGAGCATCGGGAGCACTTCCTTAATCAGCAGCAGGATGAAACTACTCAGGGTGAGGCTTCTCAGGGTGAGTTTTTGGCATCCCACAAGATAATACTGCTAATGTTTGCGTCCATGATCGGTTTCATGATCTACAGTATTATTGTTTTGGGTTGGTGGATGCAGGAAATAACCATGCTCTTTTTGGTTGTTGCCATGTTGAGCGGGCTTGTTAGTCGCATGAAGGACGAAGTTTTCTGGAATGCATTTATCACAGGTGCTCAGGATCTGCTTTCGGCAGCCCTCGTTATCGGTTTGGCTAGGGGTATTGTTTTGATTGCCCAAGATGGTGTTATTATGGACACCATCCTAAACGGTACGGCGGAGTTCTTGTCGGGGTTGTCCACTTATGCGTTCATCGTGCTAAATCAGGCGGTTCAGCTGGGTATTGCCTTCTTGGTGCCGTCGTCATCTGGGCACGCTGCCCTCACAATGACCATCATGGCACCGTTGGGCGATCTATTCGACGTGCCAAGATCGCTTATTGTAACGGTTTACCAATCAGCATCCGGTGCGGTCAACCTGATTACGCCAACAAGTGGTGTGCTCATCGCCGCTCTTGCCATGGCACGGGTTAGCTGGATAAACTGGGTAAAATTTATTTACCCACTGGTATTGATAAACATTACCATAGCCCTTGTTGTGGTGATGTTTGCTCTGTAGTGAATAGGTGTTTGCGAGGGGGGGGCGAGCTGCGGCAGTCCCCCCCCTTTTTGTAAGGAGATTTAGTTATGAAGATGGGAAAACAGTCGAAAAATACTGCACAAACAGTGGTGGTTGCCCTAGGGGGTAACGCACTGGAGGATAGTTCGTCCCCCACAGCTGACAATCAGAAGAAAGTTATTGAAGCATCCATGACGCATATTGCCGAATTGATTTCCGCGGGGATGAAGGTTGTGGTTACCCATGGCAACGGTCCTCAAGTGGGGCGTATCGGGTTGCAAAATGAGGCTGCCAAAGAGATTACGCCACCCATGCCTTTCGATGTGTGTGGTGCCATGAGTCAGGGTATGCTCGGTTATCATATTCAACAGGCACTCAAGGGGGAGCTGAATCGTCGCTCCATGGCAGCTGAAGTGAGCTCATTGATTACGCAGGTGGTGGTGAACCCCCACGATGAGGCATTCAACAACCCTACCAAACCCATCGGTCCTTTTTACACAAAATCTGAAGCAGAAGCACTGGAAAGGAGCGAAGGGTATGTTATGAAGGAGGATAGCGGTCGCGGGTTTCGCAGGGTCATAGCATCCCCCAAGCCTCTGGAGATTGTGGAGCTTGCCACAATCAAAGCACTGCTCGACGAAAACATAACTGTCATTGCCGTTGGAGGGGGAGGCGTGCCTGTGGTAAAAAAAGGCACCACCCTTGACGGCGTAGAAGCTGTTATCGATAAAGATTTTGCGTCGGCAAAACTGGCGGAAAACATAGACGCACACACACTGGTTATACTTACTGAGGTGGAAAAAGTAGCACTCAACTTCGGCAAGGAGAACCAAAAATGGCTCAATACCCTCACATTGCAGGAAGTAGAAGAGTATACTGCCCAAGGACATTTCGCCAAAGGATCCATGTTGCCAAAAGTGGAGGCATGTGCAGCGTTTGTGCAGTCGAAAAAGGGTCGCAAGGCACTAATCACCTCCCTAAGCAAGGTCAATGAAGCGTTGAGGGGTGAGACGGGTACGCATATTGTGAGCTAGGGTGCCACGGTGCAACGTTGCAACGGTGCACGGTGTTGCGGTGCCACGTTGTTGCGTTGTTGCGGTGCCACGTTGTTGCGTTGTTGCGGTGCACGGTGTTGCGTTGCCACGGTGTTGCGGTGCACGGTGTTGCGGTGCCACGTTGTTGCGGTGCACGGTGTTGCGTTGCACGTTGTTGCGGTGCACGGTGTTGCGGTGCACGGTGTTGCGGTGCACGGTGTTGCGGTGCACGGTGTTGCGTTGTTGCGGTGTTGCGGTGCACGTTGATTAATTGGCGTTGAAGTAGTAGTCCATGGTACGCCAAAACTGCTCCTTTTCCTGCTCATACTGTGGTGTGCCGTGGTACGACTGTGTTAGCGTTCCCCCTCGTGCTGCGAGTGCTTTCTCCACGGGAGACATTTTCGCGTACACCTTGCCACGGAATTCGGCTGAGTTTGCTAGCCCTTTGCTAAACCACACGGCGTATTTTTTGATGAGAGCCAAGTTGTATCCATGGGGATCGTTTCGTCGTGTTGCGAGTTCGGTTTCGTGTTGTGCCAGTGATTGCAGTAGGTTGTATATCTCCTTTGGTGCGAGGTATGTGTCGGGGTTTTCATGGGCTTTAATGGCTTGGAAAATCCACGGCTTTTTCATCATCCCACGTCCTATCATTACCCCTTGTACCCCCGTATTTTTGATTTGTAGGTAGCTTGCCCTATCGAAGACGTTACCGTTGCCGATGAGTGCGACGTTTTTGGCATCTTGGGCAAGCTCTTCCAACGCACTGTATACGGGTTCGCCGGTGAACATTTGTTTGCGTGTACGAGCGTGTACGATGAGTGCGTTTACCCCTTCATTTTCGGCGATGTTCAGTATTTCACGATACACCATGTTATTGTTGTCCCACCCTAATCGTATTTTTATGGATATGGGTTTGGTGGTGGATTTACGCATGTGTTGGCATATTTTTGCAATTGTGTTGGTGTCGCGTAAAAGTCCTGCACCGCCACCTTTTTTGTAAACCTTTTTCGCTGGGCACCCCATGTTTACGTTGTACCCTTTGATGTGTTCCCCCTCAGAGCCATCCTCACAAACATGTACGGCACCAGAGAAGCTTTCAGGATTCATACCAAATAATTGAACATGGACGTCCCCTTCACTTGCGTCGATGGAGAGGTAGTGGAGGGTTTTTTGTATTTGGCGAACAAGACCCTCAACGGATATCATCTCGGTGAACATTAACCCTGAATGGTAGTTGCGAATAATATTGCGGAAAGCACGGTTGGTTACGCCAGCTAAAGGGGCGGCAACAAGGTCGTCGCTTTGTAGTAGGTTGTGGAAGTAGTTTGTGTTCGTGTTCGTGTTCGTGTTACTCATTTTATTTACGTATCCATACTTGTTTTTGTTTTGTTTTTGTACGCCAAAGTGTTTTGAAAGTTGCAACACACAACCCTACGACGGGAGGCTAGAATAGGCGTTGAGCTCCATGGCGTCGCCACCCATTAGGGGTGTTACACACTTCGAGGTATCCATTAGGTAGGTTGTGTAAGCTATCATGTCGCCGTTGTCGGTGGAATGGTAGGGGGACGGGAAAAAGACATGGAGATGGAGTGTTTTGCCATGATCGTCCAGAGCTTGAATAATGCGACGGTTGCAAGCAACACCACCAGACACAACCATGCTAGAAACATGACCATAGGTTGCACGAGCAAGATTAACGCCGTGGGTAACCTTCTCTGTGAGGGAAGCGGTAGCACATTGGTGAAACGCCAAAGCAACGTGGGCATCGATGTTGCTGAAGGAGTGCTCGTTCTTTTGGTAAGCAAGAAGGGACGCCGTTTTCAAGCCGCTGAACGAAAAATCCTTATTGCCACGCATGGGGGGAGTAAACTTTAATGGCGTGCTGTTGATGGTGTTGGCAAGGCTCTCCAGATAAGGACCACCGGGGTAGGGACCACCCATACCTTTGGCAACCTTGTCGAACGCCTCACCAAGGGCATCGTCGATTGTGCGACTGATTAGGTGCATTTCGTACGACTCAGAAATATAAAAAATATGGGTATGACCACCAGATATTACCAATGACAAAAAAGGCAAACGCAATGAAGGGTTGTCAAGCATGGTAACCATGGCGTGGGCTAAAATGTGGTTGATGGGGTAGAGGGGGATGTTGAGGGCGTAGCTCAGACCCTTGGCATAACTCAAACCCACGAAAATAGAGCCAACAAGACCGGGACCATTGGTAACACCAACAGCATCAATTTGGCCAGGAGTAATGCCGGCATCAGCCATAATGCGAGCAAAGAGGGGCTGGAGCTTTAGAATATGGTTGCGGGAGGCGATTTCAGGAACAACACCGCCGTATTGAGAGTGTATTGCATCTTGTGAGATGACGCCTGAGGCAACGATGCTGCCCGCGTTGCTCACGTTGCCTGTGTTGCCCGCGTTGCCCGCGTTGCCTGTGCTTCGGTAGAGGGCAAAGGCGGTATCATCGCACGATGTTTCTATCCCTAAGTAGTACTGCTTTGTTGACACAAATATATCCGTCCTAGTTGCTGTTATCGTTGTTGTTATCGCTGTTGCTCATGCCACTGTCAGGGAGCGTGGTTGCAGGCTTCGACACTAGTGGAACCGTTCCCATGCTGTAACCATTCTCCACAAGGAGGGGGATGGCAAGCTCGAGGGCGTCCACGGTTTTGGGGCGACAGTGGGCAATAACAACCGTATCCTTGCGTTTGGATTTGGTGAGCCCTAAGGTTTGGTTAAAGATGTAGGCGTAATCGTTGTTGTTGTCGAGATACCAGTTGTTTGACGCACAGTTGTAGCCTTGGATACCCTTGCAGGTGCTGTAGCCGACGGATTTGGATGATGTTCGTGAGTCCAGAAACAGATTAGTAAAAGGAGCCATTGCTTGCAAAACGGTGCTCATTCGATCGACCCCTTCGGTGAAGTATGAGCCTTCGTGGTTGTTGAAGCCGTCGATGCCACCGATGCCGTCGATGCCACCGATATTTTCTGCAGAGATGGTTGCAAGGTGTGTCCATTCGTCCGCCGTCATGTTGACTAGGAGTCTGTTTTGTAGGTCGTTCATGATGGGGGCGTTATGGTAGGGCTCCATGGGGAGGTGTAGGAATACGGGGTTGCCATTGTTGCGTGCAATCTCGGCAGAGGAAACGCTATGACGCAAAAAGGGGATAACAGCGACGGTGAGGTTCCGGTTGATGTTGGTTACGCGGGTGGTGAGGTTGTCGCTGTAGCCACAGTCGTCGATGACAAATACGAGGGATTTACCTGCAGGGGGAGCTGGCGTGAGGGATTGAGCAAACTCTTGGTAGGCTGTGCTGAGTTCTTCGTTCGCCGTGATGTTTGTGGTGGTGTTTGTGGGTGTGGCGTCGGTGAAGATATCGTCGGTGATGTTGCTGTATTCGCCAATGTCTCCTGTGTTGTCATGGGGCACGATTCCGCCTGTGTTATTTTTGAGCAACAGGATGATGGTGTACTCGGGACCACGGACGTCTATCTGGAACCCTTTGTCTTCGATGGTAACGCCTGTGGGGAGTAGGAGTGTTTCCACGTTGGTGATAAATGTATGGCGTAGTTCCGCCTCTTCCGTGTCGCCGTTGGTGCTCCCCCCACGGAGGGTAATGTCGACCCATACAACGGGTGGTGTTTGGCTGGCGTCTAGTTTGGAGATGACAATGTCGTTGTTGTTGCCGCCGAGATCCATGAGCACACCTTTGACCGCCTGAAAGATAATGTTGGAGGTAACAGGTGGGGAGTCGAGGAGTTGGACTTGTGAGATGAGGCTGCTGTTTTGCGATAGTGAGGCGAGCTCTTTGGAGGTTTTGTATTGTAGGTACAGCAGGACGATTACGACGATGGATAGTGCGAATAGTGTGGTGTAGATGATGCGAGTTAGGGTTTGCGATTGTCCTTTCGCTTTTTCATTAGTAGTGTGTGTTGAGGTATTTGAGGTGCTGTATTCGCGGTCGTCAGCGTTGAACAGGTTCTCTGAGGGGTCAGGGCGTGAAGTAGTGTTTTTGCCCTCAGTTGAGTTATTTTTGTTGTTGCTACGCATAACCAGCACCTCAATCTAGTATTAGTCGACATGGTATCGTTAGTGTTTAGTGTGTTGTCCTGTGTGGTTGCTACCTGTTTGCCATCCGTTGTTGGGAGATAATCATCCCTTTGAGTATATTGATGGCTGTTTCGAGTTGTAGGTCGGAATCAACTTTTGCGTCAGTGATTGTGGCGGAATCCAGTGCTGTGCTGTTGGAGTCCAGAGTGTTGGATAGGTCGGACTCACGGAGGATAAATGCAGGTTTTTCGTACTGAATTGTACCCTTGGCAACAGGCACATCGGGTGCGATACCCACGCCTTGAATGGATCTGCCGGCGGGTGTGTAGTATCGAGCGATGGTGAGTCGTACAGCTGAGCCTGTGTCTAGTGGGAACAGGGTCTGCACACTTGCCTTCCCAAAGGTTACCCCCCCGACAATCAACGCACGGTTGTGGTCTTGCAGTGCCCCTGCAACAATTTCGCTAGCACTAGCACTCCCTTCATCCACAAGGACAACGGTTGGTTTTTGGGTAGAGTAGTTTACACGGCGTGTTGTGTAGTTTGATCGTTGTCCGTTACGCCCTTCGGTGTACACAACAAGGCTGTTTGCGGGCAAGAATATGCTAGAGATTTTGATGGCTTCGTCGAGGAATCCGCCACCGTTACCGCGTAGATCTAGAATGAACCCATCAACACCACTTTTATCCATACGTGCAAACTCTTTGGCAAGTTTTTCGTATGCTTGCTGATCGTTAAACGTTGAGAGTGAGATGTACCCCACGTTTTTGCCGTATTTTTCGCTTTCAACAATCTCTTGAACAATTTCGTCGCGTACAAGTGTAAACACTAACGGCTCTTTCTCCCCGTCGCGTACAATGGTGAGACGCACCTTAGTTTTGATAGGTCCGCGTATCATTTTGGCTGCTTCAGTGGTTGTAACGCCACTGGTGAGTGTGTTGTCGATTTTGATGATGATGTCGCCAGCTTTGAGACCGGCTTTAAACGCTGGAGAGCCTTTGATGGGGGAGACAACAACGATGGACGATTCTCCGCGGGAGATAACAAGACCGACACCGAAGTAACGACCGGTGCTGGCATCCTTGAACTCCTTGTAGGAGGAGGCATTCATGTAGCCTGAGTGGGGGTCGAGGGAGAGGAACAGACCGTTGATGGCACCTTGGAGCAGGGTGGACTCGCTAACATTGTCAACGTAGTATGCCTCGAGTAGGCTAATGACGTTGGAAAACTCCTCAATGTATTCAAAGTTGTCGTTAGTATTCTTGCCAGTGGTATCTTTGGCGAATGATACTTGGCTTTGTATTGTAACAATGCTGACGGCAATGAGTAGTAAGCTTACTGAGAATAAAAATAATCGTTTGACCATGAGTCCCCCTAGGGCTGTTCGTTTGTGAAGTATTTCGCTGTTGTATGAAACATATTTATACTAAAACATGACGCTGTGCAACTTGTTTTGAAAAAAATAATGGTGAAAAATTATTTTATCCAGCTGACAGGGTTTAGTGCTCGTTGTCCACGTCGTAACTCAAAATGCAAAAACGTGGAATCACCGCTACCAAAAATATACCCTAAAACAGAACTCTTTTCAAGAATATCTCCAGCCTCAACTGTAATCCTGTCCAGGTGTGCGTAAACGGTGTAGTAGTTTTGGGAGTGTTGGACAATGACAACGTTGCCCATACCGCGAACATAGTCGGTGTAAACCACTATCCCCCGAGCGATAACAATAACGTTGCTGTCTTTGGTTACGCCGATTTTTATGCCGTTATTTTTTATGCTTGTTTTGAGTTGTTCGATGTATCGTTCGCCAAAGGGCTCGGTGATACTGCCACTAACAGGCTTGGGGTAGCGACCTTTGTTGGCGATGAAGTTGGAGTCGGATAGTTCGGCAAAGGGGTTGGCGTATTTGGTGATGAGTTCTTTGTTTGTGCCTCGGCGAATGGTTTCGAGTAGTATTTCTTGGCTTTGTTTTAGTTGATTAATGTACTCTTTTTTGCTTTGTTCATCTTTGGACAGCAGTGATATCTGTTTTGCGTATTCCTGTTGTGAGGCAACAATATCTTTGGTAATTTTTTGGTAGCGGGATTTCTTCTGTTTGATACTAGCCACTCGTTTGTCGTTCTCTTGCAAAACCTGTTTGACCTTGTTTTGTTTGTCGTTGATGATTGAGATTTTGGCATCGATGTTGTTGGCGACAATGGATTTGGTTTCGGAGCTCATGAGGTAGCTATCGATTGCGTCGCCAAGGAATATTGGGGATTCGTGTGATTTTATCACAGTTTCCACGAGTACAGCGTTGGCGAATAGTAGGTCTTGTTTTGCTTGGGATAGTTCGGCGTCGAGTTGTTGGAGGTTTTTGTTGCTTTTGTTGATGAGGTGGTTGAGCCAGTTGATGTCGTTGTTGACGTTGCGAAGGAGGGTTTTGAGGTTGCGTTCACGGCTTTCCAGTGCGGCAACCTGTTTTGCTGTGGATGTTTTTTTGCTAGCGAGTCGTTGTAGCTCTTTCTGTTCGTCGGCTATCTGTTTTTCAAGGTTTTTGAGGCTACGAATGGAGGCGTCGCTGTTGGGATCGCTAATGGCACCGTGGGCGGTTGTGATTAGTGGGAGGGGGGTTACTGTGAAGGTGGTGAGTATTGCCATGGCGAGTAGGGTTGTTGCGATGAGTTGTGGTAGTTTTGAGTGTTGGTTTGTTGTGCCCATGCTATCGTCCTCCTCTTACGACTGTGTGGAGCGTATGAAGCTACGCACGCTAGCATAAGATGATAGTATGCCCGATAGTAGTACGGCAACGAAAAGGTAGAGGAAGTACGACAAGGGGGGGTAAACTAAGTACGAGGCGAAATCAACGTTGAGGAGGACGGCGAGGGTGTAGTATGCCAAGGTGAGAAGTATTAGGTAGGCGGCAACAAATGATACAACAAGCTTGATGGTAACGTCCATGATGTAGGCAACGCTAATGAAGAGGGGGGTGGCACCGATGATGCTGTAAACTTCTATCTCTTTGGCTAAGCGGTACAGGGTTAGTTTGATGACAACGTAGGTGATGAAGGTGAGGACGAGGAATAGCAGGGCACCGAGGAGGAGAACACCTGCAGAGATGTAGTAGTATAAAATTTTGAGCTTTGAAACTATCTCTTTGCCGTAGCTGGCGTAAATTACACCGTCGGACTGGGAGTACTCTGCCATGATGCTCTCTAAGGTAGAGGTGTCGCCATTGCTGACCTGTGTGCCGATGAGTAGCATGGCGGGGAAGTATTGGGCGGCATCTTTGTCGGAAACACCGTCGCCACTGAGGGACACAGACGCACGGTAAACTTGGTCTTTGCTGAGGTAACGAACATGGGTTACGTTGGGGTTCTCTAGGATTTTGTTGCTAAGGGATTGTGCTTTGTCGTCAGGGATGTCCTCGAGGTACAGGCGAACTTCAGAGATGAGGGTTAAGCCTTGAAAGTAGTTGTTGATGCTGAAGCCAAGGACAAGGAAAATTTGCGACACTAGTATGACCGACGTTAGCACCGTGATGGAGAAAAACGTGAGCATGGGGTTGCCGAAAAATACTTTGAGTCCTTTTTGTAGTGGTAGCAGTAGCTTGGTCATATTTTTGTATCCAAAACCAGTTTGCCCCGATCAAGGGAGATTTCGCGTGCGGGGAACATTTTCTTCAAGAGTAGATCGTGGGTTGCCATGAGAACTGTGGTGCCGTTTTTCGCCACATTGTGTAAAAGCTCGGTGATGGCGTAAGCGTTCTCCACGTCAACGTTGCCGGTGGGCTCGTCTGCGATAATAATGAACGGCTCGTTAATCAGGGCTCGTGCAATGGCAACACGTTGTTTCTCACCACCAGAAAGGGTGCGAACAGTGGCAAATTTAATGTTGATGATGCCAAGGCGATGGAGGAGAGCGTCTATTTTTTCGTCCATGACAGGGCGTGAGAGGCGGAATATATCCAGTGGGAGTTTGACATTTTCGTAAACAGTGCTATCTTCAATAAGCTTGAAGTCTTGGAATACGATACCGATTTGGCGACGAAGAAAGGGAACAAGGCGTGGGGACATACCAGTAATATCGTTGCCAGCAATATTGACAATCCCGCCACTAGGCTTGAGGTCGGCATAAATTAGGCGTAAAAGTGTGGTTTTGCCTGCACCAGATCGACCAGAAATATACGTAAACGAGCCACGTTGTGCCTGAAACGTAATGTCTGTTAGAATGTTTTCCCCTTTTATAAAAGATAGGGAGACATCTTGAAAGCGTATCATAAAAAATAGAACCTAAACGTAATTAGCAGAGTCGTAAATTACGTGTATTATTTTGTTTGCACCTAATTCACATTCTAACAACAAAAGACACAAAATACAAGTGGACTAATTTTTCTTTACTTTAAATGGGTTAAAATAGTAGAATAAAGCAATGCTCTAGGGGCTTTAAGGAGAGTGCTTATGTCGTCATACTTCACTACCAAAAGACGGGCTATAAAGATGTACGTGGGGGTATCCTCGCTATTCATCATTGCTATGGCTGTTGCCGGGTGCGGATTAACAACGAATGTTGCCGAAAATACCACCGACGACAAACCGGTTTTCTACATTGCCGACGATGGCAACGGAAGCACAATCGTTCCCGAAACACTAGAAAGCGACGTAGCCAAAGCTTACGCAATATCTCTCAACTTAGACGCAAACGAACTGAACTCAACACTAGAAATCATCCAAGAGTATGCCACCGATGGGCTCACCACCGAAGAGTATATTGCTGACTTCACAAACAGAAGGGGCGGAGATACACCAACTATCGGCGACATTGTGGGCGATCGACTCGGAAGCAACGCCGCGAACCTAATCAGAGACTACATCGACGACGAAGGCAACACCGTAACACTCTCATACAGAGACGAAATACGCACCCTCGCAACAAAATACAACGGACACGCTAAGGCATTAAGACCTACAACTGACGAACTAATGAGTGTGCCCGAAATTAACGTAAACGGCGAAAACGTTATTTTCGACAGGGACATACTCATCAAAAACGACGGCGACATAGCCAACACAATCAACCTACTACTCATCATTGCCGAAAGTCGTAACGAAAATATCACCGAAGTATTCGAAGAACTAAAAACCGTTGCCGAAAACAGGGGTGTTCAACTTGGAACAGCATACAACTATTACAACGACGATGACCACGACCACGATCACGGCGACACACTCCTCAACAACGACGATGCCTCAGAAGAAGGGTATCAAGTTGCAAAAGCATTCTACTCCAAAAGACGCACAAACCTATGGAAAGACGGAATTATCCGCTACCGATGGGACGACAGCGTCATCCCCGAACACAAAGCAGCACTAATCAAAGCAATGAACGAATGGGAAGCTGGAGCAGGGAGGAACAGTATCCAATTTCTAGACGTAACCAATCTGGAAAACCCCTTTGCCGGTGGTGCTGTGGTGGACTACGAAACCGGGGAAGCAAACGGTTTCGGATGGGCAAATATCGGCACATACAACGACCTCACCGAACCAACAAAACTAGTGCTCGATTATCGAAACACAAAAGCAAACTACAAAGGGAAATACGACGAATCTGTAGTAGAAGCAACAGCACTGCACGAAATAGGTCATGTGATAGGTGCATGGCACGAACACCAACGATACGACAGAGACAAATATATTATCGTTACCGATGAAAACAGAGCTGATATCGTAAATTACGGTAGGGTGTCGTACTACAACTACGCAATGGGGGCAGAGAGGAAAGCACGCGTTGTCAGAGATGTGGAACTAAGCACCATCCTGTTTACACCCGACAATGGCAAAAATACCATAGGATCGCCAAACTACGACATATCATCCATCATGCACTACAACGGCTTCCTACTCAAAAAAGACGTTGTGGGGTGCAACGGCGTAACCTATCTCAAGTCAGTAAACTCACCAAACAAAGGACGATCACCATACATTAACACACTCTCCCCTTGCGATAGCTCCGCTGTTTTCAGCTGGTACAGTGGTAGTGGCGATAGCGGTGGTGATAGTGGTGATAGTGGTGATAGTGGTGATAGTGGTGGTGATAGTGGTGGTGGCGGCGGCGGTATGTCGGTGCTAACAACCAACGTGGCAAAGGCATACAGGGACGAATTGAGCCTAGAAGCTGACGAAATCAACGAAACCCTAGCAATTGTGCAATCCTATGCCACCGACTCCCAAACATCTGACGAATACCTCAGCAGCTACTTCGCTCGCACAGGGAACTACCCAACAACCAACGACGTTATCAACGACAGGCTCGGGGGGCAAACACAATCCTTAAGCAGAGAAAAAACCGACGCCAACGGCAATACGATTACTGTGTTCTACACCGACGAAATGAACGCACTCCGCCTAAAATACAACAACCTAAGGGGCAACCTCAAACCTAGCGACGACGACTTGCGAAGTGTTGCCAGTATTAGCCTGACGGGGGACAGGGTTACCTTCGACAGGGATATTCTCATCAACAACGACGGCACTATCGAGAATACGATCAAACTCAAACTAATTATTGCTGAAAATCGTGGCGAAGATCTTACAAAAATATTCAGCGAGATGAAAACTGTTGCCAAAGAGAACGGCATAGTGCTTACAACCACTGGGAACGCAATTTATGGCGACGGGCTCATTACCTCAAAGGTATTTTACGACAAAGAACGCACGAACCTATGGCCAAAAGGTATTATACGCTACCGATGGGACAGCAATATCCTCCCCGAACACAAAACAGCACTGATAAGGGCAATGGGCGAATGGACAAATGCCACAGGTGGCAAAGTGCAGTTTGTTAACGTAACCAACACTCCAAACCCCACGGCAAGCGGCTTTGTGGTGGACTACAGAACAGGGAACGCCGGCGGTTTCGGACTTGCAAACATAGGCACAGGAACCAACCCAAACCACATCAATACCCTAACACTAGACACACAAAACACAGTGGCAAACTACCATGGAATATACCCCGACTCGGTTGTAAATGCAACGGCTCTACACGAACTTGGACACGTGCTGGGAGCATGGCACGAACACCAACGTTACGACAGGGACGAATACATCACAGTATCCTCGCAAGACGCTAGCGATACAACAAACTTCGGCAAAATACCACTCTACAACTTTGCCGGTGGTGCCGAAATTAAAGTACGCATTGTGGGGAAAGTGCAAACACAAACACCTCTGTTTACGTACAAAGATATTCAACGAACAGTGGGCTCACCTAACTACGACGTATCTTCAATTATGCACTACAATGTGTTCTTCCTCAAAAAAGACGTTGTTGGGTGCAACGGTGTGAAGTATTTCCAGTCGACAAACTCCTTCAACCATGGACGTGCCCCATACATCGATACCTTATCACCTTGCGACGGTTCGGCTGTGCAGAATTGGTACACCAACTAGGGCGGTGCATGGCGTTCTTTCATGGACGTAAACGCAAACATGCTACGTAAACGCACATGCAAGCAGGCTACGTAAACGCACATGCAAGCATGCTACGTAAACGCAAGCAGGCTACGTAAACGCAAGTGCAAGCAGGGCGACAGTGGTAATACCCGTGCCCTGTGCACCTCCTAGTGGCAACACTCTTACATGAAGCCTAGGGTTTTCAAAGCTTGAATATTCTCTTTGCATGCATCAATGGATATTTTGAGTAGCTCTGCCTCTTTTTTGGAGAGTGGTACCTCTAGGATGGACTCAACACCACCATGACCCAGTACAGCTGCGACACCGGTGTAATGACCGCCAGCGTTGTACTCGGTTTCACACATTACGCAACATGGTAGGACACGTTTTTGATCGCGAATAATGCTCTCAGCCATGGTCAACGCAGACACAGCGGGGGAGTAGAATGCTGAGCCTGTTTTGAGCAACCCAACAACTTCACCACCAGCACCAGCCGTACGTTTAACAATAGCGTCCATAACTTCTTGGGCTTTGGTTTTGTCGCCATTGTATTTTTGGGTGAGCAGAACCATGGCAGGCACACCTTGCACCGTTGCGTAATCCACTAGTGGCACCATGGTGTCGCCGTGTCCGCCAAAAACCATGGAGTGGATATCCTCTACGGCAACGCCTAGTTCCCACGATAGGAATGTGGCAAATCGCGACGAATCCAGTACGCCTCCCTGACCGAGAACACGATGTTTTGGGAATTGTGTAACGTGTTGCATGAGTGTGGTCATGGTATCCATGGGGTTGGAAACCACGATGACAACAGCCTCAGGTGCGTATTTCTTGATGTTTGTGCCAGCGGACACGATGATTTTGGCGTTAACGCCGATGAGGTCATCGCGACTCATCCCCGGTTTGCGTGGAAGTCCTGCGGTAACAATAACGATGTGTGCACCTTGAATACGGGCATAGTCTTCGGTGCCTTCGATGTTGACTGTGGAGCGGGTTACGAGTGCCCCTTCGGCGATATCCAGAGCCTTTCCGCGGGCAACGTCTCCCATGATATCAACGAGTACCACGTCTCCCAAACCTCGCTCCGATATGAGCTGAGCCAGCACTCCACCGATTTGACCTGCACCGATGAGTGCTATTTTCGTTCTTGGTATGTTTGACATATGAAAACCTCCGTTAAAATATACGTGTATCGTGTTGTTTTTTATGCCGTGCGACCGTAATTCATGCCGTGCGACTTATGTTACTTAGCGTAATTTGAAAACTGCTTTATAATTACCTACTGAGTTTACACTAGCAACAAAAATAAGGCAAGCATATTGTTTTCTATTTAATACAAACTTCCCGATTGGTGCAAAATGGCTTGCAAAAAGGCTTGCAAAAGTGGTTTACAAAAGTGTAGAAACTGTAGTATGATTGGGCATTGCTTTGTACGCTGGAGTGTTTTACCTTGAAATTTGAGAAATTTATATCACGAAAGTACCGCAAAAATAGGCACTCAGCCCTAGTGTCGTTCATATCGCTAACGTCCATCATCGGCATCACCCTTGGAGTGGCAACACTCATCATGACCATTAATGTCATGTCGGGGTTCTCAAATATACTGCGTGATAAGATCGTCGGTGCAAACTCACATATTATCGTAAACAAAGCGTCCATGACGCTCATCCCCGACTGGTACTACGTCCAAGAGGATATTGAGGCGGTTGAAGGTGTCAAGGCGGTTTCACCATTCATCATGAGCCAATCCCTTGTGCAGTACGGTAACCTCTTCCAAGGGATATCCGTGCGAGCAGTCATCCCTGAAGAAGAGGTGCTGGTTAGCAACGTGGGGGACAGCATCATACTGGGCGACTTCCTCGCCATGGACAACTACGACAAAGCAAAAGAAGTGATAGACGGATTTGTTGGCGAAAACGCCATCCTAGGGGGGAGCAACATTAACCCCGAGGGCTTACCCGAAAGCAAACCGATAACACTACTCAGCCTGCCCACAATCGCAATAGGATCGGTGGCAGCAACCAACCTCGGACTGGGTATCGGCGACGTCATCGAACTGCTTTCCCCCAACGGGGCATCGACACCGTTTGGATTTGTGCCCAAGGTGCAGAAGTTTGTTGTTGTGGCAATATTTAGCTCAGGCGTTTACGAATACGACGCGGCGTTACTCTACATGTCATTAAACTCTGCACAGCAGTTTTACGGGTTTAACGACCAAATATCAGGGTTCTCAGTGAAAACAAACAGCTTCAAACACGCAGCACAAACGGCTGACGCCATCAACGACAAACTGGGCATTATATTTTCGGCAAAAGACTGGCTAAGCCTCAACAGCTCCCTATTCGCTGCACTAAAGCTTGAAGAAGCCGCCATGTTCCTCATCCTAATCATTATCATTGTTGTGTCGTCCTTCAACATTGCAAGTGTGGTGGCTGTAACCACTCGCGACAAAAAACGGGACATAGGTATTATGAAATCCATGGGTGCCACTGACAGAAGCATCACCAATATCTTCCTACGACTCGGATTCTTCCTAGGGCTGACCGGCACTATTCTCGGAAACATTATCGCACTAGTACTATCCTACATCTTGGGCAAATACAAAATCATCGAACTGTCCGAATCGGTTTACAATGTGGACACCATCCCCATTCAGATTATACCAAGTGCATTTGTGATTGTATCCATCAGCTCCCTAATCATCACACTGCTGGCAGCGTACTTCCCCGCAAAGCATGCAAGCAAGATGGAGCCTTTGGAGGGTATTCGCGATGATTCATAAACTCAACTTCCTCAATAGCAAAAAAAACGCTCAACAACACACATCACCGTTCGAAACGTTCGACAATGCCACACCTAAGGGGGCAATTTTTCAGGCTCAAAAAATTGTGAAAACATACCACCACAATCGTACTGGTGAAGTTGTGGTTTTCGATAACTACAACATGGAGATTCAGCAGGGCGAAATGATCGCAATAGTTGGAGCGTCGGGGGCAGGGAAATCAACACTCATGCACATGCTGGGATCCCTCGAAAGCCCAACAGCAGGAACAATAACATACAAAGGACGACAACTAAACACACTCAACAAACAAGAACTGGCTCACATGAGGGGCAAAGAAGTAGGGTTTGTGTTTCAGTCGCACTTCCTGCTAAACGAGCTCTCCGCTAGCGAAAACGTAATGATGCCCATGATGATACAAGGCAAAGAACATGACGAAGCCAAAAACAAAGCCTACAACCTGCTAGCAACCATGGGGCTCGCTAACCGAGAAGAACACTACCCACTAGAGCTATCAGGGGGGGAACAGCAACGAGTTGCAATTGCAAGAGCCATGGCAAACAACCCCGCAGTTCTACTCGCCGACGAACCCACTGGGAACTTGGACAACGAAAACTCTGAAATGATCATGAATATATTCCACAATCTCAATAGGCAAGGAGTTACGATTGTTGTTGTAACTCATAGTGCGAGTGTTGCAAAGCAGTGCTCACGAGTGGAAACGATACACTCAAGGCAGGCACAGCCACTTGGGGGCTAGGAGCAACGGGCAACAGGGGGGAACATGCTACTTCTAATATTGGACTACATCGGAGTATTTGCTTTCGCCATCAGTGGCGTCATGCTAGCCTTTTACAAAAAGTTTGACCTCTACGGTGCCTTCACCTTAGCTGCCGCTGTTGCCATCGGTGGCGGTGTAACCCGCGACGTTATCCTAGGGTCAACCCCCCCCGCATTTTTCCAAGATGTCAACTACCTCTACATTATCATCGCTGCCATTATTTTCTGTTATGCCCTTTACAGGTTCATGGATCATATTTACAAATATGTTGTAATTTTTGATGCCCTTGGATTAGGTGTTTTCGTTGTAATCGGCACGCAGAAAGGGTTTGACATGGGTATGAACTGGTACACCTGCATTCTCATGGGCGTGATTACAGCCACAGGTGGCGGGATGATACGGGATGTTTTGGCTGGGGACACACCATTTGTTTTGCGTAAGGAGGTTTATGCCTCAGCAGCCTTGCTTGGCGGTGCCATGTACTATGTTGGGCTCATCACCCTTGACGCCCACGGTATTGCCATCACGGCACTACAACTATTCGTCATAGCCTTCATTGTTATTCTTCGACTTGGCACATACTTCTTCAACATCAACTTGAGCGATATGTTCCGCACACCCTCTTTGCCTAGCAAAGACTAAGTTGACACACTATTTCGGTTTAGTATTATTACTTGAGAAAAGTGGCAAGTTGTGTTATGGTAGGTGTTTTTTAGGTGCCGGCAAGCTGCTTAGCTGCTCAGACACTCAGCCGATACACGGTACATGATACATGATACA